>JANOFY010000535.1:0-11734 GCA_031413895.1 Planctomycetota bacterium | reverse complement strand
CGGCCGGCGGGGTGAAAAAAAGTGTCTGACACCGTACTCGCCGACACCGTACTCGACGGACTCGCACTCGACGGACATGAACCGCGGCATCCATCGCTTTGCAGTCTTCCCAGTCCTCACCGCGCTCGCCGTCTCCGCTCGATCTCCGCTCGCGCTCGATCTCCGCTCGCGCCACTCAGCGCATCCAGCTCGCGTCGATCGTTCCGCGCACCAATCGCAACGGCAGATCGATGAGGCAGCCCTTCTGCGTGCCTCGGCCCGCTAGGCACAGCCCGAACCGCAGCGTGTCGTTCGCGCCGATCGTGTCGTCCGAGTCGGTATCCGTGCCCGTATGCGTGCCCGGCACGATCTCGACGCGGCTCTCACGCAGGTTGGCCCACTCGAGCTTCGTCCGCAGCGCGCGCACCGCACGGCCGGTGAGCGACGTGAAGATCAGGTGATCGAGCGCGATGTCGAGGCCGAGCGTCTCTTCGATCGGCGGCTCCGACGCGGGTTTCGTGTCGCGTTCGCCGCTCGCCTGAGCGCGCGCCGATGGATACGGCGGCATTCCGCGCGCACGAAACGACACGAGGTACGTACCCGGCGCGAGATCGGGTGCGAGCATGCGCTCGCTCGTCGAAAGGAAACCGAGCAGCACGGGACCCTCCTCGAGCGACCGCTTGTCGAGAGTCTGTGGATCGGAAGCCGGGAGCGTCTTCACAGGCGTGAACAGCGCGAAGCGATAGCTCTCGATCACGGCGTAGCCGGACGGCCCGCCCGCGCCCGGTCTGCTCGTCCAGCGTTCGACCGCGACGCAATTCTCCGGCGCGTACGCGATCATTCCCTGCTCGTCTCGCGGACGGATGTTGGGAGTCAGCTCGGACTCGAGCACAAACGTCGCCGCGTCGAAGCCGGAGCGCGGGCTGGCGGCGCACCGGAAGCCGAGCGCATCCGTCGATTGCTCCGGATCCGCCGCACGGCGCACGCTGCCGCGCGCCATGATCTGGCTCGTTTGGAACGATCCGCCGACGACGACGCGCTGCGCTTCGTCGAAGTCCGCGAGCGCGTTGACCGTGCGCTTCTTGTCTCCGTAACCGAACTCGAGGACGCGCCGTTCGTAGCCGGGGAAAGGTGCATAGGGACTCGACGTCCATTCCCACACGTTCCCCGCGAGATCGAAGACGCCCTGACGATTCACGCCGCCGGGAAAGCTCGCGACGGGAAACAGAGTGCCCTTCTTTTTGAGATGGCTCGTCGCCGCGTACTTCTCGTTGTCCCAATCGTTGCCCCACGGATACGCGCGCGTCGTGTCGCCGCGCACCGCGCGCTGGTATTCGAATTCCGTGGGTAGGCGCAGGCCAGCCCAACGCGCATAGGCGCGCGCGTCCGTGAAATCGACGAACACGACGGGCTTCTGCTCGTCGCCTTTCGGAATCGACCAGTTCGATGTCGGCCAGTGATCGCGCCACCACACGCGTCTGTCGAACGTCGCGGCCGGCGGGGCGGGCCGGCCCGCCGCGCGCGCGGCTTGCTTGAGCGCTTCCTCTTCCTTGTAGAAAGCCGTCAGGCCGGCGCGCATCGCCGCCTCGCCCCAGTGCTCCGGCGGATGGACACCGGTCGCCTTCACGAACGCGAGGTACTGCTCGTTCGTGACCTCCGTCGTCATCAAGTAGAAGCTCTCGACCGTGCGCTCGTGACGCGGCGTCTCGGCCGAAATCGATCCCGCGTAGTTTTGCGCGTTGGGCTCGGCTTCCAATAAATGCACGAGCTCGCGCGGCTCGATTCCGATCTGCGTGCGTCCGCCCGCGACGAGCACGAGGCCGGGCGGCTGTGCAGCGGGTGCGCTTGCGATCGTTCGGGGCGCGCGGGGCGCGCTCCCAACGGAGAGGACGCACAGCAGCGCGAGCGCTCCCGCCATGCTCAGTTCTCCAAGGCGAGTCCCGCTGCCTTGAGGTCGACGAGCGGCGCTTTCATCCACTCCTCGCCGTGCACCTCGAGCAGCTTCAGGAATTCGTCGAGCACTTCCGGATCGAACGCGCGATCGCGCTGCGCAGCGAAGAACTCGAGCGTCTTCGGCAGCTCCCACACGTCCTTGTAGGAGCGCTTCGTCGACAGGCTGTCGAACACCTCGACTACTCCCAGAACGCGGCCCGAGAGCGAGATCTCGTCGTGCTTCAAGCGCCGCGGATACCCGGTGCCGTCGTACTTTTCATGGTGCTCCGCGACGATCTTGCACACTTCCTTCAGCGTCGAGTGGTGACCGAGCTTCTGCGCGCCGAGCGCCGGGTGCTTCTGCACTTCCTTGTATTCGGCGGCGGTCAGCGGTCCCTTCTTCGTGAGGAACGTGAGATCGTCGAGGTAGATCTTGCCGTAGTCGTGCGCGATCGCGGCGAGCTCGAGCCTTTCGCAGCGCGCGCGATCGAGCCCGACGCGCTCGGCCAAGATGCGCGAATACTTGCGCGTGCGTTCCCCGTGGCCGGCCGTGTACGGATCGATGCGCTCGATGGTGTTCGCGACCATTCCGGACAAGATGTCGACGAGGTCGGTGAATTGGAGCGTGGGCTCCGCGATCTGCCTTTCGCGCAACGCGCGGTGGATGTACGTCGCGAGCAGGATCGGGTCGACCGGCTTTTTCAGGTAATCGATCGCGCCGGCTTTGATCGCGGAGACGGCGCTCTCGAGCTCGGGGTAGCCCGTCATCAGCACGACGACGGCGCGCGGTTGCAGATCGCGGGCGGCCGCGAGCACGAGCGTGCCCTCGGCGAAGCCGTCGAACTGGACGTCGGTGACGATCGCGTCGAATTGGATCGACCTGAGCAGTTGAATCGCCGCGTCGGGCGTGCGCGCGAGGCTCGTGTCGAAGCCCTGGTGCTCGAGCACGGCGCCGATCAAGTCGATCATGCGCGGATCGTCGTCGACGAGGAGTACGCAAGGACGTCGTTCGATCATGACCAGTGCTTCATATGGGCCTCGCTGAGTCGGTGCGGGGATAATGCCACGCTGCGTGCTACAATGAAAAGATGATGCCCAAGGAAGACTCAGTGTTCACCGTGGGCGACGACGCGCGCGGCAAGCGCCTCGATCAAGTACTCGGCTCTCTGGTGTGCGACGAATCGCGCACGCGCTTGCAGGGCTGGATCAAGGAAGGCCGGGTGCGCCTGGCGGGCGAGGTGGTCACGAAACCTGGCCTGATCCTGATGACCGGCGGGGAGCTCGTGCTCGACCGGGCGGGAACTCGATTCGATGCGACCCGTGCGCTCGATCTCGACCTCCCGGTCGTGTTCGTCGACGACCACCTCATCGCGATCGACAAGCCTGCCGGCGTTCTGACGCACCGCAATGGCGCGGGCAGCGATGCCTCCGTCGCGGATTGGGCCGAGGCGCGCTTCGGTCCGCTGCCTTCGATCCATGGCGAGGATCGTCCGGGTGTCGCGCATCGACTGGATCGCGAGACGAGCGGGCTCCTGTTGCTCGGTCGCACGTCCGAAGCGCTCGAAGGCCTGAAGCGCGCGTTCCATGCGCGCGCCGTGAAGAAGACGTACGTCGCGATCGTGCACGGCAGCCCGCGGTTCGCAACGCAGTGGATCGAGACGCCGCTCGGCCGCAGCGCTCGTTCGCGCGATCGCATCAGCATCGTCGCGCAGGGCGAAGGCCGGCCGGCGTCGACGTACTACGAAGTGCGCGAGCGATTCGACGGCTTCGCGTTGCTCGACGTGTTGCCGAAGACCGGTCGCACGCATCAAGTGCGCGTGCACTTGGCTTCGGTCGGAACGCCGCTCGTGGGGGAGAAGCTCTATCTGCCGCGCAAAGGTGGGCCGTGGCAACTCCCCGAAGGCGCACCGCCGATGACGCGCCAAGCGTTGCACGCGGCCGAGCTCGAGTTCGCGCACCCGGTCACCGGCGAGCCGTTGAAGCTCGCCGCGCCGCTGCCGAAGGACATGAGCGACTGGCTCGATTGGTTGCGCACGAACCGGGTGCGCTGATCGGTTGCGCGCATCGAGCGCGCGCATCGAGCTACGCCGGCACACACGGCCAGGGCCTGCAGTGGCGAGCGCGAGCTCCGCTCTCTTTGCTCATGACGATCTCCGTCGGAGTCGAGAGACGCGCCGTACACTCAATCCAGTCGCAGCACGACCTTCCTCTCGTCCTGTCCTTTCAGCGTGATCGACTTCTTCGTCGTCTTGCCATCGCGCGCCGTCGCGGTCACGACGTACTTGCCGGACGGCAATGGACCGACGCGTCGCTCGGTCGACGAGATGCCTTCGCTCATCATCGATTGGATGGAGTCGAAGGCGAACATCTGGCTCATCTCCTGATCGCGTTCATTCTTCACGCTGACTTGCGCCCGAACGGCTTTCTGCTCGCCGTCTTCCAGTGAAATCCGGAGCCACGTGCCGGGTTCGAGCGTCACATCGACTTCGCTCGGCTCACTCTCGTGGACGCTGATCGGTTTGGATTCGGGAGCGGCGAGCGTCGTCGTGCGCGCGCACAGCGTGTACTTGCCGGGCGACACGCCCTCGTACGTGAATCGTCCGCTGGCGTCGCTCGTGCACGCGGAGAAGCGGTGGAGGAGCTCGCCCTCTGCGTCACGGACGTAGACGGTCGCGCCGCCGGTGGGCGCACCGCTCGCGTCGAGCACACGCCCCGTGATCTTGCCGGGCAGCGACAGCTCGAGCTCGACGTTCTCGAGCATCTTGTCGGCTTCGACGCGCAGGCCGCCGCGCACGCTGCGGCCGTGCGGGCTGTCGTCGCTCTGAAACCGGCGACCCATCGAGCCGCCTGCGGCGACGGCGAAGACGCCGGGGTGAAGATCGGCGAACTCGAAGCGTCCGTCCGCGTCGGTCACTGCGCTCGCCGGTCCGCCGGACATCATCGACATGCTCGACGAGCTGCTGTCCGACAGGAGCTGCACGCTCACGCCGGCGAGCGGGCGCCGGTCGCTGCCGCGCACGCGGCCGCGGATGCCGCCGAGCGGGAGCGCGAGGTCGAGTCGATACTCGGCGACTTCTGGAATCGTCTCGTAGAACTCGATGCCGCGACCCGGATCGGGGTTCATCGACACGACGAGCATCACGGCGCCGGGCTTGTCGAGCGTCACCTCGTAATGACCGTTCGCATCGACCTTGCCCATCTTGAAGGATTCGAGCATCGCGCCGCCTTCGCTGATCGCCATCACGTTGCGATTGCCGGCCGGCTCGCCCGCACGCGTGATCGTGCCCGAGACCTTCACCGGCGCCTTGGGCGGCGCGCCCATCACGACGTGCGTCGTCTCGCCGTCCTTGATCGTGGCCGACGCCATCTTCATCGCGGACATGATCTCCGCCGGATTGGCGTCGTCGCTGCTGGCGCGCGCCTCGATCTGCTCCAACTCTTTCTGGCCGGGTTGTGCGATGAGCTGATACGAGCCCGGTGTCAGGTGATCGGCTTCGAAGCGTCCGGCCGCGTCCGCGCTGATCGAGCGCATGTCGCCCGCGTCCATCGAGAACATCTGGATCGTGCGCCCGGCACTCGGCGCGCCGGACGAGTTGTAGATCTCGCCGGTCAGTCGCCCGCCCGCACGGAGCACGACCACGAGGTTCGGCGTGCGCTCGCGCGGGACGATCTGCACCGCGAGCGGCTCGCTCTTCGCCCAATCATCGGCGCTGGCGGTGAGCTCGATCGTTCCCGACGGAACGTGTTCGAGCACGAACTCGCCGTTCTCGTCGCTGTCGCTCGAGACGTCGTCGTTCCCGAAGTTGAAGGGACCGTTCGTGCCGGGGGTGCCGGCGCTGATCGACGCGCCCGCGACCGGCCGGCCGGTCGGATCGACGACGCGGCCCGCTGCGGATCCGGTGCGCACGAGTCGGACGAGGAACTCGGCTTCCGCCTGGGGGATGACGACCGATGGCTTCCCACCCGTTTGCAGGTATCCGTCCGCTGTGACGGCGAAGCTGTACTTGCCGTCTTGAAGACCCTCGAGGAAGAACTTGCCCTCGGCGGACTCGAACGCCGCCGAGCGCGGGTTGTTGTCGACGATGTGCACCTCGCTGACGCCCCGGCCTCCCGCCTCCGAGCCGAACGGTCCGTTTCCGGACGCAGGCGTCGCCGTCACTTGGAACGTGGAGACCGGCGCGTCGGCGTCGTCGACGACGCGGCCCTTGATTCCGGACGGCTCGCGGAGCACGAAGGCGAGGCCGTTGCTCCCGGCAGCGACGTCGTGCAGCGTCGCCGTCCAGAGCGGACCTTGGTCCGGTTTCTTGTTCGACAGTTCGACGGTCGTGTCGCTCGAGTTCGTCGCGTCGGCCTGGACGGTCGCGGTCGTCGGCGACTTGCGCTGTCCGGCTTGCACGGTGAACGGTCCATCTCCGAGACCCGACAACGTGAAGTCACCGTTGTCGTCCGCGATCGCGCTGCGTGTCTCGCTGGTCGGCGGTCTCCGGGCACCCATTCGGCGCGGACCGCGCGCCTGTGGCTCTGGGATGCCGCGCGCGCTGACGGTCGCGCCGCGAGCCGGCGTTGCATCCGGCCAAGTCACTCGACCCTTGAGCTGGTTCCCGCGCGACAACTCGATCTCGACGCCGTCGAGCGTTCCGCCGACGGCGAGCTCGATCTCTTCGCTCTGTCCGGCGACGTAGCCCTCGAGCTCTGCAGACAGGTGCGTCTTGCCCGCGCGCAAGCCGGGGAGCTCGAAGCTGCCGTCGGCGGCCGACACCGTCGTGCGCTGTGTGTTGCCGAAGTTGCGGGCCATGTTGAATCGCCGCTCTTGCGATTCGATGGTCGCACCGGCGACCGGCGTTCCTTGGTCGTCTTTCACGCGCCCCAGCACACGAGCGCCGAGCTCGACGTCGATCACGACCTCGGTCTTCTGGCCCGCTTCCACCTTGAAGTCCGAGTGCGTCGCGACAGCGAGGGTCCTCGGACTGACCACGATCGTGAGTTGCAGATCCGTCGGCAGCGCGAGCTGCTCGAAGGAGAGATCCGGTCCGACCGACGCCTCGCGATTCAAGAAGCCGCGGCCGCGCCGTAGGGAGCGTGAATCGAGCTTGAAACCCGAGAGCGCCGCCGGTGCTCCCGCGAGTTCGGCCGCGAGCCCCGCGGGCACCGTGCAGCGCGCGACGAGCCAACCACCGAGCACAGGCTCGAGCACGAGGGCTGCCGGAGCTGCGTCCGCTTCCACCCGCGACATCTCGGACAGGTACAGGTAGCGCCCGATCAACGCGACGACCGCTGGTTTCGCGGAGGGAAACGGCACACGGAACGAACCATCCGCAGCGACGCGTCGCACGGCCCAGTCATTCTTGGCTTCGTTCGCTTGCGCGGCCCGAGTCAACCAGTACGCGTCGAGCGGATTGGCTTGACGTCCTGCCAACGGTTGAACGGGCGACGAGAGCGCCCATACCTCGAGCACCTCGTCCGCCGGTGTGCCGGGCGGGAACTGCACTCGGCCTTCGATCCAGCGTGCGCCGTCGAGTGGGAAATTCTCGGTGCGCTGGCTGTCGACTTCCATCGACGCCGAAGCCGACGCCGGCGCACGCGTTTCCGTCGTGTCGCGCGACGCTTCGTCCGCGACTTCGAGCGCGGACAAGGACTCGTCGCTCGCGAGCGGTCGCAGCGCCTCGTGCGCCGCCGGCGTGCTCGCGGACGTGACCGCGACGGGTGCCGTCGTCGACTCCACGCTCTTCCACAACCAGACGAGCCCGATCGTCGCGACGACGAAGATCAGGGTGAGGACGATGGATCGATGCATCGTGCGCGCGCTCAGTCGTTGAAGCGCAGCGTCAGCTTGCGCTCGGCTTGCCCCGTGAGCTGCACGGTCTTCGTGACCGTCTTGCCGTTCGCGGTGCCTTTGATCGTGTAGCGTCCGGGCGGGAACGGTCCGAAGCGGCGCTCGGTCATCGAGAGGCCGCCTTCGGAGAACATCTTCATCAGCTCCGCGAGGCCGAGCATCGAGCTCAGCTCGCGGCCTTCCTCGTCCGTCACGCTGACGCTCGGCTTGAGCGGCTTCTCGGGTTCTCCGACCAGCGTCACGACGATCGTCGTGCCGCCGCCGAGCGTGATTTTCACCGGCGTCTTCGCGCCTTCTCCGACGGAGAAGCGCGCGCTCTCGGGCGCCACCAACAGGCCCTTGCGCGCGGTCACCGTGTAGCGGCCGGGGGCCAAGCCGCCGTAGACCGCGGAGCCCCTTGCATCCGTCGACACCATCGAGAAGCGATCGACGAGCTCACCGTTCTCCGTCCGCACGAACACCGCGGCCTCGGAGAGCGGCACATCGGCGCCGTCGACGACGGACACTTCGAGGGATCCAGGCGTCTTCAAGCGGAAGTCGACGTCGCGCATCCACTCGCCTTCGGAGAGCGCGATGCCGCTCTTCACCTCGCGGCCCATCACCGATTCGCCGTTGCCGAAGAGGCCGCCGAACGACATCCCGCCGACGAGCAGCGTGTAGCGACCGGGCCGCAGCGCTTGGATGTCGAAGCGTCCGTCGTCGTCGGCGGAGAGCTCGTTGTACTGCCCGCCCCACATCGTGCCGCCTTCGATGGCCGTCTCCGGGTGCAGCGTGACGCGCGCGCCCTTGGCCGCGTCCCCACGCACGTCGCGGATACGGCCCGAGATGCGCGCGGTCGGCATCGCGAAATCGAGCCGGTACTCCTTCTCCGTCGGGATGTCGCACGAGTACTCGACGACGGACTGCTGCTGCATCGAGCCGGCGAACTTCTGCACGCTCGCGAGGTACGGGCCCGCCGTGTCGATCACGAGGGAGTAGTTGCCGTCCTTGTCGACCTGCACGCTCTTCATGCCCGCGAGCGAAGCCTTGCCCTCGCGGTAGAAGATCACCATCGAACCCGTGAACGGTTCGCCGTGGTGCGTCACGCGGCCGAAGACGCGCACGGGATCGGTCGGCGGGGCGCCGAGGACGATGTGCGTCTCCTCGCCGTCTTTGATGTCGACCATCGCCATCTTCATCTTGCTGAACATCGACATCGCCATGTCGTTGTCGCTCGTAGCACCGTCATCGGCCTTCGGAGCCGACTGGAAGAGCGACGTGGGGATCGCGACGACCTGCCAGCTGGCCGGCTCGAGGTGCTCGAACTTGAACGTGCCGCGGCCGTCGCTGAACGCCATCTGCTGTTCGAAGTTCTGCGGGTCGGTGAGTTGCACCATCAACCCCGAGGCGGGTTCGCCGGTGTCGTCGAACACTTCGCCGGTGAGCGTGCCGCCCGCGCGGAGCACGAAGTCGACGTCTTTCGCTTCGGTGCCGGCGACGAGATCGAGCTCGATGGGCAGGCTCTTCGCGTGCTCCTTCGCGTCGGCCACGAGCGCGACGTGACCGGCGCTCAGGCTCGCGAGCGCGAACACTCCATCGTCTCCGCTCGTCGCACCGGGTTTCTTCGGACCCGCCACCACGCGCGCCTTCCAGCTCGGCTCACCGGTGTTGATCTCGATCGATGCTCCGCTGACAGGCGCGCCGCTCGCATCGCGCACGTGTCCGCGCACGACCGCGCCGAGCACGAGCGTGATCACGACTTCGCCATCCACATCGTCACGCGGCAGCGTCAGCGCGAACGCATCGGGGTACGCGAAACCGTCCGCGATCGCGAAGAGCTCCCACTTACCCGTTTCGAGTGCGGCAAACAGGAAGTGCCCGTCTTCGGCGTCGAACGACTCTTCGTGTTGCTCTTGGCCGAAGTTGCCCATCAGTCCGTCGCTCGGCCGCACGGCGTACAGGCGGAACTTCTGGACGGGCGCTCCGTTCGCATCGACGACGCGGCCGCGCAGTCCTATGGGGGCGTGGAGCACGAGCTCGACAGCCTTCGCGTTCGGCGTGATGCCGTCGACGCGCGCCTTGTGTTTCTCGAGCTCGCGTGCCACGAGATCCGTCGGCGCGTCCGCCGGCGAACCCTCCGCGTGCACCGAGAACGGACCTTGTCCCAAACCCCAGACCTCGAACGTCCCGTCGCTACTTGTAGTCGCCTTGCCCTCCGCACCGCGCGCCGCGTTGAACGCGTTCATGCCGTACATCTGCGACATGTCGAAGTTGACGCGCACGTTTGCGCCCAACGCCGGCGCGCCGTCCGCGAACGTGACGCGTCCAGCGATCGAGTTGCCGCGCGGGAGCTCGATCTCGACGCCGGACGTCACGCCGCCGTCGGCGAGATCGATCTTCACTTTCTCGCTGTCGAGCATCCCGTCTTTGGTCGCGGTCATCACGATCTCGCCGGGCGTCACGGCCGTGAGCTCGAACGTGCCGTCGGCCGCTGACTTCGCGCTGCGCACGTCGCGGTTGTCGAAGCCGAACCACTTGCCGGCGACCGACGCTTCGACTTCGGCCCCTTCGATCGGATTCTTGTCCGATCCGCGCACGACGCCGCGCACCGTGCCGCCGCGCAGGAGTGGAATAGGCAGCGTTCGAGGCTCACAGGTCTTGAGGTCGGACACCATTGCCGCCGCCGCCGCGAGCTTCTCCGGCTCGATGAAGACGCGGTACTTCGCGCCGACCGGAACCGCGCGGAACTCGAATCGTCCGGACGCGATGTGGGCTTTGCGCTGGAGGCTCGCGCTCGGATCGCCGCCGCCGATGAAGTCTTCGACGCTGGTTCGCATCCGCACCGGCGTGCCGTCGAGCTCGGCGGCGGTGACCGGAGACTCCGCGGGCATCCCGATCTCGCCCTGGACCCACGCGCCGACGTCGGCGTCGATCTCGATCGTGCGCGCGTCGCCGGAGACGTCGAGTTCTGCCGGCTTGCGCACGTAGAGGAATCGGCCGGCCAGGGTGAAGAACGCGCGCTTCGTATCATCGGGCAGCGCGACCTCGAAGGTGCCATCCGCCGCGACGGGGGCGCGCGCCAAGATCGCCTTCATGTCCGGGCGCGCGTCGACGTCGCCCGAGGTCCAGCTCTCGACCGTGTCGGGATCGAGCGCGCGCGTGCACGCGAGCACTTCGAGCGTCGGATCCTCGCACATCGACGGTGCGCGCACGCGGCCGCGGACGACGAGCGTGCGCAGGAGATCGGGCGCGGCCGAACGAGACGCGACGTCGCCACTTTGCGACTCGGCCGCGTCGAGAGCGCCGTCGAGCGCAGTAGGCTCGTCCTCGTTCGTAGCCAGTGCCGAGGGCGAAGGCTCGGCTGCCGACGAATGGTCGGTGCGCGCGGCCGTGTCGACGGGCGTCGGACTGCCGCTCTTCGAGACGAACCAGACGAGAGCGACCAAAACGGCCGCGACGAAGGCGCACGCGGCGAGAAGGCTGAATCGCTTCATAGTTTCGAGAACCAAAGCTCGGGCGGGCGACTCGAGCGGACGCGATCCTATCACTCACGCGCCCCGTTATTCATTCGAGATACGTAGCTGCGAACGCGCGAAGAACGCGCTGGGCGCGTTTGCGAGTGAGCGCACACGCCTCTACAATTCGCCGCCCGCTTTTTCGCGCCGCAGGCTTCCTCGCAATGACACCGGATCGCACCGAGAAGGTTTCCAACCCGGGCGGTGCGCCGTCCGCGCGCGTCCCCGAACCCGGCGGCGACCACGAAACCGAAACACGGGCGCAGTGGCTCGCCGGCGCCTATGCGCGTTCGCGAACTCGCACGCCGGAGCGCAAGGCTCGCTTCGAGACGTCGTCGGGGATCGAGCTCGCGCCGGTGTATTCGGCCGAGCGCGGAGCGCCGAACGGCACCGGTTTTCCGGGGCAGTATCCGTTCACGCGCGGCGTGCGGCCGAGCATGTACCGCGCGCAACTATGGACGATGCGGCAGTACGCCGGTTTCTCGAGCGCGCGCGA
>JANOFY010000534.1:0-18127 GCA_031413895.1 Planctomycetota bacterium | reverse complement strand
CTCGACGCGCTGATCGAGCGTCAAGCGCGCGATGCACGCGTCCTCGAAGCATGGAAGCCCGAGGAACGGCCGGCGCTGGAGGAAGCCGCTCCCGCGCTCGACCGCGCGGCCGAGCACTCCGCGCGCGCGGAGCGTCTGGCGCAAGCGGCGAACGAGCTCACCAAGGCCGCGCGCACCGTGCGCTCGCCCAGCGGCGACTTGGCTGAGACCGCGCGCGAGCTGGAGCGCTCGGAAGCGCGGTCAGAACGGCGCGAGCGCGCTGCCGGCGACGCGACGGCGCCGAAGGCATCGGAAAGCTTCAAGGCCGCCGCCGAGACCACGAAGAAGAGCGGCACGAGCGCGAGCGAGCGCGCCGCGGCCGCCGACGAAATCGAGAAGAGTGCGGCCGAGCTCGCGCGCGCGGCCGCGGCCGAGAACGAGACGGCGCTCGAAGCGCAGCGCGCGGCGCTCGAGTCGCTGAAAAAGTTGTCGGATCCGAAGACGGCCGCGGGTCACGTCGCCGAGGAAGTCCAGAAAGCGCTCGCGGGCTCGCCGGCGCACGACTCGCCCGCCGCCGCGGACGCGCCCTCAGCGGCGGCGCCCTCCGCGGAGGAGCGCGCGGCCAAAGCGGCGGAGGCGCGCCGCGCCAACGAGGAAGCACAGCGCGCGCTCTCGAGCGGTCTCGACGATCTGCGACAGGTGAAGCCCGCGCTCTCGAGCGCGCAGAACGATGCGAGCGCAGAGTCGCAGCGCTTGAAGCGCGGCCTCGAGAGCTTGCCGCAAGCGAGCTCGCAATCCGGCAGCGAAGCGAGCGCGAAGCTCGAAGCCGCGGCCGAGGCGCAGAAGAACGCCGCCGAGCAAGCCGGCAAAGATCAAGCGGGAGATGCGGCGAAGGCGGCGGCACAGGCGGAGCGCGCGCTACGCGAAGCGCGGTCGGCCCTGAGCGCGGCGCGCAAGAGCGCGCAGCAGAACGCGCAGAAATCCGCCTCCAGCGAAGCGGCCGCGATCCAGAAGGCGCAAGCGGAGCTCGCGCACAAGGTGGGCGAGATGTCCGAGCAAGCCGCACAGAGCGATCTCGAGCAGCAGGCGAAGAACGAAGCGCAGAAGGCACTCGACGAAGCTGCGGCCGCGATGGAGAAGGCCGCCGAGAGCTTGCGCGAGGGCTCGAGCTCGTCCGCTGCGGAGTCGCAGAGCTCCGCGATGCAGAGCCTGCAGAAGGCGGCGAGCAGTGCGCAGCAAGGCGGCGCGCCCTCGAAGCCTGCGGATCAAAAGAAGGCGCAGGAGCTCGCCGCCGAGCAGGAGCGGATCCGTCAAGCGCTGCTCGAGCTGGCCGAGCGCAACAAGAAGCGCGACACGGCAGCGCCGACGCCGAGTCTCGACGAAGCGCAGGAGAGCGCCGCCGGTGCAAGCAAGTCGCTGGAGCAAGGCGATCTCGAAGAGGCCGCGCCGCAGGAGGAAGAGACCGAGCGTCAGATCCGGCAGTCGATGAAAGAGCTCGCCGAGGAGGAAGAGCAGTATCAGGAACTGCGCCAAGAGGAGCTGCTGTTCAAGATCACCGAGGAGGTGAAGAACCTCACGGATGAGCATCAGCGCGAGATGCAGAACACGCTCGAGGTCGACAAGCAGCGCAAGGCCGGCGAGCGCGTGACGCACACGCAGCGACTGCGCCTGCGCAAGATCGCGAAAGCGGAGGAAGCCCTGGGAGCGCGCGCCGCGAAGATCTCGCAGGCGATCCTGGCGGAAGAGAGCGTCGTGTTCGCGGAAGTCCTCACGCAGGCGGAGCGCGATCTCACGCGCATCGGCCGCGACATGGGCGAGGTCGGCGAATACCAGAGCGGCGAACGCGTGCAAGCGCTGCAACAGGACGTCGAGCAATCGCTGTCGTGGCTCTTCACCGCGCTGCAGAACGAGAAGGAGCGCCGCAAGCAGGAACAGAAGGGTGGCAGCGGCACGGCGAAGAACGAGAAGGTCCAAGACAATCGGCTCGTTCCCGACGTGGCCGAGCTGAAGCTCCTGCGCCAGCTCGAGGTCGCGCTCCTCGACGATCTAGAGCGCGCGCAGGTCCTGTATCCCGAGCTCTCCGCAGACGACCCGATCGATCCGCTGGTCCTCGAAGACTTGGCGCGCATCGCAAACCGCCACCAACGCACGAGCGACCTGTTCCAGAAGTTCCGCGAACGATTGAACCTGCCCGCGCCGGATGCGGACCAGGAGTGAGGACGACGGACATGCAACACGACCACAGCCTGCGCCAACGAGCGCGATCGCTCCTGGGATGGATCCTGTGCGCGGTGTGCGCATGGACGCCGCTCGCCGCGCAGACACCGGTGTTCGAAGGGCCGGATTCCTCGACCGACGCGGCTCGGAAGGAGATGCAGCAACTCTTCCAGAAGGTCGAGCGACGCCTGCGCGAGATCGACCGCCTGCTCACCGACGCGAGCGCCGGCGATCGCGACGCGCTCAAGGCAAACGCCGACAGCGGCATGGGCAAGCTGCTCGAGGGCTCGCAGCAGCGCGGCCGTGAAGTCCTCGAGGGCATCGACCGCATCCTCGAGCTCGCGCGTCAACTCGGGGACTCGAAGCCCGGTGGGAGCGGGAGCGGTTCAGGATCACCAGAGCAGGGCGGACAGAGCCAGCTCGATCGCCGCGGCCAGCAGAGCACGGAGCGCGAGCAGACACCGGGGAAGCCGGAGCAAGAGCAGTCATCCCCGACGCCGAAGCCTGGAAACGAAGAGGGCGGCGAGAAGCCAGGCGGCGAGAAGCCCGATGGCGAAAAGCCCGCGGCCGGCACGAACCCGAAGGACAACAAGGCCTCGCGTGACGATCCGTCCAATAGCGCGGGTCCGAAGCCTTCTCCGGGCGCCACGGAAGGACCGAGTCGCAACGCCGACGGTCAGGATCGCTGGGGCGAACTGCCTGTGCACGTGCGCGACGTGTTCCGGATCGAGGGCGGCGGCGACATGCCCGTCCAGTACCGCGACTGGATCGACTCGTACTACCGCCGGTTGAACAAGAAGCCCTGAGCGCTGTGGCGGCTCTCTCCGTCTCGATCTGCGCCGCATTTACCTGCGTCGCGTGGCACGCGAGCGCAAGGGCGGCGCACGCTCGCGAAGGCGTTCCGCCCGAGCGGCCGCACGCCCGCATGCTGCAAGATGCGCAGGATCTCGGCAGCGCGGCGCACAGTGCGCCGAAGCCGCAGATGGACCGTTCCCCGGAAGCCGCGCGCGCGGCGCTGGAACGCGGACTGGCGTTCCTCGCGACGCAGCAAGCTCTCGAGCCCGACGGTTCGTTTCCCACGACCGGCGCGCGCCTCACCGCGCCCGTCGCCGTGACGGCGCTCGGCGCGCTCGCGTACATGGCCGGCGGGAGCTCCCCCGAGCGCGGACCGCAAGGCCGTGAGCTCGCGACCGCGATCGATTACTTGATCGGTCGCACAGAGCTCGATCCCAAGGCCGCGCACACCGGGTACATCTCGCGACAAGGCGACGCGAACTCGCGCATGCACGGACACGGCTTCGCCGCGCTGGCGCTGGCGCAGGCGTACGGCATGTCGCCGAAGAGTCTGCGCGGTGCGCGGATCGCGCGCGCGATCTCGGCGGCACTGGCGCGCATCGAGGTGAGCCAGACCGTGGAAGGCGGCTGGTACTACGAGCCGGAGAAGGGACTGCAGCACGAAGGATCGATCACCGTGTGCATGGTCCAGGCGCTGCGCGCCGCGCACAACGCTGGTCTGAAAGTGGAGCCGCTGACGATCGCGCGCGCGCTCGACTACCTCGCGCGCTCGCAGAAACCCGACGGCTCGTTCCGCTACGCGCTCGGTCAAGACGATTCGTCGATCGCGCTCACCGCGGCGGCGATCTCGACGCTGAATGCCACGGGCAAGTACAGCGGCTCCGCGATCGACGAAGGCTACGCGTACCTGTTTCGCGAGATCGCCGCGCGCGAGCTCGGCGCCACGACGAGCGAACCCTTGTGCGTTTTCTACGAGCGTCTCTACGTCGCGCAAGCGCTGTGGCAGAACTCCGATCGGCGCGTGTTCGACGACTGGAACCGCAAAGAACTCGCGTCGCTGCTCACGAGTCAGCGCGCCGACGGCGCGTGGACGGACCTTAAGTACGGCGAGTGCTATGCGACCGCGATGAACTGTCTCGTGCTCGCGGTTCCCGAAGGTCTGCTGCCCATCTTCCAGCGCTGAGCGTGCGCGGCTCGCGATGACGCGTCGAAAGACTACGGAGCCGGAGAGCGTCGTGTGGTGGGTGTACGTGCTCGCCGCGGTCGCGGCGGAGCGGACCTACGTGGGCTCGACGACCGACCTGCTGCGCCGCTTGCGCCAGCACAACGGCGTGGCGAAGGGAGGTGCGAGCGCGACTCGCGCGCACCGGCCCTGGCGTCTGGCGCTCGCGTTCGGGCCTCTCCGCGATCGATCGCAGGCGCAGAGCATCGAGGTCCGCGTGAAACGGGCACGCGGCCGCGCGCGGCTGGAATGGCCGAAAGGCGCCCTGGAGTCGCCCCGCATGTCCTCGCGTTCGTGTGCGGCGATCAATCGGGGCTGGAAGTCGCAGCGACGGCCCGAGCCTGCCTAGCGGGCTTCGTGAGCCGGGATAGACTCAAGCGGATGAAGCTCCCCCAGCTCGCCCCTCGGATCGGACGACTCGCGCCCATCCTCCTGCTGCCCCTCGTCGTCCAGGGGCGTGCGCACGCCTTTCAGTGCGAGAACTTCGGGCCGGTGAGCCCCGATTTCCGCGTCAATGCATCGTCCCCCTACGATCAGATCTGGGGGCGCGTCGCGCGCAACTCGACCAGCTACACATTTACGTGGTGCGCCGGGCAGGACGTGTACGCGCGTCGCTACAACGCGAACCTCGTCCCCACGAGCGGCGACTTCCAGCTCAACACGCTGTTCACGGCCGGCAATCAGGACGAGCCGGAGGTCGCGTACTCGATCTACGGGAACACGCTCTTCGCGTGGAACGACCGCGAAGGGAACGACGGCCAGGGCATGGGCATCTTCGGCCGCGTGTACAACTCAGCCGGCGTGCCGCTCGGCCCCGAGTTCCAGGTCAACGCGAGCGGCACTGCGTCGCAGTGGCGCCCGTTGATCGCGCCGACGCCCTCGGGCGGATTCTGCGTCGCTTGGTCGGGCGACTGGGACGGTGACTCGTTCTTCCGTCTCTTCGACTCCACCGGCGTGCCGGTTTCGGGCGACGTCCAGGCCAACTCGTTCCAAGACAACGCGCAAGTCGATGCGGCACCGGCCGTGAACAATGCCGGGACGATCTTCGTCGCGTTCATCGACTTCGCGAGCCACGGCGGAGTCGGGACCCTGTTCAACCTGTGGGGACGCACGTTCTCGAGCACCGGCGTTCCGAATCAACCCAGCGAGTTCCCGATCACCACGATCACGGGCGACGGGCACCAGCGCGATCCGCGCGTCGCGGCGGATGGACTCGGACGATTCATCGTTGTTTGGGAATCCGACGTCCACGATGGAAGCGGCTACGGCATCTTCGCGCGACGCTACGGCGCCGACTCCCTGCCGATCGGGCCTGAATTCCAAGTCAATTCGATCACGGCGGGCGACCAGCTCAATGCCTCCGTGGCCGCGAAGAGCGACGGCGGATTCGTCGTCTGCTGGAACGACTCGTCCACCGGAAGCCCGCGCATCCGCGGCCGCCGCTTCGATCCGAACGCTCAGCCGATCGGCCTTGAATTCACGGTCAACCAATCGCCCGGCGGGGAGGTCGATCGCCCGAGCATCGCGCTGAAGTGGCTCGGCACCGAGTTCGTCGTCGGCTACAGCGGCCCCGGTGACGCGAAGGACGTCTTCGCCAAGAAGTTCGCGATCGCGAACGGGCCGCTCGCGTACGGCACGGCGCTCCCGCACACCTACGGTTGCGGCGTGACGCTCACGTCCTCGGGCAATCCGAGCGTGTCCGATCCGAACCCGTTCACGATCACCGCGAACAACGTGATCAATCAGACGATCGGAACGATGTGGTACAGCCAGAGCGCCGCGTTCACGCCGTTCATCGGCGAGACGCTCCTCCTCGCGCTGCCCGCGTTCCGCACCGTGCCGATGGTGTCGGGCGGCAACACGGTTCCGCCGCACGATTGCTCGGGCAGCTTCTCGTTCGACTTCAACGCCCTGATCCAGGGCGGAGCGATTCCGATCCTGACCGCCGGCACGACGATCAACGCGCAGTTCACCTATCGCGACTCGCAGGATCCGAACGGCACCGGCATGGGGCTCTCGAACGGACTGCGCTTCACGATCTGCCCGTAGGCCCGCCGAGCGCGCGCGATCGTGCGAGGTCGCACGCCCGTCGTGCGGCGCCGAGCATCTCGAGCCGCCGACGCGCGTTCGGGGCGCTGGCATGCATTCTGCGAAGCGCGAACGCCTTCCCCCGGCGCGAGAACTCCGGTTGCGCGCACTGCGCTCCGTGGGTAGGACGCTCGGCCACTGCCTGAACAGGGAGAAACGATGCCCTACCGCCTGCTGTTCTCGTTCGCGTTCTTGACCCTCGCTGGCCCGCTGATCGCCGGACGCGCCGTCGCCGCGGCCGCGTTCGAGGCTTCCGATGAGGCCACGCAGGCCGATCCCGATGCGCGCGAGGCGCGCCGGATCCTGCGCCTCTCGAACGGCCAGACCATCCGCGTCGTGTCGCGGAAGGCCGGCGATGCGTGGGAGTACAAGTCGAAGGAGGTCTGGAAGAGCGTTCCCGCGTCGCGCATCGAGCGCGTCACCCTCGAGGCCGACGTCCTGCGTCAATGGCGCGCGCTCGAGGCGGCGTGCACGCCGATCGATCGACGGGACGTATCGCGCTCGATCGAGCTCGTGCGCTGGGCGCTCGACGCCGGGCTCGCGAGCGAGGGGCTGTCCGTAGCGGACGCGATCCTCGCGCTCGAGCCCGATCAGCCGCAGCTCCTCGCCGTCCTGGAGAAGTCGGGCGACGTGTCCGTGCCTTCGCTCGACGTCGCGCCCTCCGAACTCGAGAACGCGAAGGCCGCGCTGCTGCGCTTCGGCGCGTCGATGCCGCCGGCGGTGCGCGAGTTCGCGGTACGCGAGCTGAAGCGCGCCGGCGCCACGGACTCCGTGCGTGAAGAGCTCGCGCGCGAGCTCTCGTCGAACGTCACGAGCCGCCGCAGCTTCGCCGCCCTGGCGTTGCGCCGCGTGTTCCCGGGTGCGGAAGTGAAGCCGATGGTCCTACACGCCGTGCTCGATCCGTCCGCAGAGGTGCGTCAGGCCGCTAGCTTGGCGCTGCGCGCCGTCGACGAGCCGGGTGTGATCGTTCCGATCGTGCGCGTACTCGGCGAGAGCGAGTCCGCGCCGCTGCGAGCCAACGCCGCCGAAGCGCTCGGTCACATGCACTACGCCGCTGCCGTCGAGCCGCTGATGAACCGGCTGATCGCGGCGAGCGCGCCGCAATCCGGCGGCGGCTCGCGCATCCCCCACTCGTCGATCTTCGTCGGCACCCAGATCGCGTACATCCAAGACTTCGACGTCGAGATCGCGCAGGCGTCGGCGGTCGCCGATCCGAAGATCAATGTTCTGCTCGAGGGCGCGTCGCTCGAAGCGGCCGTGCAAGGAGTCCAGCAAGTGTCCGTGTCGGTCGAAGTCGCGACGATCCGGACGGCACTCGGACGGATCACGGGCGCGAATCCCGGAGTATCGTCGAAAGATTGGATCGCGTGGTGGCAGAAGAACGCGGACGCGTGGCGCAGCGCGGATCGTTCGGATCCTTCGAAGCGAGCCGCTCCCACGACCGGCAACGGCTGATTTCGCAATTTCGCGCGCGAGCTCGTCGGGAGCGCGCCCGACGCGCTCTCCGGGGTTCACGGGGGCGCTCAGTCACTTATTCGGGCGAGATTCGGGGCCGGGGGTAAACTCACGGCCATGAAGCTACCTCAGCTCTCCCGGTGTCTTGGTCTTGCTTCTTCGGCGTTCCTGTTCGTCGCGCTCGCACCGACTCGAGCGCTTGCGCAGTGCGATTTGAACTTCGGTCCGGCGACCCCGGACTTCCGCGTCAACGACTCGACGTCGCTCGATCAGAAGGGCGTGCGCGTCGCGCGCAAGAGCAACGGCTACACGTTCACGTGGACGGCCGGAGGGGACGTGTGGGCGCGCCGGTACGGCCAGCTGCTCAATCCCGTCAGCAGCGACGTGCTCGTCAACACGACGCTGACCTCGGGAGTACAGGACGAGCCCGACGTCGCGTACTCGGTCTTCGGCAACTCGCTGATCGCGTGGACGGACCGGAACGCGAACGATGGCCTTGGCATGGGTGTCATCGGACGCGTGTACACGGGCAATGGCCTCCCGCTCGGTGCGGAGTTCTCGCTGTCGCCGACCGGTGCCGCGGGTCCGCAGTGGCGCCCGAACGTCACCGCGACGCCGGACGGAGGCTTCGTCGCCACCTGGTCGGCGGACTGGGACGGCGACGCGATGTTCCGCATCTTCGATTCGACGGGCGCGCCGGTGAGCGGTGAGATCCAGGTCAACGACTACGCGGACGGGACGCAAGTGGATCCCGCTGCGGCCGTGAACACGCTGGGCACGATCTTCATCGCGTTCGTCGATTACACCGCGCACGGCAGCGTCGGAACGCTGTTCAACGTGTACGGCCGGACGTTCACGAGCGCGGGCGTCCCGAACGAAGCGGTCGAGTTCGCGCTCACGACGACCACCGGCGACGGGAACCAGCGCAATCCGCGCGTCGCCGCCGACGGACTGAATCGCTTCGTCGTCGTGTGGGAGTCGCAGATCCACGACGGCAGCGGCTACGGCGTCTTCGCGCGGCGCTTCGACGCGAGCGGCGTTCCGCTCGGACCTGAGTTTCAAGTGAACACGGTCACGGCCAGCGACCAGCTCAATCCTGCCGTCACGGCCGATTCCACGGGCAGCTTCGTCGTGCTCTGGAACGATTCCTCGAGCGGCAACGTCCGCATCCGGGGCCAGAGGTTCGACACCGACGCGCAGCCGCTGGCCGGCGAATTCGCGGTCAACCAGATTCCGCTGAACGGCGTGTCGCGCCCGAGCCTTGCCGCGAAGTGGCTGGGGCACGACTACATCGTCGCGTACAGCGGGCCGGGCGACGGCACCGACGTGTTCGCGAAGCGCTTCACCTCGTCGAGCACGCCCACCGCGTACGGCCCGACCAACAATCACTCCGTCGGCTGTGCGGGACTGGTGTCCGGGACCGGCACACCGAGCATGACGGACCCGAATCCTTTCCTGATCCAGATGAACGGCGCGATCAACCAGAGCGTCGGGACGATGTGGTTCAGCCAGAGCTCGGCATACACGCCGTTCATTGGCAGGACGCTCCTGCTCGCGATGCCTGCGTTCCGCACGGCACCGCTGACCTCCGGGGGGAATCCGGTGCCACCGCAGGATTGCTCGGGCGTATTTTCGCTCGACTTCAACGCGCTGATCCAGGGCGGCACGCTCCCGTTCCTGCAGGCCGGCACGCAGGTCAGCGCGCAGTTCCTCTTCCGCGACGTGAACGATCCGATGGGCTACGGCATGGGGCTCTCGAACGGGCTGCGATTCACGATCTGTCCGTAGTCCTCGAGCTCCGGCCGCCCGCCGCCCTCAAGCAAACGTCGAGTTCACGTCGATCTGGACCCGGCGGGTTTCGTACCCGCCGAATCGGGAGGACAGATGCGACACGACGTGACCGGATTTCCGGCGGGATGGATCTTGCTCGCGGTCATGACGGCGGCGTGCAGCAACGATTCGCGCTCACGCACCGTCGAGAGCTCACGCGAGGTCGCGGTCTCGACCTCGGATCTGCATCTGAACGCAAAGAGCGACGAGCGGTTCGGCCTGCGCACGAAGACACCGCCCATCGCCGAGGGTGAGGCGGCGCCCTCCGCGCTCGCCTGGGACGTTCCGCAAGGCTGGACCGAGCTCCCGCCGTCGTCGATGCGCGCTGCGAACTTCCGCGTCGCCGGCGATCCGCGCGCCGAGTGCTACTTGACGCTCCTCACGGGCGAGGCCGGCGGGCTCGGCGCGAACATCAACCGCTGGCGCACGCAGATGTCGCATCCCATCGCGAGCGTCGATGCGATCGCGGGTTTGCCGCGCGTCCCGTTTCTTGGGCAAGACGCGGTGCTGGTCGATCTCGCGGGTGGATTCACCGGCATGAGCGCCGACGCCGCACAACCGAACTATCGCTTGGTCGGGCTCTTGCTCGTCGATCCAGCGGGCTCGGCGTTCTTGAAGATGGTCGGACCCGACGACGTGATCGGCAAGGAGATGGAAGCGTTCCACGCGCTCGCACGCTCGTTCCGATCGCGCGGACAAGCTCGCGAGCCGGCCGCGGCGTCCGACGCCGTCGATGCAACGACCGTGAACACGGCAGGCGGCGTCCGATGGACGGCGCCCGATGCGTGGCAACGCGCCCCGGAACGGGCGACGCGCACAGTCAGCTTCTTCGTCGATCCCGGCCAGACGGTCGAATGCTACGTCACGGTCCTGGGCGGCGATGCGGGCGGACCGCTGGCGAACGTGAACCGTTGGCGAGATCAAATGGGCCAGCCACCGATCACGGAAGAGGAACTCGCAGCACTGCCGCGCACGCCGATGCTCGGCGGCCAGGCGATCGTCGCGACGATCGATCACTCCGAACGTGAGATCGGCGGCGCGCTCGACACGCAGATGCTCGCGGCGATCGGCGAGCTCCCTGGACGCGCGGTCTTCGTCAAGGTCACGGGCCCGCGCCCGCTGATCGAGTCGCAGCGCGAATCGTTCCTGGCGTTCTGCGGCTCGCTCGCGCCGGCGGAGTAGGCGAACGATGAGCGCCTTTCTGCGACGCACGATCGGGTTGCTCTCGTCGTTCGGACTGAGCTGCACCCTGCTCCTGCTGCTCGGCCTGCTGACGTGGCTCGGCACGCTCGAGCAAGTGCACACGGGACTCTACGAGGTGCAGCGCAAGTACTTCGAGTCGTTCGTGCTGCTGCACGACGTCGGCCGCTTCTCGATCCCGTTGCCGGGTGCGAACCTCGTCTTGTGCCTCCTGTTCGTGAACTTGCTCGTCGGCGGCGTCGTGCGCCTTCGACGTCACCGCTCGACCATCGGTGTGCTGATCACGCACATCGGCATCGCGTTCTTGCTGCTCTCTGGATTCGTAAAGGCGTACTACTCGAACGACGGTCACGTCACGCTGTACGAAGGACAGCGCGCGAGCCACTTCCAGAGCTACTACCGCTGGGAGCTCGCGATCCTCGAGCCGATCGGCGAAGGCCGCGCACGCGAGCACATCGTTCCGCAAGCCGACTTCTCGGATGCAACGAGCGGCGACGCGGTCACGATCGCTGCACCGGACCTGCCGTTCGATTTCGAGCTCTCCCACTTCATGCCGAACTGCGAGCCGCGGCCCAAAGGCCCGCTGTTCGAGGTCGCGGTCCCCGTGATCGACGGCATCTTCCTGCAAGCACGCGCGCCGACTACGGAAGCCGAAGCGAACATCGCGGGAACGTACGTGACGGTCGTACTGCGCGACGGACGTCGCGACACGGGCATCCTGTGGGGCGCGCAAGCGGCGCCGTTCACGGTCCACATAGATGGCAAGTCTTGGGCGATCGATCTGCGCAAGGAGCGCTATCCGATGCCCTTCACGCTCGTGCTCGACGAGTTCACGAAGGAAGACCATCCGCGGATGGACATGCCGAAGTCGTTCTCGAGCGACGTCACCGTGATCGAGGGCGCGACTTCGCGCGACGTGCGCATCTCGATGAACGAGCCGCTGCGCGACGAGGGCCTCGTGCTCTACCAGGCGTCCTGGGGACCGTCGAACGCGCGTCCGGGCGCTCCGCTTTTCTCGACGTTCGCCGTCGTGCGCAACCCGGCCGACCAGTTTCCCCTGTACGCGTGCATCGTGATCGCGACCGGGCTCGTGCTGCACTTCACGCGCAAGCTCCTCCGTCACATCCGAACCGAGGCTGCAAGAACATGAACCGGCGCTCACTGTGGAGCGCGTCGTGTCTGGCCTTGGTCGCGCTCGTGCCGAGCGCAGCGGCCCAGACGAGCGGCGCGCGCACCGAGCCTTGGCCGGCGCACGTCGTCGAGCTCGCAGCACACTTGCCGATCCAAGACGGGGGCCGCATCAAGCCGCTCTCGACGTATGCGGACTTCACGCTGCTCGCGCTCAACGGCAAGCGCACGACGACGACGAGCGCGGGCGAACGGCTCACCGCCACGGAATGGCTGCTCGACGCACTCTTTTATCCGGACTTCGCGGCCGAGCAGGCGGTCTTCCTCGTGCAGGACTCCGCCGTGATCGAAGCCGTCGGTCTCGACGTTCCCGGACGGCGCAAGCGCGACCGCTACTCGTTCGCTGAGCTCCAGCCCGGCCTGCCGAAGCTGATGTCGCTCGCGCACGACTACAGCGCGATCGAAGCCAAGAACCAGACCGCGCTTCAATCGCAGATCGTCTTCCTGGCCGAGAGCGTGATGGCGTTCGTGACGTCACGCGACACGAGACGCTGGCCGTCGTTCCGCCGGCGCCCGGCATCGAAGCATGGCAGACGCCGTCGGAGCTCCTTGCGCGCGCGTCAGCGCATGAAACACTTCCCGAAGCGCACGCGGCGCTGCTCGCGAGCTTCGAGCGCCTGTGGAAGCAAGGCGGCAGCCCGGCATCGTTCGAACGCGAACTCGCCTCGGTCCACGCGCGCGTCGTGCCGATGGCGGAGGCGCGCGGCGAGTACGGAAAGATCGATCTCGAGATCAGCTACTACAAAGCACAGCTCCTCACGTGGAGCCTCGTGTGCTTCGTGCTGTCGTTCGTCGTCGCCGCATTCCTGTGGCTCCGACCTAAGAGCCGCGTGCTCTACACCGTGACGTCCGCGGGAGTGCTCGTCGCGAGCCTGCTCCTCGTCGCGACGATCGTCTTCCGCTGCGTGATCCGCGGCCGTCCGCCGGTGAGCACGTTGTACGAGACCGTGCTCTTCGTGACGGCCGTCGGCACGTTGATCGCGCTGGCGCTCGAGTGGATCAATCGAGCGCGGATCGCCGTCTCAGCGGCCGCACTGCTCGGCATGGTCGGCGTGTTCATCGCGAACGGCTACGAGACGCTCGACAAGAAGGACACGATGCCGAGCCTCGTGGCGGTGCTCGACACGAACTTCTGGCTCGCGACGCACGTGACCGCGATCACGGTCGGCTACTCCGCGGGACTCCTCGCGGCGCTGCTCGGCAGCATCTATCTCATCTCGCGCGCCGCGCGCGTCCGCCGCGGCGATCGCGCCTACTACAGCGCGCTCTCGCGCATGGTGTACGGCGTGCTCTGCTTCGGGCTGATCTTCGCCACCGTCGGCACCATCCTCGGCGGCATCTGGGCCAACGAGAGCTGGGGACGCTTCTGGGGTTGGGATCCGAAGGAGAACGGCGCACTCCTCATCGTCCTGACGCAGATCGTGATCCTCCACGCGCGCATGGGCGGTTACCTGCGCGAGCACGGCTTGTGCATGGCCGCGGCGCTCGGCGGAACGGTGGTCGCGTTTTCGTGGTGGGGCGTCAACTTGCTCGGCGTCGGGCTCCACAGCTACGGCTTCACGAGCGGGATCGCCACGGCGCTGTGGACCTACTACGGATTGCAGTGGGGCATCGTCGGCGTGGGAGCGATCTCGTGGCTGATCGAGCGGCCCGCAGCGCGCACGGGTGCCACAGCGCGCGTCGAAGAGCCCGTCTCGACACTCTGACAGGCGCTCAAGCTCGGTCCCGCGATTGGTCGAACAGGGCTCGATCGGGATGGTCGTCCCGAGGCACTCCAACCGAGGATCTCAGCATGTTCGCCCGTTCGTCCATCCTGGCCCTGTCGGCCTTTTTCGGTCTCACTGCTTGCGGTGCGTTCTCGATGTCGCGCGACACGAAGTACGGCCTCACCCAGGTCGACGATCTGCTCGGCAACGTCGAGAGCGTGCAAGTCGAGGCCGTGCTCTCCAAGGAGAAGTCGCACGCGGCGCTCGATGCGTTGCGCTCGATCGTGGCGCCGAACTTCCAAGGCGACGCGGTGGCTGCGTACTCGCACCTGATGGGGACCCTCGATCAGTCCGACACGCAGGCGAAGAAGCTCACGGGCTGTGTCGAACCGATGAAGCAAACGGCGACTCACGTGTTCCAAGAGTGGACGCAGAACCTCGAGTCGTTCGGCAACACGAAGATGCGCCAGCACAGCCAAGTGCGGCTCGAAGAAACGCGCACCCGGTATGAAGCGGTGCTCAACGCGCTCGTTGCCGCGCGCATCTCGTACGACGCGTTCAACTCCGACACCCGCGACTACGCGCTCTTCCTCGAGCACGACTTCAACTCCGCCGCGGTGGCGATGATCTCCGCCGACGTCGACAAGCTCGGCGACCAGATTCGCGAGCTCGACAGCCGCCTCGATCAATGCATCGCGGCCGCGAAGGAGTACGTCGAAGCCGGCGCACTGCCCGGCCAGCTCGAAGAGCCGCAAGCCGCGACGCCCCCGCCCGCGCGCGTGCCCGAAAAGTCGACCACGACGCCGCCGACGCGGCGCACGAAGACTCGTCCGCCGCCGGCCTCGACGCCTTCCAACGGGCAGACGACGACGCACGTCACACCGCCGGCACCGATGCCGGCACCGGCACCGACGCCTGCGCCCGAGCCGACGCCCGAACCGGAGCCGAGCCCGGAGCCCGCGCCCGAGCCGACGCCGGAGCAGCCCTGATCGAGCGCTCGACGCGGCCGTGACGCGGGTATCCAGCGTCATGGTCCGCGCGAGAAGCCCGCGATGAGCTGGACTCTGCTTTTCGCGCTCGTGCTGGCGCTCGGCATCGCGCTATTCGCGGCGATCTCGCGTCGCATCGAACTCGTGCGCATGGAGCGCAAGCTCGAGGAGCGCGGGCGCGCGGTGCGTCAGACGAACGCACAGACACAGCTCCAGTACCCGGTCGTCGATCTTTCGCGCTGCCTGGGTTGTGGATCGTGCGTCGCGGCTTGCCCCGAAGACGGCGTCCTCGACATGGTGCACGGCCAAGCGGTGGTCGTGAACGGCTCGCGCTGCGTGGGACACGCGTCGTGCGAGCGCGAGTGCCCCGTCGGCGCGATCAAGGTCACGATCGCGAACCTCGACAAGCGGAACGACGTCCCGGTGCTGACGGAGTCCCTGGAAGCCGTCGGCTCGCCGGGTCTCTTCCTCGCGGGCGAGGTGACGGCCCACGCGCTGATCAAGACGGCGATCGAGCACGGCACCGCAGTGGCGGCCGAAGTCGCGCGACGCGTGGTCGACGCTCCGACGAACACCGACAACTTCGATCTGTGCATCGTCGGCGCCGGCCCGGCGGGACTCGCGTGCTCGCTGGAAGCAAAGCGTCACGGGCTGTCGTTCGTCACGATCGATCAGGAAGCCGGTCCGGGCGGAACGGTCGCGAAGTACCCGCGGCGCAAGCTCGTGATGATGCAGCCGGTCGAGCTGCCGATTCACGGACGTCTCTCGAAGACGACGTACACGAAGGAAGAGCTGATCGAGCTGTGGCAGAAGATTGCACGCGAGCAAGAGCTCCCGATCCGCGGCGGCGAGGTGTTCCAAGGGGTCGAGCAGAACGGCGGATCGGGCTACGTCGTTCGCACCGCGACGGGCGCGTACGCCGCGCGGCACGTGTGCATCGCGCTCGGACGGCGCGGCACGCCGAACAAGCTCGGCGTACCGGGTGAGGACCTCTCGAAGGTCGCGTACAGCTTGCTCGATGCGCGCTCGTACCAAGGCCGGCGCATCCTCGTCGTCGGCGGCGGCGACAGCGCCGTCGAGGCTGCGGTGGGACTCGCCGAGCAGCCCGGCAACGAGGTCACGCTCTCTTACCGCCGCGACGCGTTCTTTCGCATCCGCGCGCGCAACGAGCAGAAGCTGCAGGCCAGCGTCGATCAGGGCAAGTTGCGCGTTCTGCTCAAGAGCCACGTGCGTGCGATCCGTGGAGATTCGGTCGACGTCGAGATCGAGAACGGCTCACGCAGCGAGCTCCACGGTCTCGCGAACGACGAGGTGTTCGTCATGGCAGGCGGCGTCGCACCGTTCGAGCTGCTCGGTCGCTCGGGCGTGTCGTTCGATCCTTCGATGCGCGCACCTGCGGAGCCCATCGTCGAGAAGGGCACGGGCCTCACCAAGGCACTCGCGATCGGCTTCGCGCTGTCGCTCGTCGCGCTGATCTTCGCGCTGTGGCACTCCGACTACTACCTGCTCGATCGCGGGGAGCGCGCGGCGAGCGCAAAACATGCGCTGCTCCGCTCCGGGCGCGGCTTCGGACTGTGGCTCGGCATCGGCGCGACGGCGTTGATCGTCGTCAACCTCCTGTACTTGCTCCGGCGCTCACCGCGTTTCAAGTTCCGCTTCGGATCGTTGAGCGCATGGATGACCTCGCACGTCGCGACGGGAATCCTCGCGCTTCTCTGCGCGATGCTCCACGCCGCGATGTCTCCGCGCGACACCGTCGGTGGACACGCGTTCCTGGCGCTGGCCGTGCTGCTCGTGACTGGAGCGATCGGCCGCTACTTCTACGCGTACCTGCCGCGCGCAGCGAACGGGCGCGAACTCGAGATCGAGGAGATCAAGCTCCAGCTCGATCGGATGATCGAGAACTGGGACAAGAGCCAGCGCGCGTTCGTCGAGCGCGTGCAAGCCCGCCTCAGCGCGCTGATCCAGTCGCAGCAATGGCGCAGCTCGCTCTTCGGACGCGCGCTCGCGCTCGTGCGCGGAGAGCGTGAACTCAAGCTCGTGATCGCGGAGCTCGCTCGGGACGGCCGACGCCAAGGACTTCCAGAGGATCGAGTGCAGGAGACGCTGCACCTGGCGCGTCGCGCCCACCGCACGGCGCTCGCAGCCGCGCACTACGAGGATCTGCGCGCGCTGCTCGGCAGCTGGCGCTACCTGCACCGCTGGATCGCGGTGCTGATGGTCGTGCTGATCGTGTTGCACGTCGTCTACGTGCTCACCTACGGATCTTCGGTGATCGACGGGAGGCTGACGTGAAACGCCACCGCCCGGGCTTCTGGATCGCCATCTTGTCCGCGATGGCCGTCGGCTTCGCGGCTGTCGTCGACTTGGAGCGCACGTCGCCGGGAGCGCTGTCGTCGGTGCACGAGCGCGAGTCCGATCTTTCGGGCAAGAGCGGCTGCGCGTCGTGTCACGGCGGTTGGTTCTCGAACATGACCGACAGCTGCCTCGAGTGCCACGCCGACATCGGCACACAGATCGAAGCGCAGGGCGGCTTGCACGGCTCGTTCGACGCGGGGCTCGCGCGCTCGTGCGCGGTCTGCCACAGCGAGCACCACGGCGGCGAGTTCCGCTTGGTCAATCGGCTGAGCTTCATCCAAGCGGGCGTTCCCCGGCCGGGCGAGTTCGATCACCAGAAGATCGGCTTCGACCTCAACGGAGCGCACCTCCCGCTCGCCTGCACCGAGTGCCACGAGCATGCACTCGATCCCGTGCTCGAGAAGGGCACGAAGCGCTTCATGGGGCTCGAACAGGACTGCGCCAGCTGTCACGAGGACCCGCACGAGGGGCGCATGGTGGTCGCGTGCGCGAGCTGCCACGGCCAGTCGAAGTGGGACGAGCTCTTCTCGCTCGGCCACGAGCGCCAGCTGCCGCTCGTCGGCGGACACGGCGACATCGGGTGCCGCGAATGCCACGCGGAGTCCGACGCGCACTCGCTCGAGGCGCTCGGCGACGGCACGAACCGGCCGCCCGTCCGCACGTGCGAAGCTTGTCACGAGTCGCCGCACGCGCAGCCGTTCATCACGGGCGTCGCGGCGCTCGCGACGATGCCCGTCGACAAGAGCTGCGTGAGCTGTCACGAGGCGCCGCACGAAAGCTTCCGCGACGAACGGCTCTCGCTGACGGCCGAGCAGCACGCGCGGTCAGGTTTCCCGGTCGACGTCCCCCACGATCAGGTGACGTGCGACGAATGCCACGCGCCCGAAGCCTCCGATTTCAAGGCGCGCTATCCCGGCCGCGGTGCCGACGAGTGCGCCGCCTGTCACGAGGATCCGCACGGCGGACAGTTCGAAGGCTCGTCGCTCGCCGAGTCGAGCTGCCTCTCATGTCACGACCGCCACCACTTCGAGCCGCACGCGTTCACCGTCGAGAAGCACCAGCTCTCCGCGTTCAAGCTCACCGGCTCGCACGTCGAGACC
>JANOFY010000533.1:0-11101 GCA_031413895.1 Planctomycetota bacterium | reverse complement strand
TTCTTGCCGAACTGCCCGGTCATGTAGCCCTGCGCCTTGAGCAGCGTGGCGATCGTCGGATCTTCCTTCTGCATGCCCTCGGGCGCGCCCGGAAGTCCGACCTTCGTGAGGCCGGTTCGAATCGGCGACTGCCCGGTGATGAACGCCGCGCGACCAGCGGTGCAGCTCTGTTGGCCATACCAATCCGTGAACAACGCACCTTCCTTCGCGATGCGGTCGATGTTCGGCGTCTTGTATCCCATCATGCCCTGGTTGTAGGCGCTGACGTTGAAGCCGCCGATGTCGTCGCCCCAGATGATCAGGATGTTCGGCTTCTTGCTCTGAACCGAGCGCGCGGTGGCTGTCTCGGTCGTCGAAGCCTCGACTGATTGCGGTGCTGCGCAAGCGAGGAGCAGCGCGGCTCCGAGGAGAACCGGACGGAAGGGTCGGTTCGTGCGGAAGGATGAAAGACGACGTAGCTGTCGGTACACGGAGATTTCCTTCGATCAGAGTGGCGTCGACGACGTTGCTCAGCCTGCGCGAGTGCGCGGTGGCAATGCCGTCAACGCTGAGGGTGGTTACTGCTCTTCGTTTTCACGGTTCGGGTGGACGCTTCGCAGCGGAAGCCACGATGGGATCGGAAATGGAGTCGAGCAAGAGTCGGCCCCCCGTGTCAACGTGGGTGAGAGATCGGGCCGCACGCGCTCGAAGCGAGTGCGGCCCGGAGTAATGAATCGGCGTTTCGCGCAGCTGCGGTCAGTCCCGCGCTGCCGCAACCTTCTTGTCGGAGCCTTCGAGCTCTCGCTCGTCGCTCGCAGTGAGGCCACTCTTCCCGAGCTCGATGACGACCTTCCTCAAAGTGCCGGTGAACTTGAACGGCATCTTGTCCACGTAGTCTTCGACCACGGGCGTGCCGGTGTCTACGCCGACGTCGAAGGTCTCGTCGAGCGAGAAGCGGGTAGGAATCGTGCGCTCGATCTTGCCCTGCGCCACTTGCTTGCCATCCACGCTGAGCGTGCCGGTGGCGCTCTTGCCGCGGCCGGGGCCCTCGTAGTCGAATTCGAACTTGAGGGTGTGCTTGCCGGCGGCGAGCTTCTCATTCGACGTGACGCGGTACTTGTGTTGTGGCTGATTGGAGAACGCGTAATCGAACTCCGGCTGGCCGTCGACGACGATCAATGCCCAGCCACCGAATCGTCCGCCCTGCGTGACGAGCATGCCTTCGGCGCCGTCGGAGTGAATCTCGACGTCCGCGGTGACCGTGAAGGACTTGTTCTTCACGTCCGGCGCCGCGCCTTCGGGAATGCGGAACGTTCCCGGATAGTAGGTGAACGTGCTGCGCCCGCGGGTCAGGCTCGGACGAATCGACACATCGGTGCGGGCGATGAAGGAAGCATCGAGCGGCAGGACGTTGTACTTCTTCGCTTCACGATCGAAGGCAGCCTGGAGCTCCTTGAGCTTCGCGGGGTTCGCGGCGGCGAGGTTCTTCGCTTGCGAAAAGTCTTCCGCGACGTGGTAGAGCTCCCACTTGAAGTCGTCCGGGCTGCTGTCCGATGCGGCTTGCCAGGGAAGTCGTCGCGGCGTGGTGCACGCCACCCAACCGTCGTCATAGATGCCGCGGTTGCCGATCATCTCGAAGTACTGCGTCTTGTGGCGCGTCGGTACTTTGGCGTCGTTGAACGTGTACACGAGGCTCGAGCCTTCGATGGGAATCTGCTTCACGCCGTTGATCATCGTCGGCGGCGCCACGCCCGCGGCTTCGAGAATGGTCGGCGCGATGTCGATGACCGAGCAGAACTGTGATCGAACTTGACCGGCTTGCTTCATGCGCTTCGGCCACGAGATGACGAGCCCGTTGCGCGTGCCGCCGAAGTGCGAGGCGACCTGCTTGGTCCACTGGAACGGCGTACACATCGCGTGCGCCCAGCCAACGGGGTAGTGGTTGTAGGTCAACGGGCCGCCTAGGTCGTCCATGATGGAGAGGAGGTACTCCTCGCTCTCCTGCACACCGTTGGCGGCGACACCGACCTCGTTCGAGAGCCCTTGCAGTGTTCCTTCGGCGCTGGCGCCGTTGTCGCCCTGAATGTAGATGACGATCGTGTTGTCCAACTCGCCGGAATCTTCGACCGCCTGAATCACTCGCCCGATGTTGTAGTCGACGTAGGCGAGCGAGGCCGCGTAGACCTCCATCATGCGCGCGTAGAGTTTCTTTTGGTCGGCGCTGAGCGTGTCCCACGCGGGGATTTCAGTGGGCCGTTCGGTGAGCTTCGTGCCGGCGGGGACGACGCCTTGCTTGATCTGACGTGCGAGCGTTTCTTCGCGCACCTTGTCCCAGCCCTGATCGAACTGTCCCTTGAACTTCGCGATCCATTCCTTCGGCGCGTGGTGCGGCGCGTGGCAGAGGCCCGGCGTATAGTAAGCGAGAAAGGGCTTGTCCGGCGCGAGCGAGTGCTGCTGGTGGATCCAGTCGACGGCATGGTCGGCCATGTCGGAGTCGAAGTGATAATCCGGATCGTTCGGCGACTCGACCGGTTTGGTCCCTTCGTAGATGGCGGGATGCCATTGGTCGGTGTCGCCGCCGATGAAGCCGTAGAAATGCTCGAAGCCCAGGCTCGTCGGCCAGAGGTCGAACGGCCCAGCCTGACTGGACTGCCAGTCGGGCACGTTGTGGTTCTTGCCGAACCACGACGTGTTGTAGCCGCTCTGGCGAAGCGTTTCTCCGATGGTGCCGGAGCTCTTCGACATCAGCGAGTTGTAGCCGGGAAATCCCGTGGCCATCTCGGTGATGACGCCCGTGCTGTTCGTGTGGTGATTGCGACCGGTGATCAGCGCGGCGCGCGTGGGCGAGCAGAGCGCAGTCGTGTGGAACGTGTTGTAGCGCAGCCCAGCCTTGGCGAGCTTGTCATACGTCGGCGTGGGTATCGGCCCACCGAACGTCGACGATGCGCCCCAGCCCACGTCGTCGGTCATGATGAGCAGGACATTCGGCGCGCCCTTAGGCGCTTCCATGGGCTTCGGGAAGTCCGACTTGGAGTCCGCGACCGTACGGCCGATCTGGCCCTTGAAGGGCTGGTCGGGATGGGGCAGGACTCCTTGTGCTGCAGCAGGCGACGCGACGGTCGCGGAATGATTCGTGGCGGAGGGCGCCGCTTGCTGCGACTCCTGCGTCGCGCAGGCCAGCGCGCCGATGAGCGCGCCAACGGCGATGAGGGTTTGAGTGCGCGTGGTCTTCATGGTTGTGGTCTGTCAGAGAACTAGGGAATGATCACGGTGAGTGAATTGCAGCAGAGTGTGCGGGAGCGCGAAGTCGATGTCGAGCGACGGCCTGAAGTTGGCCCGTTTGCAGCTCCAACGATCGTCACAGCGCCTTGCTTTCGGACTCCTCGCGAGCACCGCGGAGCAGCGATCGCGGCGACGGACTCGATATACTTGCGCGCGGTGCGGGCGAATCAGTTCTGCCCGGTTAGCGAATAGAGCTCTTCGTACGAATGCGCGTGTGCTCAATCCCGTACATCGTGCGACGGAAACGTCTCGCCTGTCGACTGGCCGCGCTCGTGCTGATCTGTGGATCGATCGTGCGCGCGCAGGAAGCGCCGCTCGCGCAGGCTGCGCCGCCCGCTGAGACTCCACCGCCGCGTGTCGCACTCGTCCTCTCCGGCGGCGGTGTGCGCGCTCTCGCTCACATCGGCGTGTTGCAGGTGCTCGAAGAGCAGGGCATCGAAGTCGACCTCGTCGTCGGTTCGGAGTGGGGCGCGCTGATCGGCGGACTCTACGCCGCGGGCTACGAACCCGCGCGCATCCAGGAGTTGCTGCTCACGCCGAATTGGATCGCTGCGATCCAGGACCGCACGCAGCGCGAGACGCTGTCCTTCCGCGCCAAGCAGGAAGACCGCGAGTTCCTCGTCGATCTGCCGCTCGGTCTCGGCATGAAGGGATTGATCCTGCCGCCGGGGATCTACGGCGGGAACGGGCTGCGGCTCGAACTCTCGCGCCTGACGCTGGGCACGCTCGGAACGGACAGCTTCGACGCACTGCCGTTTCCGTTCCGCGCCGTGGCCACCGACCTCGCACAAGGCGACACGGTGGTGCTCGACCGCGGTTCGCTCGCGCTCGCGATCGAAGCCAGCTTGTCGACTCCGGTCCTGTTTCCTCCGGTCGCTTGGAACGAGCGGATGCTCGTCAGCGGCGCACTCTGCGACCCGCTGCCCGTCGACGTGGCGCTCGCCCTGGGAGCGGAGACACTGATCGTTGTCGACATCGACGCGCTCGAGCCGGCTGCCCTACGCCCGACTCTCGTCGACGTGGGCGAGCGGATCCTCGAGGTGATCGCCGCGCGCAAGACGCGGGAGGGCCTGGCGAAACTCCGTGCGGGCGACATCCTGTGCGCGCCGGACGTGCACAGCCTCGCGACGGTGGACTTCGAAGTCGCGGGCCAGTTGGTCCAGCTCGGACGCACCGCTGCGCTCGCGCTGCACGATCGACTCGCGCCGCTCGCGATCGAGCGCGCCAAGTTCGACGAGCGCGCACGCGAGCGTCGCGCGCGCACGCGCGAGCGACCGATCCTCGATCGCGTGCGGGTCGACGCGCAGTGCGCGCTCTCGCCCGCTGCCGTGCGCGCGCGCATGCAGAGCCGCGTCGGCGAACCCGTAGACGAAAAGAAGGTGGGCTTCGACCTCGCGCGACTCTACGGAGAACGCATCTTCCAGCGCGTGGACCTCGAGCTGCAACCGACCGAGCCAGGCCACGCAGAGCTGATCGTCCACACCGAGGATCTCCCGACGGCTCCGCTGCACTGGCGAACGGGGCTACTGGCCGAGATCAGCACGGGCCAAGACGTCAACTTCGTGATCGGCGCCGGCGTGCGCTACGCACCGATCGACGATTGGGGTTCGCAAGCGCGCTTCTTGGCCGAGGTCGGCAATCGATTCCGGTTCCTGCTCGAACATCGACAAGCGCTCGAACCTGCCGGCGAATGGTTCCTCGTGCCCGCCGCCGAATGGACGAAGCGGCCGGTGCAAGTCGACACGGGTACCGGAACCATCACGCAGTTTTCCGCGCACGAGCTCGATCTCAGCCTCGATCTCGCGCGCGTGATCGAACCCAACTGGGAAGTGCGCGCAGGTCTTCTGTACCGCACCGGTGGATCGAGCCTGGAGGAGGGCGACAGCACGCTGCCGGATACGGAGAGCTTCAGCGAAGGCGGCTTCCGATTGGGACTCACCGGCGACAACTTGGACGACACGGCGTTTCCGAGCGACGGTTCCTACCTCACGGCCGAATGGTTCCTGCCCGCAGGCAACTTCGCCACGCGACAAGACGAGACCGTGGTGCTGCACGTCGATCACGCGCAGCGCGTCGGCAAAGGTGCGCTCGTCCTGGGCGCCGAGTTCGACTCGGTCCTCGGCGAGACCGACAGCGTCAACAGTTTTTTCCCGCTGGGCGGCTTCCTACGACTCTCCGGTCTCGAACCGCAGGCGATCAGCGGACCGACGGTCGTGCTCGCGCGCGCGGTCTATCTGCATCCGCTCCAGGAGCGCAGCTTGGAGCCGCGCGTGTTCACGTGGTACGCCGGAGCCTCGCTGGAGTGCGGCAACGCGTTCGCGGAGCTCGACGATCTCGAGCTGACCGACCTGCAGGAAGCGGGGTCGATGTTCCTCGGAATCGACACGTTCCTCGGGCCGGCGTACCTGGGGTATGGGCTCGCGCAGGGTGGAGAGCAGAGCGTGTTCCTGTACTTCGGGCGCGTGTTCTGAGCGCGCTGGGCGAGTCGATTCGGCGAGTGCGACGCGGCGCCCAAGTTCGACGCGGCGTTCGTCCGATGGAGAGGCCATGCCTTCTCCCCGCCCCACCCTCGCGGCGCACTTCGTCGGTGCTTTCACCGGCGTCCTGGTTTGCGCCGCATCCCGCGGAACCGCGGCCTCGTCTGACGAGATCCGCATCGAGACGCTGCGCCACTTCTCGCGACCGGCGGAGGAGCGTCTTGTCTCCGGCGCGGAAGGCGACGCACTGCGTTCGCGACTGACCGAGCTGGATCGCGCGCTCCAAGCGCTCGCTCCGCTCAAGGGCGCGCCGCCCGTGCAGTCGTTCCGCACGATTCCGACGTCGGCGGAGCTCGATGCCTACCGTGCATGGATCGATCGCTCGCGGCCCGCGCTCGCGTCGTGGCTCCGCGTCGACGCGTGCAACACGTCCGCAAGCGACGGTGGGCTGCGCGCGGCCGATCGAATCCCGCTGCGCGACCGCATCGAGTCGTGTTGGGACCACGGTCGGCGCATCGCGGCGGATCCACCGCGTCTACAAGTCCTGCGGCGCGCGGCGAACTTGCTGGCGTGGCGCGCGTCCTTCGATGCGGCCAAGGCGGGCAAAGATCGCGAGCTCTGCGAGATCGGACCGGCCGAGGTCCTCGCGTCGACGATCACGCTCGCGTACGCGTACGACGACTCGAGCCTGATCGGCACGATGGCGCGCATCGCGATCGAGGAGCAGACGCTGCGCGCGGCGCGGCTCATGCTCGAGCAAGGCATGCTTCCCGCGAGCGAGCTGCGCCGAGCTCTCGAACCGTGCCTCGCGCGTTCGGCCGCGTTCGATCCGCGCGAGATGATCGAGGGCGAGTTGCGCGCGTTCCTGGCGCTGTACGAGCGCGTCGCTCCGAATCGGAGTGTCGCAGCCGATGGAAGCCTACTGCCGACCGAGCATATCGCGCCGGAAGAGAGCGCTCTGTCGGACGGTGTGGAAGCTCTCGACTATCTCTCCAAGGTCGGTGACGCGTTCGATCTCGCGCAACGACCCGCGTGCGATCCGAACGACGCGCCGCGCACGGGCGACGATGGATTCCTGCAGTCCTGTCGCAACGCACTCGCGCGAGTGAACCGTCATCGGTCGATCGTCGCGGTCTACCGCGTGGCGCTGGCGTTGCTCGAGCGTCGCGAGCGCGAAGGATCGCTACCTCAGAGCCTCGATGAACTCGCCCCCGCATTCCAAGGCGAACTGCCGCGCGATCCCGTGACGGGAGCGCCGATCCCCTACCGATTCGAAGGGGAGCGCGTGTTCCTCGGCCCGACGACCTGTTCGACGCACGGTCTGGACTCGTGTCGGCATGTCGAATGGTCGGTCGCGGTCGAGCAGATGCTGGCCTGGGACCTCGACGGCAACTGAGGTTCAGCGGCTCCTCGCCGTTCCAACGGCGATCGCATGGACCGACTGCCGCATGTGCGGCCACGGCAGTAGACTGAAGCGAGTCGCCGCTGCACACGCAGGGCGCAGTCTCCATGACCTCGTGGACCCTTCCGCTTGCGATCGGCGCGAGCCTCGCTCTCGCGCAAGGCGGCACGAACATCACGCGCTCGCCGTCGGCGCAGTCGCCGCTGCGTCCCGAAGCGCACGTCCGCCGCAACGTGCTGCTGATCGTTCTCGACGACGTCGGGATCGACAAGATCGCGATGTACGGGCAGACGAACGGGCCGTACATGCCGCTCCCGTACTCGTGCGATCACCGCACGTTTCCGTACGACTACGCGCCGACGCCGAACCTCGAGCGGATCGCGAATGGCCAGGTGCTCGCGAATGGATCTTCCATCGGCGGCGGGATCCAATTCACGAACGCGTACACCAACCCCGTCTGCAGTCCGACGCGCGCGTTGCTGATGACCGGACGCTACGCGTTCCGCACCGGGATCGCGTCGATCACCGACCTGCCCGGCCCGAACGGATCGTCGAAGCTCGCGGACGCGGAGACGTTCTTGCCGGAGCTCTTGAACGCGGGCCTGGCGGGCAAACCGTACGCGTGCGGCGCATTCGGCAAGTGGCACCTGACCGCCGGTTCGGGCAATGACACGCACGCCGTCGACAACGGGTTCGACGTCTTCCAGGGGCACATCGCGAACCTCACGGATCACTACGTCTACCGGAAGATCAACGCCGTCGCGGGCGCGCCCGTGGTTTACGAAGGGATCAACGGCACGGTCCATCCGGTCACGCACGCGTTCACGCCGAGTCCGAGTCCGGTGTACAGCACGAGCCAGTGGAACGCCGAGATCACGACGAACGACGCGACGACGTGGATCAACGCGCAATCGAAGCCGTTCTTCGCGTACATCGGCTACAGCCCGCCACACGGGGCTTTCCAAGTTCCGCCGCACGATCGATTGTCCGCCGCGACGGCCGCGCAGCTGTCAAATCCATCGAACTGCCAGGGTGCCTACTTGCAAGGGATGCCGGACACGGCATTCGACGAGCCTGATGCGGTGCTCGAACGGATCTTCTTCCGCTCGATGCTCGAAGCGGTGGACACTGAGATCGGCCGGCTGATCGACGGGATCCATCCGAACAAGCTCGCGAACACGATGATCTTCGTGATCGGCGACAACGGGACGTCGTGGCCGATCATCGATCCGGTCCATAACTCAGAGCACGCCAAGGGCACGGTCTACGAATGGGGCACGCACGTCCCGTTCGTCGCGTGCGGACCGCTCGTGCCGACGACGCCGGCGCTCGCGCACGACTGCACCGGACTCGTCGACTCGGTCGACCTGTGGCGGACGATCGCCGACATCACGGGGGCGAGCGTCGAGGCCGCGCAGCCGCTCGGGCCGGTCGACAGCTTGAGCTTCCTTCCGATGCTCATGAACCCGAGCGCGCAAGGCGACCGGCAGTATTCCTTCGCGCAGCACTTCAGTCCGAACGGCGCCTACACTCCGACGGCCGCCGGTCCGTACGATCCGGGCCCGCCGGCGTGCCAACCGCCGCCGCCCGCGAACTTATGTGCGATCGTCGAGCTCAACGTGCACGCGCGCTCCATCACCGATGGTGCGTATCGCTACGTGCGCAAGCAGATCACGCCGGGCCTCGACGGATCGCCGCAGGGCGCGGCCGATACGCCGCCTGTGTACACGGAGGAGCTCTACGATCTCGGCGCGGACATCGAAGAGCTGAACAACTTGATCCCGACTCCGCCGCTCTTGCCGAGCCCCGCGGTACTCGCGATCTTGAACCCGCTGCGCGACGCGATGATCGAGCTGAGCGGATATTGAGCGCGCGGCGACGGGCCGCGTCCTGAATGTTCGCGTCGAGCTACAAGTCGGCGTTCGTAGCGCTTGCGTTGCTGCTGTCCGCGTTCTTCGCGCCGATGCTGCTCCGCGGTCACGTCGTGTATCCGCACGACAACAGTCTCGAGCTCGGCGTTCCGTCAGACACGGAGGCACCCGCGCCGGACGAGTACCGCTCGAACCGCAAGTTCTCCGACCAGAGCTCGGTCTACGTCCCCGAGATCCACCACCATCTCCACGGGGACCACGAGTCGTGGCTGTCGACGTGGAATCCGCACGTCGAGCTCGGTCGGCCGTCGATCCAAGTCGCGGGCTTCGGCCCTTCGTCACCGATCGCGCGCGTGCTCGGCTGGTTCACGTCGGACGAGTTCGTGATGGCCACGTGGCTCGCGATCACCGCCGTCGCCCTGATCGCGTGCTTCTGCTTCCTGTTCTTGCGCGCGCTCGATCTTCATCCGTGGGCGTGCTTCGCGGCGTCGGCCGGCGCGTCGATGGGGCCGTTCGCGATCCACTATCTCAACGTCGTCCAGCTTCTATCCGGAGTCGCGTGGACGTTCGCGCTCTTGTGGCTCATCACGCGCTTCATTCAGCACCGCTCGTTCGCGTACGGCGCGGGGATCGCGTTCGCGACGTACTTGCTGTTCATCACGGCGTACCCGCAGCAGATCGTCTGGCACGCGTACTTGATCGTTGTCTACACGATCGTGCGGCTCGTGACTTCCGACGGGAGATGGAGCTCGAAATCGAAGACGGCCGGCGTGATGCTCGTCGCGGCGCTATGCGGCGTCGCGCTCTCCGCTCCGATCTATCTCGACCTCGCGATCCAAGCGCGGCAGTCCGCGCGGCTCGACACCGAGCCCGAGTTCTTCCTCGTGCGACTGCCGGGCATCCGTGGAGCCGGCGACGTGCTGCGCTACTTCGCGAAGGTGTTCGACGCGCTGTGGCAAGGCAATCCGATCACGATCGAGGATCAAGACGTCTTCAACGGCTTGTGCTTCACGCCGTTCTTCGTCGCCCTGTTCTTGCTTTCGTGGATGAACGGCGTGTGGCGCAGATCGTGGCTGTGGCTCGCGTTCGGCCTCTTGACGTTCGTCCTAACGGTTTGGCACGCGGCGTACATCTTCGGCGTCGATCACATGGGCCTGCACTTGTCGCGCTTCGTGCCGCTGCGCGCTGGAGTGATCCCGTGGGCAGTCGCCGGTGCGATGACGATCGATCACGTGCTGCGAGCGCCGCTGCGTCCGCGCGTCGTCGCGATCGTGATCGCCATGTGTCCGTTGGCGCTCGTTTTCTACGGACACGGTGACTGGAGCTACTTCGGCGCGAGCGTCGCGTTCGTCGCGGTCACGATCGCGTTCCTCCTGCACCGACACGTCGCGTGGCTCCTGATCCTGGTCGTCGGCACCGTGTTCTATTACGGACAGGCCATGCTGATCACGCGGCCGGAGAGCGACATCCACGTCACGTCGCCGCTCGTCGAGAAGATTCGCGAGCTATCGTCCGGTGGAATGCGCTACGCCTGCGTCGGCAACGAACCGCCGCGACTCTTGCCGCCCAATCAAGAAGTGCAACTCGGTCTGCGCAGCATCCACTCGTACAACTCGCTCTCGTCACTCGCGTACCAAGAGTGGGTCTTGCGACTCAGCGAGAAGGGCACGCGCACATACGGCCGACAGTTCAAGCGGATCGCGTCGGCAGCGCGGTTGGACTCGGAAGATCTCGCGTACTCGGGCCTCGGCGTGTTCGTGAGCGCGCGCCGTCTCGACAGCGCGCGGCTCACGAGCGCAGGCGAGGTCGACGGAATGCGCCTCTACCGTTCGACCCTACCGCCGCTGCTCGAGGCGCAGGTCTCTCAGTTCGATCTCATCGATGCCGAGGGCGCGCGCATCACCGAGCCGATCGCCGCGCTCCGGGGCTCGGGCGTGCGCCGAACACTATCCCGCGATGATCACTTGCGATTCGAGCTCCGCCCGTCCGCTGCGCAAACGCTGCTCTTCGTGAGCCAGCAATACCATCCGCAATGGAAGGCGAGCGCGGACGGCGCGGCACTCGCGACCATCGAGATCGACGGCTTCTAC
>JANOFY010000532.1:0-3187 GCA_031413895.1 Planctomycetota bacterium | reverse complement strand
GCCTCTTAATGGTGTCGGGCGATCGTCAGGTGACGATCGGCGAGCGCGGTCCGTTTCACGCGATGCTGCGGGAGTTTTCGAGGCACTTCGATCGCATCGACGTCTTGTGTCCCCGGCCCGCTGCGCCCGTGACCGTCACGACGCTCTACGACCGCGTGCACTTCCACCCGGCCGATTGCGGCCGCGCGAAGATGTCGTCGTACGTTGCACGCCGCGGCGGCGAGCTCATCGCGGAGCACGGCGCGCGCCTGATCGTCAGCCACGACTACGGCTGGTTCTACAACGGCCTCGGCAGCGCGCGCCTGTCGCTCGCGACCGGCGTGCCGTACGTCTCGGAGATCCATCACATTCCCGGTCATCCGGTCGCGGCGGATTGGCGCGAGCGATTCGACAGGCGCGTGGCCAAGGCGTACGTGCGCTGGGCGACGACGCGCGCGATCGCGTTTCGCGTCGTCAATTCGGGCGAGATGCCGGCGCTCTTGGAACGCTGGGGCGTTCCGCCCGAGAAGATCGTCGTGCTGCCTTCGCTCTACATCGATTTCGACGTGTTTCATCCCCCGCATGGGAGCGGCGCGAGCGGCGGCGCGACCGAATTCGATCAAGACGTGGTGTTCGTCGGTCGCATGGTCGCGAACAAGGGACTCGATCGGATCGTGGACGCGCTCGCGCAGGTCGCATCGCGCGGCCCGCCGCTGCGCGCGCTGTTCGTCGGCAAGGGACCGCTCCTCAAGGCGGCGCGTGCTCGCGCGGCGCCGCTGGGGCCCAACGTCAAGTTCATCGAGTGGGTCGAGTCGCCGGCCGATCTGGCGCGCATCTACCAGCGCAGCCGCGTGTGCGTCTGCGCGTCGACGTGCGAGGGCGGGCCGCGCTTCACGGTCGAGGCGATGGCGTGCGGCACGCCCGTCGTCAGCACGCCGGTCGGCGTCATGCGTGAGCTGCTCGAAGCCGGTGACAAGGGCCGGCTGTGCGGGTTCGACACGGCGAGCCTCGCGGACGCGCTCACGGACGTGCTGTCGGACGAAGCCAGGCGGCGCAAGCTTGGCCAGACCGCGTCGTCGGCCGCGCGGCGTTTCGAATACAGCCAAACGATTCAAACGTACGCCGACGGTCTGTACCGGCTCGCCGGCGTCGAGCGAGCGCGCGAGGTGCGCGCTCCATGAAGCTGCTCTTCCTGACGCAGGTCATCGACGCCGACGACGCGGTGCTCGGCTTCGTGCCGCGCTGGATCGAGGGCCTGGCGGCGCGCTGCGAGCGTGTGCGCATCGTCGCGCTCGAAGCGGGAAACGTGAGCACGCTGCCCGCGAACGTCGACGTGCGCGTCGTCGGTCGCAAGGGGACGATCACGCGCTGGCTGCGCTACCGTTCGATTCTCTCGGAGGCGTTCGTCACCGACGGATTCGACACCGTCCTGGCGCACATGGTTCCTCGGTATGCGCTGCTCGCCGCGGGCCCCGCCAAGCGCGCGCACGCGCGCCTCTATCTTTGGTACACGCACGCCAGCGTGGACTCACGTTTGCGCCGTGCAATTTCTCGCGTCGAGAAAGTATTTACCGCCAGTTCGGAGTCGCTGCGGCTCGATACGGACAAGCGAGTGGTGACAGGTCACGGCATTGACCTGCGCCACTTCGAGAATCGAGCAGGGGGACCGGCAGTTCCCAATCGCCTGATGGCAGTCGGGCGGTTGACCAAGGCCAAGGATCCGATCACGGTCCTGGCCGCGCTGTCGATCCTGGTCGCGCGCGGGCACGACCTCTACCTCGATCTCGTCGGCGGGGGCTTGACGGTCGAGGACGAGGCTTACATGCGTGCGATTCAGGAAGCGATCGAGGTGGGCGGCGTGAGCGCGCGTGTCCACCTTCCAGGAGAAGTTCCGTACCGCGACATCGCGAGCTGGTACGCGCGCTCGAGCGTCGTCGTCAACTCGAGCCTGACCGGGAGCGTCGACAAGGTCGTGCTCGAAGGCTGGGCGTCGTCGCGTCCCGTCGTCTCGTGCAACGAAGCCATACCGCCGCTCCTAGCGGAGCTCGGCAGCGCGGCGAACGACTTTTGTTTCGAGCGCCGCAGCGCGGTGTCGCTCGCGGATCGAGTCGAGCGGATCCTCGCGCGTTCGCCCAGCGAACGTGCGGCGCTCGGCGAGCAGCTGCGCGCAATCGTCGCGCGCGATCACGAAGTCGATCGATTGATGGAGCGTCTATACATGGAGATGGGGGGTGCCCGATGACCATGGTCTCGGTCGTCATCCCGTCCTGGAACACGCGCGAGCTCCTGCGCACTTGCCTCGAGTCGCTCAAGTTGAACCTCCCGCATTCGTCGGAGGTGATCGTCGTCGACAACGGCAGCCACGATGGCTCGGCGCGCCTCGTCGCGGAGCAGTTCCAACACGTCCGTCTCATTCGCAACCAGCGCAACACGGGTTTCGCTCACGCGACGAACCAGGGTGTCGAAGCCGCCCGCGGTGCGTACGTCCTGTTCCTCTCCACGGACACCGTGGTGACCGGCAATGCCGTGAAGCTCATGCTCGCGTTCCTCGAGCAGAACCTGCGCTACGGCGCCGCCGCGCCGCAGCTCGTGCACCCCGACGGAACCGTGCAGCGCAGTCACATGCGCTTTCCGACGCTCGCGACGCCGCTGTGGGTCGGGACGCCGCTCGAGCGCTGGTTCCCGAAGAACAAGGAGGTCCAGCGCTACTTCGCGCGGGATTTCGACTACGACCTCGACAGCGACGTCGAGCATCCGCCGGCGACGTGCCTCCTGATGCGGCGGAAGGCGCTCAAGAAGTCGAAGCCGCTCGACGAAAACCTGTGGCTGTTCTTCAACGACGTCGACCTGTGCCGCCGGCTCTGGCAAGCGGGATGGCGCATCGCGTACCTGGCGGGCGCGAAGGTCGTCCACTACGGCGCGATGAGCACACGGCAGTTCGCGAACTTCGCACCCGAGTGGCACAAGAACCGGCTCGCGTACTACCGCAAGCACTACGGCCGCGTCGGAGGATGCTTCGTCAAGGCCTGCGTCGGTTGGACTTTCGCGGATCATTGCGTGCGCGAATTCTGGCGTCGCGCCCACGGCTTGGACGAGAAATCGCTGCTTCCGGCGTGGCACACGTTCTCGTTGTTCTGGAAGCACTGACGTCACGTCCATTGAACGCGTCGCCGATGGATCGGAAGATCCGCTCATGAGCGGATCTTCC
>JANOFY010000531.1:0-3296 GCA_031413895.1 Planctomycetota bacterium | reverse complement strand
CGCTGCGGGTGTCGTCCCGGATTCGGCCGCGAGCGCTACTGCACGCGGCACGGGAAGCGGATCTGGGCATCGAGTGCGTGGCGCGGAGGACCACACCTCCGCGATCGAGCGGTGAGCGCGCTTGGCGGAGCGGGCGCTTCGCGTGTGGATGCCGGAGAAGAGTCGGAGAAAAGTGACTGACGCCGTATTCCGCGATCCGCGAAGTGATGCGCGAGGAGGCCGGCGATTCGGACCCGGTGTCGCGTCGCGATTGGGACTTGATTCGCATGGGCCTCGGCCGGCAACTGTGCGGCGAGGACCTCATGACGATCGCGGAGCACGTTCAGAGGTCGAGGTCGATGGTGAGCGAGAATTGCCGATTGCACGCGCGCAGGCTCGACGTGGACGAGGAGTATGCGCAGCGAGTTGCGCGCGTGGCGGAGCGGGCGCTTCGGGTGTGGGTGGCGGAGAAAAGTGACTGACGCCGTATTACTGTTTGCGCGGAAACCCCTGGACTCAGGATCGCGTGCGAGACTTCCGCAAGCAGAACCGGATCTGCAGTCCTTCCAACACCGACGCGCGTGACACTCTCACCATGAACCAGGTGCAGAGCCAGCTCGGACTCAGCCACAACGCCGTGCTCGGAATGGTCAAGCTCGGGCTCCTCGTACCCAATCAAATCGCACCCTTCGCACCCTGGCGTGTGTCACGTGCACAGCTTGACTCCGATGCAGTCCGGCGTGCTGTCGCTCAACTCAAGAGCACTCGGCGGCTGCCGAAGGGGGGATCCCCAATTCCTCAGCCCGAGCTCTTCGACGCAGATAAAGCACTTATAACTGAAGTGATGAAGGGGGCATTGTGATTCAGGGTGTAGATGCCCCGGCGGGGCGCAGCCCGAGATCGTAGCTCCGGTACTCGGGCGCGTTGCCGCTGCGAAACGCAGAGGGGGCGTCCGAAGCGGCGCTGCCGAAGCCGCCGCCGCGGAGCACGCGGAACTGGGCGCCAACGGTGGAAGCGACGGGGTCTACTTGCGTGTCCGCCGAGTAGTTGTCCACGCCGTCATGGCACCACTCCCACACGTTGCCATGCACCTCGTGCAGCCCATACGGATTCGCACGGAAGCTTCCCACCGCGGCATGCGCCACCCAGCCGTCGTCCAAGTCCGGCCAGTCCGTGATGCCCTGCCAGGTAGCTCCTGCACGAGCCGCGCTCAGGTCCGCAAGGTTCACGTTGCCGCGCAGGCTCTCGCGATCCACCCCCGTCCACCACGGCGTGTCCGTCCCTCCGCGACATCCGTTCTCCCACTGCGCCTCGCTCGGCAACACAAGACCGAGCCGCGCCATCACCTCCACGCACTCGGTCCATGTCACCGGCTCCACCGGGTGCAGCAAGTTGTGCTGGTGGCCGGCCAACGTGCCGCCCGGCCCGTAATTGCTCGGGTTGCGCCCCGTGAAGCGCAGCCACTGGCCCTGCGTCATCTCGTACTTCGACAGGAAGTACGGCGACAGCGTGACCTCGTGCACCGGGGACTCGTTCGATGCCGCGTGCGGGTCATAGTTGGGCTCGGTCGCATGCGCGCTCTGCGCGCCCATCGCGAATATCCCACCTGGGATCAGCACGAACACAAGACCCATCGACTCCGTGAGCACGAGCTTGCCGTCCGCACCGCGCTGCGCAGGCTCGCCCGTCTGCAAGTGCGCGAACTCCCACAGACCCGACTCGGGATCCGCGTCGATCGGCAACAGACCAAGCTGCGGCGTGGGACGTTCATCGCTCGACCACTTCACGCCGCGGTACTTCTCGCTCACCGCAATCGACTCGATAGCGTCCATCCAGCGCTTTCGTGCCTCAGGTCCGCTCACACTCCGCTCTTCGATCGACGACGCGAAGTCCAGACGCTTCGCGATTCCCCAACCGCGCTCGGCTGAGAGCCCAAGCATCAGGCCGGTCATCTCGTCCGCGAAAGCACTCAACGCTGCGACGAGCTTCTCCATCTGCGCGTGCCACCAGCGATCGTCGTCGGTGGCGAACCGCCAATCACGCCGCTTCGAGACTTCCGCTTCGAGCGCCGACACGTCATTCGCCACCGAGTCACGCTCCTTCACGCGCTCGCTTCGTACATCGCCCTGCCAACGCTTGACCGCGGCCTCGAGCTTCGCCACGTAGCCCTCGTACTCCGCACCCTGCGACTCGCCCGCCTCGTCCAGTGCGCGAAGCTCCTCCGCCAACGCCTCGTCGAAACGACCCAACTTGTAGAGCGCCCATGACAGCGTGTTGCGCTTCGCCGCGCGCACCGTCTCGCTCGAAAGCGACACCGACCGCCGCGCCAGAAGCAGCGCCTTCACCTCGGATCCGTACACCGGCTTCTCCGGATCCACCAACGGCCATGCCAGACCGTTCAACGCGTTCGCATCGGCAGCCTGCGCGGAGACAAAGAGCGGAGTTTCCTTCAAGAGCTCCGCCTCCACGCTCGACTCCGGTGGCCAAGCCGCTTCGCCGAGCATGCGCGACAGCCACAACTGCTGAGCTTGCTTCTGCTCCAACACCGCCACGCGCGGATGACTCTGCCGCTCGGCCTGCAGCTCTTCCTCCGTCTGCGGCAACGCACGCTGCTCGATCTCCACAAGCGACTCGCGAAACTCCGGGATCTTCGCCACCAGCGACTCGGCCTTCGTCATCCACGCACGATAACGCTCCACCAGGCTCGGCTCCGCCGGCCACAGCGCGTCCGCCTCGCTCGTCAAGTCGTCCAGCGTCTGAAACGCCGACAGTCGCAGCACGTTCGACTTCTCGCGCCTGGCCGTCGCTTCGTTCGCCTCGGCCGTTACGCGGCGCTCTTCGGCCAAGTCCGCGTTCGTCTTCGCGATCCCAGCCTGGTGCTTGGCTTCGGCTTCGCTTGCCTTGGCCGCGCGCTCGTTTGCTTCCGCGCGAGTGCGTCCGTCCTCCGCGAGCACGAACAGCTCGCTGTTCTTCTTCGTGAGCGACAAGCTCACGATCAGCCCGGCTGCGAGCGCGAGCGCGCCCGCGGCGAGCGACGCCGCGAGTGGTTTGTTGCGCTGCACCCACTTCCTCGTCTCGGCCCACGCGCCCGTCTCGTACGCACCGACCACGCGGTGCTCGAGGTACGCGCGCAGGTCCTCCGCCAACGCCAGCGTGTCCGGATAGCGCTGCGACGCGTCACGCGACATTGCCTTCTCGCAGATCGCAACGAGCTCCGCCGGCACGTCCTTCTTGATCGAGTGAATGGGCTTGGGCGGGCCGTCGAGAACGCGCGAAAGCACCGTGCGGTTGGTGATGCGCTCGCCCGGCGGCACGTA
>JANOFY010000530.1:0-6722 GCA_031413895.1 Planctomycetota bacterium | reverse complement strand
CTCGCGAACGCGCTCGGACTCGAGCCCGCGGCCGTGGCGCGCCTCGAGAAGGAAACGGCCGAGCGCATCGATCACGCCGTCTGATTCGGGAGAAGGAAACCGTCCATGCAAGACTCACGCGAATGGTTCATGGCGATCGGCGGGCACCAGGTCGGACCGGTCAGCGCCGGCGACATCGTCTCGAACCTCAAGAACGGCAGCGCGGATGCGTCGACGCTCGTCTTCGCAGCCGGGATGAAGAACTGGACACCGATCAAGGACGTGCCCGAGTTCGCGGCGCACCTCCATGCCAGCGCGCACATGAAGATGCCCGCCGTCCCCGGCCGGCAGGCGCACGACATCGACTTCCAAGTCCACGGCGCGGAGATGCAGTTCGTCGAGGTCGAGCTCGATCCGGGCGAATCCGCCGTCGCCGAAGCCGGCACGATGATGTACATGACGTCGGGGATCGAGATGGAGACGATCTTCGGCGACGGCAGCCAGAGTGCGTCGAAGGGTTTCCTCGGCTCGCTGGTCGGCGCGGGCAAGCGGCTTCTAACAGGGGAGAGCCTGTTCATGACCGTGTTCCACAATCAAGCGCGCGCGGGCAAAGAGCGCATCGCGTTCGCCGCGCCGTACGCCGGCAAGATCCTGCCGATGGATCTCGCGACGCTCGGCGGCGAGCTGATCTGTCAGAAGGACTCGTTCCTGTGCGCCGCGCGCGGCGTGAGCGTCGGCATCGCGTTTCAGAAGCGACTCGGCGTGGGACTCTTCGGCGGCGAGGGCTTCATCATGCAGCGCTTGCAAGGCGACGGACTGTGCTTCGTCCATGCCGGCGGCACCGTGCACGCCGTCGAGCTCGCGCACGGCGAGAAGCTGCGCGTCGACACCGGTTGTCTCGTCGCGATGCAACCGTCGGTCGGCTACGACATCCAGTACGTCGGCAAGATCAAGACGGCGCTGTTCGGCGGCGAAGGACTGTTCTTCGTCAGCCTGACTGGTCCTGGTCGCGTGTGGCTGCAGTCGCTGCCACTGTCGCGACTCGCGGGCCGCATCATGAAGGCTGCGAGCGGACCGCGCCGCGAAGAGGGTTCGGTGCTCGACCGCGCGTTCGGTCTCGGCAACCTGCTCGACGGCGACAGATAACGGACGTGACTGCGTGCACCCCGCGATCTTCGCTCCGGTAGCGTTCGACGACCACGCGCTGCTCGACAGCGGCGGGGGAGAGAAGCTCGAGCGCTACGGACCCGTCGTGCTGCGCCGGCCGGATCCTCAGGCCGTGTGGTCGCGCGCGCTCGACGCGTCGCACTGGGAGCGCGCGGACCTGACGTTCGTGCGCGAGTCCGATCGCGGCGGCCGATGGGAAGCGCGCCGCGGAGCGCACGCGGCCGCGCTGGGGCATGAGCCGCAGTGGACGATCTCGTTCGCGGAGGGCCGATTTGCCGTCCGTCCGACGCCTTTCAAACATGTCGGCGTGTTTCCCGAGCAAGCACCGAACTGGGTCGCCGTGTCGCGCGCGGCGCGTTCGCTCGCGGAGCGCCCGCGACTTCTGAACCTCTTCGGGTACACCGGCGTCGCGAGCATTCTGGCGGCGCAGGCCGGCTGCGAGGTGACGCACGTCGACGCGTCGAAGACGTCGATCGCGTGGACGCGCGAGAACGCACAGGCATCGGGGCTCGCTCCGGATGCACTACGAATCGTGCTCGACGACGCCCTCACCTACGTTCGACGCGAGGTGCGGCGCAACGCGCGCTATCACGTCGTGCTCCTCGATCCGCCGCACTACGGTCGCGGTCCGAAAGGGGAGAAGTGGCAGTTCGAGGACGGCGTCGCGCCGCTCGTCGCCGCGGTGCGCGAGCTCCTCGACGAGCGCGCGCTCGTGATCCTTTCGACGTACGCGATCGGCTGCACGCCGCTCACGCTCGCGAACCTGCTCGGCGAGATCGGGCCGGGCGAGATCGAGGCCGGCGAGCTCGCGCTCGCGTCGACGACCGGCCGCGCGCTCCCGGCCGGCTTCTGCGCGCGTTTCACGCGCGGGTTCGACGCGTCGGTGATGAGCCGATGAGCTCGGCGTTCGAGATCCTGTACACGGACAATCACCTCATCGCCGTCGACAAGCCGGCGGGGATTCCGACCGTCCCCGATGCGACCGGCGCGGCGAGCTTGTTCGATCTCGTGCGCTCGTGGATCGAGACGGAGTTCAAGAAACCCGGTCGCGCGTTCGTCGGCGTCGTGCATCGACTCGATCGGCCGGTCTCGGGTGTGGTCGTGTTCGCACGCACCAGCAAGGCCGCGAGCAGATTGTCCGAAGCAATCCGCGAGCACCACGTGCGCAAGGTGTACTGGGGCGTCGGTCTCGGGGAGCCGCCGTCGACGAGCGGCGAGCTCGTCCAGTGGCTTTCCAAGGACACCGAAAAGAACCGCGTGTCGGCGTTCGACCGCGAGAGGGCCGGTGCGAAACGGGCCGTTACGCGTTGGCGTGTGCTCGCGCAGCGCGGTGGTCGGACGCTCTACGAGTTCGAGCCTCTGACGGGCCGCGCTCACCAACTGCGCGTCTGCGCGGCGACGCTCGGCACGCCGCTCATCGGAGATCGGCGCTACGGTGCGCGGGACCGGCTCGACGACCGGTCGATCGCGTTGCACGCGAAACGGCTCGAGCTCGAGCACCCCACGCGCAAGGAGCCGCTCGCGTTCGAGTGCCTGCCGCCGGCGCTCGAGGTGTGGACGGCGTTCCAGGGCGATGGGCCGCGCGCTCGTTAGGGCGCTCCGGAACTTTTGTGGCGAGCCGCGCGTCGACGATTCGCGTTCACCTGTAAGCTGGGAACCACTCCAACCTTCGTCTCGACCCACGGCCCTCCCCGCGGATCCCCATGCGCAATTTCTCGCTCCGTCGTTTCCTCCTCGGTACCGCGACCGCCCTCGCTGCCGCACCGCTGTGTGCGCAGGAATGCGTCTACCCGACGACGCCGAACGCGATCGTCGTGAGGCAACCGGACGGTCGCGAGGTCTCGCTCCACTTCCGCGGCAAGCCGCCGCAGACCTGGTACGAGGATGAGCTCGGACTGCCCGTGCTCTCGACCGGCGCCGGCTACGTCTACGCGTTGGAGTCCGCGAGCGGCGCGCTCGAGCCGACGCAGTGGCCGGTCGGAAGCGTCGATCCGCGGCGCCTCGGCATCACCGCGCACGTCGCGCGGCCGGCGCCCGCTCCCGTGAGCGCGAAGTCGCAGCTTCCGAGCGCCGGGCCGCGCGGAAACTTCGCGCTCGGCAGCGGCTCGGTGAAGAATCTCGTCGTCCTGCTGCGTTTCTCGAACCACGGTCCGAGTGGCCAGAACCGCACGCTGCCGAGCACGAGCGACGTCAACACGATCATGAATGCGGTCGACGGCGATCCGACGCTGGCGCCGAGCGGGAGCGTGCGCGATCACTACCTCGAGAACTCGTACGGCCAGTTCACGATCGATTCGGTCGCGACGCAGTGGCTCGACGTGCCGAACACCGAGGGGTACTACACCAACAACAACTCCGGTCTGACGACGACGACGTGGGAGCTGATCACGGACGGACTCGATCTCGCTGACGCGACGGTCGACTTCAGCGAGTACGACCAAGACGGCGACGGCTGGGTCGATGCGATCACATTCCTCCACTCAGGATACGGCGCCGAGTGGGGCGGTACGGACCAGTATGGAACGAACTACGTCAACCGCATGTGGTCGCACAAGTGGGGGATCCCTACGTGGACCTCCGCGGAAGGCATCAAGGTCAGCGAGTACAACATCTCGCCGGGTCTATGGGGCACGTCGGGATCGGGGCCCGGTCGCATCGGCGTCGTGTGTCACGAGCTCGGTCACTTCTTCGGCTTGCCCGATCTCTACGACACGGACGGATCGAGCGAAGGCGCGGGCAACTGGTGTCTGATGGCGGGCGGCGCGTGGGGCTTCGGCGGATCGCAGCAATACCCGTCGCACATGTCGGCCTGGGCGAAGGTTTTCCTCGGTTGGGTGACGCCGACGACGATCCTGCCCGGAGCGCAGAGCTTGCCTCAAGTCGAACTGAACCCGACGGTGCTGCGCATCGACAGCGGTTATCCGCCAGGCGAGCACCTGCTCATCGAGAACCGCCAAGCGACAGGCTTCGATCTGATGATCCCGCAGAGTGGGATCGCGGTGTGGCACATCGATTCGGGCAAGGGGAGCCTCTCCGCCAATTCGCCGAACAACGACGAGGGTTATCCGGGGCAATCGGGTTGGCCGGGCAACGCCAACCACTACCGCAACGCGCTCCTGCAAGCCGACGGCGCGTTCAACATGGAGAACGGCGACAACCGCGGTGACTCCGGTGACGTGTACCGCTCCGGCGGAGTGACCACGCTCGACAACGCGACGACGCCGAACACGAACGCTTACCAGAACGGCACGATCGTCACGACGAGCAACCGTCTCCAGAGCATCAGCGCGACGGGCGCGACGATGACGTTCACGTACGCGAACAGCGCGGCACCGACGATCACGACGGCGACGGCGCCGGACGGGCTCGAGGGCACGCCGTATTCGCTCGCGCTCGCGTCGAGTGGCGGCACCAGCCCGAAGACCTGGATGGAGTCCCTTGACGATCCGCAGTACGCGCTCGATGACCTGGGCACTGCGGCGTTCACGCTCGGCGGAATCGCGCAGAATTGGAACGACGACGAGAACGTGTGGACGCTGACCCTGCCGTTCGCGTTCCCGTACTACGAGCGCAGCTACACGAAGGTGTACGTCAGCTCGAACGGCTTTATCGACCTCGCGCCGACGGAAGCGGAGCCCTACAACCGCTGGGACTGGCTGCGCGGAAATCTGCGCATCGCGGCCCTCTGGGACGACCTCACGACCGACGAGCCGGGCGGCAACATCTTCGTCGACAACACAGTGGCCGGTCGCACGCGCATCCGCTGGGCCGGGGAGGAGTTCAACTCCGGCGCGCCGTGCAACTTCGCGATCTCGCTCTTCTCCAACGGACAGATCCGGTTCGAGTACGGGAACGGCAACACGAGCCTCACGCCGACGGTGGGTATCTCGCGCAGCTACGGCGGCGACTTCATCCTCCCGCCCTCGCACGACGGACAGGCGACGCTCACGAACGCGAGCCGGCTGCAGTTCACGCTGGCGGGCTCGCAGCTTCCGCCGGGTCTCTCGCTCTCGTCCGCAGGCGTGCTCAGCGGAACGCCCACGCAAGTCGGCACGTTCACGCCGCGCTTCCGCGTCACCGACAACGCGTTCCGCTACCACCACCGCCAACTGACGATCCAGATCTCGCCGGACTGCAACGGCAACAGCGTCCCCGATGCGATCGACATCTCGAGCGCCACGAGCGACGACTGCGACCAAAATGCCGTGCCCGACGAGTGCGATCCCGACCTGAACTTCAACGGGATTCCCGACGCGTGCGAGATCAACGTCATCGCGTACTGCTTCGGCGACGGGGCTAGTGGTGCGTGCCCGTGTGGTGATCTGGTGCCCAACTTGGGTGGGTGCCCGAGCTCACTCGGCGCCGGCGCGGTCCTGTCGGCGACGAGCGGGGGACCGAACGAGCTCGTGCTCCTCGGCTCGCAGGTGCTTCCGAACCAGCTGTGCGTGTTGCTGCAATCGTCGTCGAGCGTGGTTCCCGGAGTGATCGTCGGTGACGGCCTCGGATGCCTCGGCGCGACGCCGCCGCTCTCGCAGAAGCAGATGTCCAGCGCGTCCGGCACCGTGAGGTTCAGCGTGCGCGGCAACGCGCCGGGTCAAGCGCTCTACTACCAAGTGAACTATCGCGACACGGCGAGCTTCTGCCTCCCGGCGATCACCAACCGGACGAACGCGCTCGAAGTGCACTGGTGAGAACTGCGACCTAGTCGCGTCGCTCCGCTTCTGTATTCCGTTCGTGAGCTGCTCCCCGTTCGCGCTCCTCCTCGTCGTCATGCACCGTCGGCTCGTCGAGCGTGCCGATGTACGGCACGCGACCGAGGTTCCAATCGATCGAGAGACGTCGACCGATCGCTTCTGCGACCTCCATGCCGTAGATGAGCTCGGTCAGGTACAGCGCGACGTCGTACGAGCGCACACCCCCTTGCGACGTGATGACCCGCCCGCTCTGCACGAAGCTCGCCTCGGTCTGCACGTCGAGCTCCGGAAAGCGCCGTTTCAGCTCGGCCGCATCGCTCGGGGATGTCGTGCAGGAGTGGTCCGTGAGGACTCCCGCGCGCGCCAGCACGAACGCGGCGCACTCGAGCGACACGACGTAGCGAGCACGCAGCGCCCGCTCGCGGACGAACTCCAGCAATTCGCGGTCGTCGCTCTCCGTGCCGCGGCTTTGCGCCGTGCCCGGGAGCACCAGGATGTCGATGCGCGGCGCGCCGGCGTAATCGTGATCGGGGATCAGGCGTAGCCCGCCGAACGATTCGACCGGCGCCTTCGTGCGAGCGACCGTGAAGACGGTCAGGCCCGGGCGCGCGTGCTCTTTCGAAAGTCGAAACACGCCGCACGGAGCCATCAGCTCGGTGTCGTACACACCGTTCTCGACCACGATGCCGACGAAGATCGGTGCGCTGGGTGAGAGTGGCTGGCGCGAGCGTTCTCGTGCTTTTTCGCCGTCGGATTCGAGCGCGTCCGCGCTTCCGTGCTCGGGCGCCGCACATCCGCTGACGGAGAGAGCGACGAGGATCGCGGCGGGAGTGCTCCGCCGCAGACGCTCGAACGAAGCGAGCGCGGCGGCTACAAACGACG
>JANOFY010000529.1:0-2726 GCA_031413895.1 Planctomycetota bacterium | reverse complement strand
CCGTTGCGAAACGGCAAGCGTCGCGCGTCCCCCCAAACGTCGACGGCGCCTTTCAAGTACGAGACGTGCTCGCCACTGATGCCGCGCGTCAGGTTCTCGCACGCCGGCGGGTACTCGAGACCCACGTAGCGACTCACGTGCGGAGCGAAGAGCGCGGCGTACGGACGCTCGCCGACACCGACGTCGAGCAGCTTGCCGCTCGCGCGCGGAGCCAACTGCGCGACGCCGCGCCGGAGCTGGCGCACGTCGAGCCAGTACGGATTGAACGGCGAGACGCGGTAGGCGCTGACGAGCCGCGCGAGCAGCGGGGATCGCCGGGGCTTGACCGTGTCGAGCACCGGGACGGACGCCATCCGCGCAGTGTAGAGACACACGCCCCTTGCGGGGAACGTCCGTCGAGGCGCAGCATGTTCTCATCGCCATGCGCGCACCTCGCATCGCCCTCACGACGTACGGTCGCAACGAGGAGGGCAAGCTCACGCTCCCGCGCAAGTACGTCGACGCGGTGCGCCGCGCCGGAGGCCTTCCCTACCTGCTCGCGCCGGGCGAGCCGCGCCTGCTCGAGTGGCTCGAGACGATGGACGCGATCATTCTCACCGGAGGTCCGGACGTCGACCCGCTCGCGTACGGCGGCGAGCCGCACGCGATGATCTACGGCATCGATCGTGAGCGTGACGAAAGCGATCTCGAGCTCGTGCGCCGCATCGTCGAATCGAAGACGCCGACTCTGTGCATCTGTCGCGGCGCGCAGGTGCTCAACGTCGGGCTCGGTGGAACCTTGATCGAGCACTTGCCCGACGAGGTCGGCGAGTCGGTGCCACACCGCGGCCCGAAGCGCGAGTACGTCCCACACGTCGTGCACGTCGAAGCGGATACGCGGCTGGCCCAGATCCTCGGAAAGCGCGACGTCAGCCCGGCGTCGTCCCACCATCAAGCGATCCGCGAGGTCGGTCGCGGCTTGAAGGTCGTGGCCAGGGCGTCGGACGGAACGATCGAGGCCGTCGAGATGCCGGATCATCCGTGGCTCGTCGCGGTGCAATGGCATCCCGAGCACACCGCCGCGGACGATCCCACCCAACAACGGTTGTTCGACGCGCTGGTCGAGGCGGCGCGTCGCGCACGAGCGTCGCGGTGATGCCCGCCGTCACAGCGCGGTAGCACTTTCGCGCCGAATCGTCAGCTCGAGCTCATTGCCGTCGCAGCCAGGGACGGAACGGGTGTTGCCAAGCGCGCGGCCATCCCCGTTCGCCATCCATCCTTCGAGAGGTATCCCCGCCATGAAGAGTCTCCTTGTTTCGGCTGCCCTGTTGTCGTCCGCGCTCGGCGGACTGACCGTCGGCAAGGCCATCCAAACCCCCGAGCTCGCCCTGAGCGCGAACACGCTCGAGATCCTGAAGCACTTCTCGCTCGTCGACCTCGACGACGGCCAAGGCGGAGTCGTGAAGACGATCCGCATCACTGGGGTCAACGTGCAGATCGTCAACGGACTGGGTGCGACGAACGGCAACGCGAACGATCCGTTCGGCACCGACGCGGGTGAGATCGACACGAACGGCGCCGGAAACTTGATCGTCGGCTACGACGAGCCGCTCATCGGTGTTTCCGTCAACCGAACGGGCTCGCACTACCTCGTCGTCGGCCCCGGCCACTCGTACTCCGCCCTCGGCGGAGCCGTCGTCGGCAGCATGAACCAATCCAGCGCGCCCTATGCGTCGGTGTACGGGGGCTTTGGAAGCAAGAGCACCGGACTCGGCGCGTGCATCACCGGCGGTCAAGGCAATCTGGCCGGCGGCGCGTTCTCGTCCGTGACCGGCGGCCTGTTCAGCTCGGCCGCCGGAGAGGGGTCGAGCGTCGGCGGCGGCCTCCGCAACTTCGCGTCCGGTCCGTTCGCGAGCGTCAGCGGCGGCTACAAGGGTCACGCGAGCGGCGACTCGTCCTCCGTGAGCGGCGGCGACCGTTGTGCGGCGCAAGGACGACGCTCGTCGGTGTCCGGCGGCTCGGTCAGCATCGCCGCCGGCGACGAAGCGTGGGCGGCCGGCAGCCTCGTCGAAGATCAGTGATCGATCACGAAGATCCCGAGAGTCGCGCGCCGGTGTGATGGCATGGCGGCCGCATGTGCGCGTCGCTAGTCTCCGGGCGTGCGACTCAAAAACAAAGTGGCCTTGATCACCGGCGGCAGCGGCGGGATCGGGGGTGAATCAGCGATCCTCTTCGCGTCCGAAGGCGCCAGCGTCGTGATCGTCGACGTGAACGACGCCGCTGGAAACGACGCGGTGAAGCGCGTGCAGGCTCAGGGCGGGAAAGCCGCGTACTTCCACGCCGACGTGTCGCAGGCGACCGACTGCGAACGAATGGTGCGCTTCGCTGAGACGACGTTCGGCAAGCTCGACGTCCTGTTCAATAACGCGGGCGTCATGCTCAGCGACGACGACGATGCGATCAGCACGTCGGAGGCGACGTGGGAGAAGACGCTCGCGATCAACTTGAAGGGCGTCTTCCTCGGCTGCAAGTTCGGGATCCCGGCGCTCCGTCGCGCGGGCGGCGGCTCCGTGATCAACACCGCGTCCTTCGTCGCGCACGTCGGTGCCGCGACGGCGCAGATCGCCTACACGGCGAGCAAGGGCGGCGTGCTGGCGATGACGCGCGAGCTTTCGGTCATCCACGCGCGCGAGAACATCCGCGTGAACGCGCTGTCGCCCGGACCGCTCAAGACCGAGCTCCTGATG
>JANOFY010000528.1:0-10663 GCA_031413895.1 Planctomycetota bacterium | reverse complement strand
GGCGCGGGCGGCGTCGACAAAAAGTGACTGACACCGTATTTCGGACCGACACCGTATTTCGGACCGTATTTCGGAGCCGATTGACGCCGAACGTCCGACGCCGAACGTCCGACGCCGGGCGCAGCCGTGCATCTCTCGACTTGATACGCCGCGAACGCCTACCAATCGATGCGGTAGCCGTTCGAGAAGTTCGTCGTGCTCGAGTTGCAGAACGCGGCCGCGGCGTTGCGGTAGAAGAGCTGGTAGTACGCCGGTTGTCCGGGCGGCTGCAGCGTGATCGCCGAGACCGGTGTCGTCTGCACGCTGTTCGGATACGTCCAGCTTCCCAGCGGCGCTCCGTTCGTGCTCGCGAAGTGACCACCGAAGCGCAGCAGCGTGCCGTCGACGCAACGCAATCCGTCGCCGTTCGCGACGCCGTTCGGGTCGGATCCGTTGCCCTTGAGCATGAGGCCGAAGCCGACGTAGTTCGACGCCACGTCCGCGCGGAACGCGACGGTGTCGGGATTCGCCGTGCCGCTCGCGTAGAGCCGCGCGCCCGCCAAGTTGAACGAGTTCGCGCAGCCCGCTCCATGATCGCCGCTCGGATTCGGCACGGTGTTCGGCGCCACGCACGGGCACGGCGTCGGCAGCGCACCTTCGCCGGTGCAGAAGACGGCGCCGGTGCACGCCGGGTACATGAACACCGACTGCGTCGTCGACAGGCAGCCCGAGTCCGTGACCGTCAGCTGGAACTCGTAGAAGTACGCGTGGCCGTCGCAGCCGACCGGAACGATCTGCACGCTCGTGCTGCAGTCGGTGTCGACCGGCTCGGGGTGCGAGTGCGCGTCGTGATGGAGGAGCACTTGCCACGCGCAGCTGAGCTCACCCCCGCCGTGCTCGGCGTCGGACACGTTGGCCGTCAGCGGCACGGTGAGGATCGGGCCGAGCGCGTACTGCGCTCCGTTGACCGGGCTCGTGATCTGCACGGACGGCGGCGTGTTGTTGAGCGCGATGTCGATCTCGGTCGTGCCTGTTGCGGTCAGTGAGTCGGTGACGGTGAGCGTGACGGTTCGACACAGCGGTGCGTTGAGCCCGCTCGTCGCTTTCGCGATCACGCGCAGCTCGCCGACACTGATGAAGTCCGCGCTGCCGCCCGGCGCGCCGCGGATGCGAATGTGCGTAGCGGTCACAGGCGCGAACCTGAGCGCGAATGTCTCGTACGAAACGCCGTTGTTTCCCGGATAGCCTGGCACGCACGATGGGCGAGCGACGGGCATCCAGCTCACGCCGTCGTTGCTCGTCTCCATCACGAACGTGTCGAACCAGCCGCCGTCGCCGAAGTGTTTTCCTTCTTGGAATACAAGCCCGACGAACTGGCGCGCCGACGGGAACGAGTAGCCGATCCAATCCAGGTTGCCCTGCTGGCCGCCGTGATACGTGTCGTACTGCCGCGCGCTGTCCTGGTTGCCGACGGGCGGGTAGTCGCCGTCGCGCATGATCTCCGGATCCCAGTTGCCTCCGCCCGTCGGTTGCGGTGGGCTCAGCTCGAAGACGCGCGCGACGAACGTTCCCTGCGCCGTGATGTCCTCGGTCACGTCGAACACGTGCGACGGATTGATCGCGGAGCTCGACGTGCCGTCGCCGAAGTCCCAGGCGTACGTGAGCGGCTGCTGCTCGGGATCGAACGAGTTGCTGCCGGTGAATTGCACGGCGAGCGGCGCCGCACCAAACGTCACGTCCGCGCTCGCCACCGCGACCGGCGGCAGGTTGTCGCCGTCGATCACGCGGCGCACGGTCGACACTCCGCCCGGGTTGAAGTCGATGTAGTAGAGCCCGCCGCCGCTCGGATCGGCCTCGATCGCGGTCACGTCGCCGGCCTCGCCATTGAGCGCGAAGCTGCGCACGAGCGTCGGATTTCCTGACACGTCGAACACGACGTTGTGCATCCAGCCGTTGACGTAGTCGGCCATGAACAGCGTGCCCGCGTATTCGGGTGGCAAGTCGCCGCCGGAGTACCAGCCGCCGCCGATCGCGCAGTTGCCGCCGAATTGGATCCCTGCGATCGGTGAGCCCGGCGCACCGATGTTGATCGTCGCGGCGTTGTTGCCGTTGTAGATCTTCGTCCGCGCCGGCCCCGAGCCGTGGCCCCAGTCCATCGCGGGGCGGACATGCTCGAAGCGCGGGATGCTGGACGGGATCTGCAGCGCGCCGTTGCACGGGTTCGGCCACGACGGCGTCGCGAGCGTGTCTTGCACGAGCAGATTGCGGAACGTGAAGAACGGCTGCGCGCATCCGCCGCCGAAGAGGGGATTCGGCGCATCGCGATTCTGCGTGCCTTGGCCCGCGTAGCTGCCTTGCGTCGTCATCCCCTCGTACACGGGCCAACCGAAGTTGAGCCCTGGTCCGTCGCACAGGTTGAGCTCTTCCCACGCGTTCCATCCGACGTCGCCGATGATCAACGTGCCGGGATCGCCCGCGGCGGGATTCGCGCTCCCCGTGCCGGGCATGAGCTCCATCCGGTACGGATTCCGCAGGCCCATCGCCCACATGCGCGAACGCGGCGCGCGCGGGAACAGCGGATCGTAAAACGGATTGCTCGCGACGCCGTCGCCGGTGGCGGGGTCGATGCGCACGACCTTGCCGTTCAAACCGTCCACGAGCTGCGAACGAAACGCTCCGACGTCTTCCTTGAGCGTGAGGATGCCGTCGGCGAGCGCGGTGTTGCTGCTCCCGCCGGTCGGACCGCCGGTGTCGGTCGTCGAGTAACTCGCACCGTCGCCGCACGAGGCGAGCAGCGTTCCGTCCTCGCCGAACACGAGCGAGCCGATCCCGTGCGATTGGTGACAGATGGGAAAGCCCGTCGACATCGATTCGCCGATCAAGACGGTGCGCGACGCCAAGTTCACCGTGTGGAATCCGTCGCCGGAGTTGCACGTGTAGCGCGTCACACGACCGATCGTGTCGTGGAAGTCCTCGTCGGTGTTCGGGTTGTACGTGCCCGTCCCGAACCAACGCAGGTGGTGGTAGTCGACGACGTAGAGGAGATAGATGTGCCCGTTCGTCGCGAAGTCCGGATCTACCGCGAAGCCGAGCAAGCCGTAGTCGCCCCAGTTTCCGACCTCCTCGCTGAGGTCGATCAGCGGCGCTGCGCCTTTCACGCCGTTCTCGACGTTCCACACGCGGCCAGCCTTCTCCCACACGAACATCCGGCCATCGGACGCGAACGCGATCCCGACGGGTTGGTTCCAGTTGCTGCCGATCGGGAACGTCGTGAAGTTCGGCGGCCACGCGGCTGCAGCGCTCGCGGTGACGGCCGCGAAAAAGATTCCCAAGTGGATGCCAGTCATGCGCGCGAGCCGTCGGTACATCAATGGTCTCCTCGGTGTCGATCCGACGCGCAAGATTACCCCGACGCTCCAACCTCCGATAGATGAACGAGCCGCTGGAGGCTGTGCGCGATGAGACAAGTGTTCTTGCAAACGATGGCGCTCGTCGGGTTGTTCCTCGCCGGGCGCTGGATCTACCTGGCGTGCGCGTCGGACGAAACGCAGATCCGCTGGGTGATCGAGAGCATGGCGGACGGATTCAACGACACGCGCGCGAACCCGTGCCTGGACGGACTCGCACCGAGCTACGTCGACACGACTTCAGGCGCGGATCGCGAGCTCGTTCACAGTGCGCTCGTTCATCTCTTCTTCACGGCGAAGGACGAGACGACGAAGAAGTTCCTGTACGCGGTCGAGATGCCGGAGGACGAACTGAGGATCTCGGTGTCCGAGTCCGATCCGCCGACGGCGACGGTTGACGCGCTGGCGCGTTTTCACGAAGTGCACGGCGAGCAGCGCACGCTGGCGTGGGAGATCCGCTTCCACGGCGAGCTCGCGGAGGGCGAGGGCGACTGGCAGTTCGTGCGCACGCAGCACGACACGGTGTCAGGCCAGCGGCCGAAGTAGCGTTCGACCGCTCACCGACGGATCTGACCCAGCCGCTTCTCGAGCTCCGCGATCACGAAGTTCGTGTCGACGAAGCGCTCGGGCGTCGCGAAGCCCTTGGGTGCGCCGCGCCCGGACGCAATATGGTGCGCCACGATCGTGATGCCCCAGCACGTCGTCAGCTCCATCGCCGCGAACTTGGTCTGCTTGTCGGCCGCGACGTCGAGGCGGTACTCGAAACCGCGGCGCAGTCCTTTCGACGACGTCGACGCGCGCACAGACAGGATCAGCTTGTCGCGGTCCTTCGCGCTGTCGTAGCGGAGCACGGGGTCGTTCTCGAGGACGCGCGCGAGCTCCGCGTCGCGCTCGCCGTCGCCGCGCAAGTAACCGAGCGACTTCCATCCGCGCGCGAGGCCCCAGTGGCCGTTGTAGCGGACCGTCATGTAGTCGTAGTGACGCACGCCGCACTTCGCCAAGTACTCCACGACTTGCGGCGAGTTGTTGGACGTCGGCGAGCTCTCGTGCTCGGCGTCGAACGCTTCGGTGACGCTCAGCGCCTCGACCGACGTCACCTTGCCCTTGCGGATCACCGGCACGTCGCCGCTGTACTCGCTGATCAGTCCCCACGGGCTGAACACGAGCTTGTACTGCAGCGGATTCGATTCCGCGTCGGGGCGAACGAGCGGTAGACCGCCGCAGCGCACGTGCACGGTGTCCGCTCCGTGAACGCGTGCGCAATGAACGGCCAGGATGTTCGACAGCCCCGGCGACACGCCGCAATCCGGCACGACCGGCGTCGAGCGCTTCGAGGCGAGCTTCTCCTGTGCCGCGACGGTGGCCGGATTGCCACCGAGGTCACAAAAAGGAACGCCGGCTTGTAGCGCCATCTCCGTCAGCGCGAAGTTCACTTGGTACGGCGCGCAGCTCAGCACGCAGTCCGTGTCGGCGAGATCCTTCGCGCTCGCGGCGCGCACGAAGCGCAGGCCCTGGGCGCGCTTCCCGAGCAATCGACCGAGTCGGGCGGCGGCCTCCTTGCTGCGCGCCGCGTCCGGCTCCACGATGAGAACGCGTTGCGCCTCGCAGTTGACGACGAGGTCGTGGACCGCGGCCGTCCCCTGACGTCCGGCACCGAACACGACGTATGCGAACCCTTCCACGCGAACTCCTCCAGCCCGTTCCGTCCCAAGAAGCGACCCTTTCGAGAGACGGCGAAGTCTAGAGCAAGGCCGAGTCGCGTCAATGCGCGTGCGGTGCTTCAGTCGCTTTCGCGCGTTGTCGATTCAAGAGAGCGGTGTTCGCTTCCCCGGTCGGCCGCACCCCATAATCCCCGCACATGATCGCTCGTTCGTCCACGCACGTCGTTGCCTGGTTTGGTTCGATCTGCCTCGCCACGAGTCTGTGCGCCGAGGCTCTCCAGCGCTCGAGCAAGTCGCCCAGTGATTCCGCGCCGGCCGCGATCGGCGCGCGCTGCATCTCCTGCCACGAGAGCATCGTGCGCTCGTATCGCGAAACCGGGATGGCGCGCGCGCTCGAGCCGCTGAAACCCGGCGAGCTCAAAGGCCTCGCACCGGTCGCGGACGGGAGCACGGGTTTCTCGTACCAGTTCGTCGACGACGGCAAGAGCGCGCGCATCGTCGAGTCGTGGAACGATCCGAAGGCGCCGCCGACGTCGCCGCCGGCGTTTCAAGCTACGGCCGAGATCGCGTTCGCGATCGGCGCGGGCTACCTCGATCGATCGTACGTGTCGCTGCACGGTGAACTGATGTCGTTCGCGCCGCTCGAGGTCGTCTCGGCGCACGGCGATATTCCGCGGCACGCCGCCCTCGCGCCGGGGAACGAGATCGTGCCCGGCATGCGGTTCACGGTTCCGATCACCGAGGAGTGTCTCTCTTGTCACACGGACCAGCTTCCGCCGCGCGACTATCCGCTCAATCTCAAACCACGTCGCGATACGTGGCAGCCCAGCGGCATCTCGTGCGCCGCCTGCCACGGTGAAGTCGACGCGCACGTCGCGTGGCGGGAGCGCGAGCTCGCGGGGAAGAAGCCCGACGGCAGTGATCCGATCGTCGGAGCGAACTTCAGCGATCCGATCGAGAGCGTGTCGGTCTGCGCGCGCTGTCACCTCCAGGGCGACGCGCGGATCGCGCTCGTCCCCGGCCAGCGCGGGATTTCGCCGCTCGGCGCCGATCTCCTCGCCAGCCGCGCGGTCTTCGTCGCGAAGTTCCCGCAGTACGACATCGGCTTCGTCAGCCACGTTCAGCAGATGGTGAAGTCGCGTTGCTTCACGCAGTCCATCGGCTCGGAGAAGAGCGCGATGACGTGCGTGACGTGTCACGATCCGCACCGTTCGAGCTTTGGCGCGGATGAGAGGTCGAGCGTACGCGCGGGTTGCCTCGCGTGTCACCCGCCGGGCGAGCAGGGGTCGTCGGACGGCGCGCACGGATTGTCGAAGCCGTGCTCGCAGCCGATGTCCGCGCGCGCGAACCAAGACTGCGTGCAGTGTCACATGCCGCGGACGGGCGTGTTCGACGTCGCCAGCGTCGAGATCCACGATCACTTCATCCAGCGCACGATCCCCAAGCGAACTCCGAAGAGTCCGCTGCGCTTGAAGGAGAACCGCGAAGGCAAGCTCGCGCTCTTCCAATGGCCGGGTCGGCCCGCGCCCGCGTTCGCCGAGGATCCGGGGCTGTGGATGATGGCGCTCATGGCCGCGGGACGGCCGGAACTCGCGCGCGCATACGCCGAGCGCGAACCGGGTCCGATCGCGAGCGCGCTCCCGATGTATCACCACGTGCGTGGATCGCTGTTCGAACGTTTCTCGAAGCTCGAGGAGGCGCGCGCCTCCTACGAGCGCGCGCTCGAGCTCGATCCGGCGCAGGTGGAGACAGAGGTGAACCTCGGTCCGCTGCTGGCGCGATTGAAGCGTCCCGACGAAGGCTTGAACGTGCTCGGTCGCGCGATCGAGAGACATCCACGCGCGGAAGGCGCGCTGCGCAATCGCGCATTGATCAAACTCGAGAAGAAGGACGCGCCGGGCGCCGTCGCCGATCTCGAGGCCGCGTACCGCATCTCGCCGAACGCGGCGGTCGCGCGCTTGCTCTCGGTTCAGTACCGCGAGATCGGACGCAGCGATCTCGCGGAATCGTGGCAGGCAGCGTCGCGTCGGCTCGATCCGCCGAAGCGATGAACGAGATCCAGGAGCTCGTCTGGCTCGCGCTCTTCACCCTCGCGATCGCGGCGTTCGTCACGACGGTGTTCGTCGTCAGCGGCCGTCACGCGAAACGGCGCGACGAGGAAGTGCAACGAATCTGGAAGTCGTTCGCGCGCGCGCAGGGTCTGCGCTGGAAGGACGCGGAGGGCTTCTGGTCTCGCAGCGGCTTCGAAGTGAGGGGCGAATCGTCGGGAGTATCCGTCCGACTTCACAAGCGCGTCGTTCGGACCGGGAAGCACGCGGTCGTGTATTCGCGTTTCGTCGGACAGCTGAGCCGGCCAGTGGAGCACAAGATCCGCGTCGGTCCGCGCTCCTTCGTCACGAAGCTCGGTGAGCTGATCGGTCTCCACCCTATCGTTACCGGAGACCCGAGCTTCGACAAACGAATGGCGCTGCGCAGCCGCGCGCACGCCGCCGCGCTGGCGATCTTCGGTCCGGTCGCGCGCGAGCGCGTGCTCGGTTTTCCGAGGGAGATCCAGATCGAGTGCCAGGGCGACGAGGCGCGCGTGTGGTGGCGCGGCGCGGAGACCGATCCAAAGGTGCTCGAGTCAGCGTTGGCGACACTGGTCGCGATGTGCGCGGTGTCACGCTGACCGTGTCCGCGGCCGGACGAGCACCAGCAGCATGCACGCTGCCGCAGCCAGGCTGGCCCCGAACAAGAACGCGGACCGGCTGCCAAAGCTCTGCCAGATCGCTCCGAAGATCACGCTGGCCGGCAGAGCGAGCAAGCCGATCGTCAGGTGATACCAACCGAACGAGCTGCCGCGTTCCGCGCTCGGGGAGAGTCTTGCGACGAGTGTTTTTTCCGCGCCCTCGGTCAGCCCGTGATACGTGCCGTACACGAGGCACAGGCTGATGATCGCCGCTTGCGATTCGGCGAACGCCAGGGCGCCGTACACCAGCCCGTAAACGATCCAGCCGCTGACGATCAGGGGCAGCGGCCCGACCCGGTCGGTCAGTCGGCCGGCGTACAAGGAACTGATCGCCTTGACGATGTGCAGGCCGAGCCACAGGAGCGGCAGCGTGTACAGCGGGGCGTCGTGCGAGCTCGCTTTGAGCAGCAAGAAGAGATCGCTCGCGTTGCCGAGCGTGAACACCGCGAGCGGCACGAGGAAACGGACCAGCGGGGCGCTGGGGGGCGTGCTGCGCAGGGAAGGTCGGACGCTCGGACGGCGAGGTTCCGCCGGCACCAAGAACAGGCACGCGACCGAGAGCAGGCTCGGAATCGCGGCCAGCCAGAAGACCGTGCGCAGATCCGTCGTGATGAAGTGCAAGACCAGGATCGCGTTGAGCGGTCCGATCACCGCTCCGGCGTGGTCCATCGCGCGGTGGAATCCGAACGCTTCGCCGCGCCGTTCCTGCGGCACGGCGGCGGCGATGAGCGCATCGCGCGGGCTCGTGCGCAGCCCCTTGCCGGTGCGATCGAGCGCGCGCACGAGCACCGCGTGCCAGGGCAGAGTGGCCGCGGCGATGAGCGGCTTGACGACAGCGGACAGCGTGTAACCCGTCGACACGAACGGCCGGTATCGACCGATGCGGTCGGACCAGCGTCCGGCGAACAGCTTGAGCAAGCTCGCGAGCGCGTCGGCGATGCCCTCGATCCATCCGAGCATCAACGCGCCGCCACCCAGAGAGCCGCTGAGAAACGCCGGCAGGAGCGGCACGATCATGTCGCTCGCCGCGTCCGACAACAGGCTCACGACTCCGAGCAGGACGACGGTGCGTGGGAGCCGCGGACGTCTCTCGCTCGTCACTTCGTGCGCTCGAGCAGCGCGAGCACGCGCGTGCTCACCGACGTCATGTCGACCTGGCCGCGCTGCGGCTCCGGCCCGCACTCGCCGAACTTGCGCGAACAGAGGAACACGGGGCCGTCCTGCGGATCGTCGGGCAGACGCCCGTGACTTCCGCGCACGAGCTGTGCGTCGAGCGGGATCACGTCCATCAAGTAACGGAAGCCGAGCTTCTTCTGCGCCAGCCGGCGCGCGACGCGCAGCTTCGGGACCGCGAGCTTTGGATCGACGAACAGCTCGCACGGGTCGTAGCCGGGCTTGCGATGGATGTCGACGGTCCGAGCGAAGTCGGGTTCGGCGGATGGATCGGTCCAGTAGTAGTAGGTGAACCACGCCTTCGGACTCGCGATCGCGACGAGGTCGCCCGCGCGCGGATGATCGAGTCCGGCGGCGCGCTTCTCCGCGTCGTCGAGCACGCGCTCCACGCCGGCGAGATTGCGCAGGACCGACGCCGCACGCTGTTTCGCCGCCGGCGAGCGCGTGTACACATGCGCGACTTGGTGATCGGCGACAGCGAATGCGTCGCTGCCGAAGACGTCGAGCACGTCGCCCGCCGGCGTCGCACGCGCCGCGAGCAGCCCAGCGTCACGCAGCGCACGATTGACGTGCACGGGTGTGTCGACCGCGTTCAAACCGTATTCGCTGACGACGACCATCTCGACGCCGTTCCTTCGCGCAGCGGCCGCGAGATCGCCGAACACGCGGTCGATCTCGACCAGCGCGTTCTGCGAGCGCGCGTCCGCCGGACCGAAGCGCTGCAAGTCGTAGTCGAGATGCGGGAGGTACACCATCGTCAACGTCGGCTTGCGCTTTTCGATCGTCGCGATCGCGGCGTCGGCGAGCCAACGACTCGACGGCAAGCCCGACTTCGGCCCCCAGAAGTCGAAGAACGGGAACTTGCCGAGCGCGCCTTCGAGCTCCTCGCCGTACTGCGTCGGCCACGCGTACACCGCGGGGATTTTGCGGCCGTCCGCCGGATAGAACGGCCGCGGCGTGATCGACCATTCGACCGCTGCGCCGAGGTTCCACCACCAGAAGATCTTCGCGCACGTGAACGACGGATCGCGTTTGCGCGCGAGCTCGTACAGCTTTTCGCCCGAGACGAGCGCATTGGCCTGGCGCCACAGCGCCACCTCGCCGCTCTCGCGCGCGAACCATCCGTTGCCGACCGCGCCGTGCGCGCTTGGCATGAGGCCCGTGAGCATCGTCGCCTGTGCGCTGCACGTGACAGCCGGGAGCACGGTGCTCATGGGCGCGCAGGCGCCCGAACGCGCGAGCTCGGCGAGATGCGGCGTACGTTCGCCGATTGCGCGCGGCGTGAGGCCGACGAGATCGACGAGCAAGACCGGCTTCATCCGGCGGATGATACCGATGCAGCAACGTCATCGGGTACGATCGCGAACATGTTCGATGCGCTCATGAATCTGCTCCGTGGCCGTCCGATTCTGGTCAAGGGCGTCGGCAAGCTCCCCGAGGGATATGCGAAGAAGATCGACCTCGGCGACCCGCTCGCCGGCGGACGACAGGTCGTCCTGTGCCGCATCGACGGCGCGCTGAGTGCGATCGATGCTCTGTGTCCGCACGAAGGCGGACGCATCAGCGACGGTCCGCTCCACGAAGGCCGCTACGCGATGTGCCCGCTGCACAACTATCAGTTCGATCCCAAGACCGGCAAAGCGATCAACATGGAGTGCAAGGCCGCGCGCACGTACCGCGTGCGCGAGAAAGACGGCGACTGCGAGCTGTGGGCG
>JANOFY010000527.1:0-10032 GCA_031413895.1 Planctomycetota bacterium | reverse complement strand
GCCGCGCACCGAATCGTCCGCACGATCCGCCGCAAGGACGCCGAGCGCGAGCTGGCCAGCGTGCACGTCGCGGAGGTCGCACGATTGCTGCGCGAAGCGGTGATGCTGCGCTGCACCGCGACCGCTTCGATGGGCCATGCGATTCCGCTCTACGTGGGTGACGTCTCACTCGATGCGAGTGACTCCGCGCTCGATCCGCGCAAGAGCTTGCGCGATGCGCGTGAGTCTTCGCTCGCCGCGTGGCGACGGCGTGCTCGCGCGGAACTCGCCCAATGGCGCGTCGACGGCTTCGAGAGCCCCGCGTTGCTACGCGCCTGTGCAGCGCGTCCGATCGATCGGTGGAACGATGCACGCGAGCTCGCGCACGCCGCGTTCACGCTCGTGCCGTGCGACGCAGCGCGACTGTGCGTCGCGTGTGCGGAGCTCGCCGCGGGGTGCGGCGATCGTGCCGTGCAGCTCATCCGGGAGTTGCTCGTGCGGGATCTCGAGCCGCATCTGCGACGCGCGGCCGTGCGTGCACTGGCGGTAGCCGATCGTCCGGGCGAAGCGAGCAGCGACGAGAGCTGAGGGTGGGCTCATGGCACGCTCCGAAGACGCACTCGACCTGTTGCTGCCCGGCTCGCACGAAGCCGAATTGCATCGCGCCCGCAAGGTGACGCACTTCCTCCGACTGCTGTCGGACGACGCACGCTCGCAGCGTGCCGGTTCGGTCGGCATCGACTTCGAGCGCGCCAGCGGAGAGCTCGAGCGACAAGATCGCGAGTCGCTCGAGCAAGCGCTCCAGGATCTGCTGCGCCACCATCTACGTCCGTGCGCGGAGAGCTTCGCTTGGCTCGGCGAGCCGGAGCTCGGGTTGCAAGAAGCCTGGCAGCTCGCGGCCGAGTTTCGCGGCGCGTTGCCTTGGCTCGCGGGCGTGCCCGAGCCGGGTGAGCCGCCGTGCGACGTCGCCGACCGATTGATCGCGAGCCTGGAACGATTGCCAACGGGCGAGCACGACGTGGCCCTCTGGAAGGCGCGCGCCGTTCGTGTGCGCGCAGGGGCGCGTCCTGCCGAACGCTTGTTCCGCCGTGCGTTCGAAGCTTCGTTGCGCGCGTCGGCGGGTGCGTCCGTCACTCGCGCGCTCGCGGCGGGAGTCGCGGAGTGCCTGCTCGACCGCGCCGCGCTGCGCGACACGCGTGCGTGGCTGTTCGAACACTTGACGCTCGTGAGCAGCGACACGCGGCTGCGACAACTCCTCGCGTGGACGCGACTGTGTCTGGGCGACCAGGCCGGCGCGAAGAGCGTGCTCGTCGGTCTGCGTCCGTGGTCCGGACCCTTGCCGACTCCGCTCGCCGCACTGCGAGAGCACCGACCGGAGTGGCTGCCCTGTCTCGCGGGCCGGATCGCGGAGTCCGCGGATCTGCACGGCGGGTTCCGTGACATGAGTGCGATCCGCGATCGCTCTGAGATCGGTGCCGTCGTGCTCGGAGTCTTCGCACTGCGGCGCGATCACAGCGCGCAGCCGGTGTGGATCGACGTCGCGCCGGCCCTGCGTCCACTCGTCGAACCGTGGATCGCGGAGCGCGAAGGCGCGTTTGCGCTTCCGAGCGAGCGCGAGCACCGGCTCGTCGTTGGCGCCGACGTCGTGACCGCTCACCGCGCCGGCGAAGAGCCTCTCGTCGGCGCGCTCGGGAAGGAGGCGACGCTGTCGCTCGCGCTCGCGCCGATCCTCGACGACGAGGACGAAGTCGCCGGTTGGATCCACGTCGAGTGCGAGCACCACTTGCTGCCGAGCGCGCCGCGGCTCCTCGCGCTCGCGCGTGCATGGAGGGGCACGGTTCTGACCGAGCCCGCGCCAGTGCCGGCGTTCACCGGGAGTGCGCGGCTCGTGCGGCCGGCGCGGCCCGATGCGTCGCTTCAATCGGTCGACGATCGGTTGTCGCGAGCGGTGTTCGAGGATCTCGTCGTCGAACTCGGCATCAAGACGTCGCAGCGCCGCTGGTGGGGGATCGCGGCCCCTGGCGGCGAACTGCGCTCCGTCGCGCAAGGGGGCGAAGGCGCCGGGCTCGGTGCCGCGCCCGAGGGACGGCGATCGGCGCTCCGGCGCGCGCTGATCACCGGCGGCATCGTGCAGTTCGACGAGCCCGATGCGCGACTTGCGATCCACGTCGAAGCCGGGTCGGGCGTCGTGTTCCCGCTGTTCGCGGGAACGAAGATTTGCGGATTGCTGGCGATCGAGTCGAGCCGGCGGCGGGACTTTCGCCCGGCGGATCTCGAGCGCTACGCGCCCGTCATCGAGCGTGCGGGGCTCGCGCTCCGGCTGGCGCAGTTCCGCAACTGGCATCGCGCGGAGTTCGGGTTCGACGTGTGGTTCGATGCGTTTCGCCCCGACTTCCGCACCTTCGCGGAGCACTTGCTCGCCGCCGCGCGATCGCGCATACCTGTGGTACTCGCGGGCGCAGCCGGAACCGGCAAGCACGTCCTCGCTCGTTGGCTCCATTTCGAAAGCTCGGGTGCGACGGGGCCGTTGAAGGTGTTCACGTGCGGCGTCGAAGGTTGCCGGGAAACGTGGACGACGCTCGTCGGCGGAGCGGCCGGCGGAAGCCTCCTGCTCGACGACGTCGAGCGGCTGTCACCACTCCAGCAGGACGCGTGGTTCGGCACGTTGGACAGCGCAGACCTCACGCGCGACGACGCGCGGAATGATGCGGCAAGCAGCGCGGCCCAGAGCGCGCGAGTGTTCGTGACGACGCGCGCGGGCTTGGCGACGGGATCGCTCCGACCCGATCTCGCGCGACGGCTCGACCGGTTGCAGCTCGCCGTTCCGCCGCTCGCGGAGCGCCGTGAGGACATCCTCCCGCTCGTCGCATGCCTCAGCGCGCGCTTCGCAGAGGAGGAAGGGCTTCGGCCGCCGTCGTTCACCGACGAAGCGCTGGCCCTGCTGTGGCGACAGCGCTGGGACGGCAGCGTCCGCGAGCTCGAGAACCTCGTGTACAAGCTCGTCGTTCTGAATCGGACGAGCCGCGGTCGCGCCGGCGATTCGCTTTCGTGCGAGCACGTCGCGCTCGTTGCTGGCCGCTTCCACGTCGATCTCGTCCGTCGGTTGCCCTCGCGTCACCCGCAGCGCGCGGATCTCCTGGGCGCACTGCGCACGACCCGCAAGGCCGGCGGACGTTTGAACAAGACGCGCGCTGCGCTCTACCTGGGTTGGGACCCGGATACCCTCGTCGTGCGCATGCAGGAGGCCGGGCTCGACGAAGCGAACGTGGACGCGGACTCGGCGTGGTGGGCAAAGGCGCCCGAGAGCGAGTGAGTTCGCCCGAGAGCGAGTGAGTTCGCCCGAGAGCAAGTGAGTTCGCCCGAGAGCGAGTGACGTCGCCCGAGAGCGAGTGACGTCGACTGGCGGAACGCGCGGCAGCCGGTAGCCAGCGCAACCGACGCAGCCCGGACATGCTCTCGCCGCGCGAGGCGCGTCCGTTTGCGGCGCGAAAAAAGTAGGGCCGCCGGCAGTCTTCGTTGCCAGCGGCCCTAACGCGACCTTCCCGGTGGGGAAGGATCGGACCCGGACCGCGGCCCCCCCGGGCGCAAGTCCAAGTCATGGAACCCACACGGCTCCGGTCGTCCTTTACGACAAGATCGGAACTTGTTGAGTGCCCAGGTGGAGATCTTCTGCTGCGCCGTTGAGTTTCACGGTTTCTTGGCATTGCTCGCAGCGACTCGTTACGAGTTGCCACAATCGCGGGCTCCGCGAGACGAGGATCGATCCGTATGGGTTGATCCCAGCGGTCTGATCCGTCCGGCCATTTACAGCGGCAGGCGGCGTACCTCGAGTTCGCGAACCTGACCGCCGAGCGCTCCCGAACTCCCCGCTCCACACGACGTGAAGGTCTCCGACTTCGAGTACGAACTGCCGGCCGATCGTATCGCCCATGATCCGATCGAACCCAGGGATGCCGCGCGGCTCCTCGTGCACGAGATCGACCGCGATGCGACGCGCCATCGTCTGGTCCGCGATCTTCCCGAGCTCCTGCAGGCGGGCGATCTGCTCGTCGTCAACGACACGCGCGTGGTGCCGGCGCGCCTGCGCGGCCGCCGTCCGTCCGGCGGCGCGATCGAGCTGCTCGTGCTCGGGCCCGCGCCGCGCGTCGCCTCGTTCGGCGGAACGTGCGTGAGCGCGCTCGCGAAGCCCGGAAAACGGATCAAGCTCGGCGAGAGGTTCGAGCTCGAGGGCGGCCGGCTCGTGGGCTGGGCCGTCGACCGGATGCGACTGGACGATGGTCGGCTAGGCGCGGAGTGGGTCTTCGAGATCGCCGACCCCGAGAACCGCGGCCGCGGATTGCACCAGCTCCTCGAGGAGTTCGGGCGCATGCCGCTGCCGCCGTACATCCGGCGCGACCCGCAATTCGACTCGCGCAGCGCGCTCGACCGCGAACGCTACCAGACCGTGTTCGCTCGCGCGGCGGGGGCCGTCGCAGCTCCGACCGCGGGCTTGCACTTCACGTCGCAGCTGTGCGCCGCGCTCGATGCCCGCGGCGTGGAGCGTGTCGCCGTGACGCTCCACGTCGGAGTCGGGACGTTTCACGCCGTGGACGTGGAGGACGTCGCTCATCACGTCATGCACGCGGAGGAATTCGTGTTGACGGAGGCAACGGCGACGGCGATCGCGAGAACGCGCGCGCGCGGTGGTCGTGTGGTCGCGGTGGGGACGACGAGCGTGCGCGTGCTCGAAGCCTGCGCCGACGGTGCCGGTGGGGTTCGCGCGGGAGCCGGGCACACGTCGATCTTCATCACACCGGGCTACCGATTCCGCGTCGTGGATGCGCTCGTCACCAACTTCCACCTGCCGCGCAGCACGCTCTTGATGCTCGTCAGCGCGTTCGCCGGGCGCGAGCGAATCCTGCGTCTATACAGCGAAGCGATCGCGGCCAGCTATCGCTTCTACAGCTACGGGGACGCGATGTTCCTCGAGCGGCCGTCGCGCGCGTAGCTGCCGCTGCCACGACGCTCGAGTGCCGTCCGCGGAGAGTGGTCGCCGCGCGATCAACGGCCGTCCGGCGTCAAGGCCGCGCGCAGTTCCCGCGCAGCGCGCGCCGGATCGTCCGCGAGCAGGATCGCCGAGCCGACGGCGACTCTTCCGACCGACACAAGCTCTCCGACGTTGCCGCGATCGATCCCGCCGATCGCGAACAGCGGGTACTTCGATCTCGCTCGGGCGATTTCACAAGCCGGAGCGCCCAGGCCGCGCGCGTACCCCTTCGTCGGAGTCGCGTGGATCGGGCCGAACCCAAGGTAGTCGACGGAAAGCTCGTGGGCGCGCGCGACTTGCGCGAGATCGTGCGTCGACAGACCGATCAGCGGATCCGGTCCGAGGAGCGCGCGAGCCGCGGCGACGGGGCAATCGTCCTGGCCGACGTGCACGCCGTCGCAGCCCTCGCTCCACAGCGCGGCCGCGACGTCGACGCGGTCGTCGACCAGCACGAGGGGGCGACCCGCGCGCGTTGCTGCGAGGAGATCGAGCACGCGCACGCACCAGTCGTAGGTCTCGCGGGCCGCGCACGGAGCATGGGCGCCCGCCTGCGCTCCCACGGGCTTGGGGCGGATCTGGACCACGTCGAGCCACGGCAGGGCCGCCTCGAGAACCTCCAACGGATCGCGGTCCGCACACAGCTCCGGCGTGAACAGGAGCATCAGGTGCGCTCCCAGGAGGCTCTCTCTCGCGCCCTCTCGATCGGTCCTCATCTAGAGCTCTTCTCCACGACTCACGCGCCGCCACCGGACGGTCGCGAGACTCAGGGTAACGCCGGAGGTGGGCGGAACCTGGAACGGTCGAGATCCCTCCTATCGCCGCTGTTCTACGTCCGCCGCGAAGGATTAGCCCCGTCGTCTGGCGCGGCTGGTCTCGCCGGCTAGAATGGTGCAAACTTGTTTCGAATCGATGCGGCTCGGTCCCTCGGGCGCCTCCAGACGCCGAGCCGACGCTCGCACTGGGATGCACCCGGGCTCTCACTGTCCCCCGGAACCCCAGATGCGACCCACACGACCCTCTCTCGTCGGAAGACTCCTCCCCCTGATGACCTGGCTGCCGTTGGCCCCCCTGGCCGCGGCGCAGCAGTTCTCAGGGGTGACCAACTTCCCGGGCACCGCGCGTTGGACCGAGGGAGTCGAGTGCGCCGACGTCGACAAGGACGGCGACCTGGACGTGTTCTTCGCGGAGGGCGAGGGTTTCGCCGGCGCCGGCATGCAGCGTCAGAACATCTTGATCATCAACAAGCTGATCGAGATCGGTGAGTGGAACTTCGCCGACGAGAGCGTCGCCCGCCTGGGGGCGAACCTGTCCAACGCGAAAGGCGTGTGCACCGGCGACGTGACCGGCGATGGTTGGGTCGATGCGCTCTTCGCCAACGCGTTCTTCACCGATCCGCCCTTCCTGTACATCAATCAGGGCATCTCGAACCCGGGCTTCTTCAACCAAGAAGGTGCCGCACGCGGTCTGCCGACGAGCTACTCGTCGGGGAGCGCGCAGTTCGGCGACCTGGACGACGACGGCGACCTCGACCTGATCCTCAACGACGCCTACCTGGGCGCGGGAGCCGGCAAGCCGCACCTCTTCATCAACGACGGCACCGGCAACTTCACGGAGAGCGCGGCCGCGCTCGGCGCGCCGAACAAGGCCGAGCAGATGGACGTTCAGCTCGTCGACATCGACAACGACTTCGACCTCGACTTCTTCGGTGACACGCGCGCGGTCAACGGCGGCGGGAACCACTACCTGATGCTCAACAACGGCTCGGGCACGTTCTCCGACTCCTCGTCGCTGATCTCCGCGGGCAACGGTTCGACGTACGAGTCCGAAGTCGGCGATCTCGACAACGACGACGACCTCGACCTGTTCTTCGTGTCGCTCAACAACTTCCAAGAAGGCGCGGTGCGGAACAACATCGTTCCCAGCGCTTCGCTCAGCTTCACCACTCAGAGCGCGTTCGGTCCGAGCGTCGACGACAACGAGATCGCGCTCTTCGACTACGACAACGACAGCGACTACGACATCATCGTCGGATCGCTCGGATCGCACGAGTACGTCTACCGCAACGACGGCAGCCTCTCGTTCGTCGACCAGAGCGCCGCGGCGATCCAGTTCAACAGCAACTCGACGCTCGACTGCACCGTCGCCGATCTGAACAACGACGGCAAGTACGACATCATCACGGCGCAGGGCGAGTCGAACAGCCCGCAGTGGGCGAACAAGTTCTATCGCAACACCGGCACCGCGGACGCGCTGCGGCCCATCGTCACCGGGCACATCAACCCGGCTTCCGCGCCCGCGCTCGGTCCTGTCGTCGTGCACGCCAAAGTGCGCGATCAGGTGCTCGACGACGGCGTGAACTACGTCAAAGCGAGCGCGACCTACAAGATCAACACGGCGCCCGCGACCGCTGCGATCTCGATCACGGGCGGCGGGTTCGTTCCGCCGACGATCAGTGTTCCGGCCGGCACGACGATCACGTGGACGAACAACTCGGGCGGGACGCAGAGCGTGAAGAGCACGACGGCGCCGTACACCTATGACTCGGGCAACGTCGCGAACGCGGCGACGCACTCGCAGACGTTCGTGAACCCTGGTGTGTACGACTACACGAGCGTTCCGGGCGGCATCAACGGACAGGTGACCGTGACGGGGAGCGCGACGACGGTCGATGGAACGTACTCCGGCGGCCAGCTCTATCGCTTCCAACTGGACGACAACGTCGCCGGTGCGGGCATCGAGCTCTGCTACGAGCTGCGCCTCACCGATTGGCCCGGCAACATCACCGTCACCGATGCGCGTCGCGTGACGCTGATCGGCAACGCGCTCGGCACCCCGTATTGCTTCGGCGACGGCTCGATCGCGACCGCGTGCCCGTGCTTCCTGCCGAACACGGTGCCGAATCCGCCCGCGGCTCCGGCGCACGGCTGCGCGAACTCGTTCAGCGCCGACGGCGCGCTGCTCTCCGCGACGGGCACGACGGTCCCGGACACCGTGACGTTCGACATTCTCGTCAGCCCGAACTACGTGAGCTTCGGTCTCATGCTGAAGGGCAACGGCAGCTTGCCGGGCGGGACCGCGAACGGTGACGGCATCCGCTGCGTCGACGGCGCACTGATCCGCTTCGGCGCTCACTTCGCGGCGACGGCCGGCGCGCCCATCGGCCACTGGACGTATCCGAACACCGTCCAGACGACCCCCGTGTCGCTGCAGACCCTGCAAGCGCCGGGGCAAACGGCCTACTACCAATTGTTCTATCGCAACACGGCCGCGAACTTCTGCAACTCGGGCACGACCAACTGGTCGAACGGGTTCGAGATCGCCTGGCCGTGATCCCGAGCGGATCGTCGATCCGCGGAACGACTGCTAGCTTTGCAAACGCCGACGCGTACCGGGCCGCAAGCCGGTACGCGTCGGCGATTCCATTCGCCTGAACGAACGATCCCTGGCACGGTAGAGAAATGATCGCGATCGGATGGATGACGATGCCCTTCGCGCACGCCGCGATCTCGCTTGTTGCCGTTGCGAACGCCTCCGTTGTGAACGGCGCGCCCTTCGGCGACGAGCGCACACCGCGGCGGCCGCTGTTTCGAGAGATCACGTCGCGAGCGCTTCCCGACGTCGTGACTACGTGCGGATCGCCGGCGAAGGACTACATCATCGAGGTCAACGGCGGCGGCGTGCTCCTCGATGACTTCGACGGCGACGGCAAGGTCGACGTCGTGATCGTCGACGGCTCGACACTCGAGCGGATCGCGAAGCGCGAGCCCGGGTTTCCGCCGCGTCTCTACCTCGGCCAAGGCGACGGAACGTTCGCGCCTGCGGGGGAGTCGTGGAAGATGGCTCCCGGCCGGTGGGGGATGGGCGGCACATCGGGCGACCTGAACGGCGACGGGTGGCCGGATCTCGTCATCACCGAATGGGGTCCGGACCGAGTCTTCCTCAACGATTCGGGCAAGGGCTTCACGGAGATCACGGCCAAGGCTGGATTGACGGGGGACGCCTGGGGGACGAGCGCGGCCCTGCTCGACTACGACCGCGACGGACATCTCGATCTCGTCGTCGTGAACTATCTGGCATTCGATCCGACCACGGCTTCCAAGCCTGGCTCCGAAGCGTGCCGTTGGAAGAACCTCGACGTGATGTGCGGACCGGAAGGGCTCACGCCCGTTCACGACCAGCTCTACCGCGGAAACGGCGACGGCACGTTTCGCGAAGTGACGGCGCAGGCCAAGTTCCGGCCGAAGCAGCCGGCCTTCGGACTGGGCGTGATGACGCTCGACTACGACAACGACGGCGACACGGATCTCTATGTCGCCAACGACTCGATGCCCAATCACCTGTGGGAGAACCAGGGCGATGGCACGTTCACCGAGGTCGGCTTCCGGGCGGGCGTCAGCCATGACGTGAACGGGAAGGAGCAAGCGAGCATGGGCATCGCCTGCGGTGACTGGAACGGTGACGGTCGCGCCGATCTCTTCGTCACGAACTTCTCGGGCGAGAGCAAGGCGCTTTACCTCTCCGTGAAGGAGCGTGCGTTCCGCGAGCGTTCGTCGGGCGTCGGCCTCGGCGGTCCGAGCATTCCCATGCTCGGCTGGGGCACCACGATGGCCGACTTCGATCTGGATGGAGACCTCGATCTGTCCGCGCTCTACGGGCACGTTTATCCGCAAGCCGACCGTCCCGGCACGGATACGAGCTATGCGCAGATCGACCACCTCTATCGCAACACGGGCGACGGTCGCTTCGCGGCCGAAAGCCTGAGCGATGCGGGGCCGAAGGTGTCACGCGCGTCCGCGGCCGCGGATCTAGACGGCGACGGAGATCTCGACATCGTCGGCGTGCAAGTCGAAGGCGCGTCGCGCGTGCTCCTGAACGAGACCGAGCACGGCGCGCAGGCGCACTGGCTGCGCGTGCGCTTGCGGTCGAAGAGTCCGAACCGTTGTGCACTCGGAGCGCGCGTAACGGTGCAGTGGGATGGCGGATCGAGGTGGAGCGAGATCCGTAGCGCAGGCGGTTTTCAAGCCAGC
>JANOFY010000526.1:0-6292 GCA_031413895.1 Planctomycetota bacterium | reverse complement strand
GAGCAAGTGGTAGAGCATGGCGCCCACCGAATACACGTCCGAGCGCGGGCCGAGCTTCTCGATCTCGCCGCGCGCTTGCTCGGGCGCCATGTACGCCGGCGTGCCCATCACGTCGCCGTCCATCGTCACCAGCGGCGAGTCCGAGAGTTCCTCGCGCTCCTCGCGCCGCTCCGTCCTCACCGACGCGAGTGAGCTCGCGAACTCCGGCGCGAGGCGGATGTCGTGCGTGTCCTTGCGGCCGAGCACGCGCGCCAGGCCCCAGTCCATCACGTACACCTCGCCGAAGCTGCCCACCATGATGTTGGCGGGCTTCAGGTCGCGGTGGATCACGCCCTTCTTGTGCGCGTACGCCATCGCCTCGCACACGCGCAAGATCACCGACAGAGCGCGCGTCTCGTTCCATCCTTCTTGCTCGTTGAAGACGAGATCGAAGATGGCCTTCAGGTCGCGGCCCTTCACGAGCTTCATCGTGAAGTACACGCGGCCGTCGCTGTCGAGACCGAGCTCGTGCACCGGCACGATGCCGGGGTGATCGAGCTGGCCGGTGACTTGCGCTTCTTCGAGGAAGCGGCCGAGTGTGCGCGTGTCGACCGCGGGTGTGTCGGCGCGGTTGGGTGCGTTGCCGGGTGCGTTGGGTGGTGACGCGGCGGGGGAGTCGGTCTTGCCGAGGATCACCTTCATCGCCAGCGCGCGGCGCAGGTCCTCGTCCCACACCTTGATGATCGCGCCCATCCCGCCGCGCGCGATCTCGCCGTGCAGCGTGTAGCGCGACTCCTTCAGCGAGTGCTCCGAGAGACGCCGCAAGAGCTCGCTCGAAGCGCCGCTCGGCGCGCTGTCCTGCGCATGCGCGGCCGCGTCTAGCGACACCTCGGGGTCGACGCCCTCGCCGTACTTCCGTTTCAGCCGCGCGGCGAACGATTCTTGAAGGTCAGAAGGGCTCCCATCTGGGCGCGGGTTCACATCCGTCATGGCGAGCAGCGGCGAGCGGGACGTCGCGTGGCGATGCTAGCAGTTCGATCCTCCGGCGACACTTCGCTGGAGTCGGCGCGTCCTCTCGGCTGCGCGTGACTCCAACTTGATCGGCTGCGGTCGGTCAGGCCTTCTCCCACTGCTTGCGTGAAACTCCCGCTTGCCGAAGCAGCAGACCGAGGAGCTTGGGACCGATGTCACCTCGGTGAGGGTTGGGAATCGTCAGCACGAGTTGGTCCTTCTGCATGTACTCGTGCTTGCCACCCGAATAGGGTCCGCTGAAGCCGAGTCGACGCAAGGCAGCGATCAGGTCCCGGCGCCGGATGGGACCCGCGCGCGGCATCAGCCGGCTCGTCGGACCTTGATCACCACGCCACCGAGCCGGGGCACATTGAGCCCGCGCGCGACGCGAACAAGGATCCAACCTTCCACGACCTCCGCGAGCTCACGGCGGCACTCTTCCACACCGCGGCCGAGCGCCACCACGCCCCGCAATCCAGGAACAGTCGCGCAGAAGGAGCCGTCTTCGAGCACTTCGTAGCGCGCTCGTTCCAGAGCCTTGTCGATGTACTTGATGATCATGACCGTGAACTGATCCTAACACGATGCCGGCCAGCCCTGCTGCGGCGGATGGGGGCGGTGTCCAAGCAGGCAGGCGCACCGCGTCAGAGCAGTGATGGGCGAGATCAGCTGCCGCGCTCGGTGCGCGTCAGCAACGCGGGCAAGCGGACGGCATCCGACGTCTCCACGCAGCTCTCGCGGCCGCGGTGCACGTACGCGCGCGCTGGTTCGCAGGGGCTTCGCGGCGCGGGCCTCCCCGCCCCGAACGGGGTAGAGGCGGACCCTTTTCAGAGTTCCGCGGGGTCCCTTTTCAGCAGGCCGTCAGCAGACGCGGCCGGCGAGCGACTGCGAGATCGATTCGAGCATCCCGAAGTGCTGGGATCCGGTCAGGATCCAATCGCCGTCCCGATTGCTGCGGTCGACGACGACCTGCAGCTCGGAGAAGAGCTCCGGCACGCGTTGGATCTCGTCCAGGATCGCGCCTTCAGGGAAGCGGGCGAGGAACGAGGCGGGATCGGCGCTGGCGAGCTCGCGCTCGCGCACGGCCTCGAGCCGGACGACCGGCTTGTCGGGAAACGCGAGGGTGCACAGGGTCGTCTTCCCGGACTGCCGCGGCCCGACGACAGCGATGATCCGGTGGCGCCCGGCACGGGCGATCGACTCGGGGCGTAGGGCGCGGTCGAACACGTCGCGGACTCGTCCGACAGATTGAAACTGGCATTTTCAATCTGTCAAAACTGCCACAGCTCCTTGCCTGCCAGGCGTTTCCAGTGGGCAGTCGGGCCTGCCTCCAGCGCTCCGTGCCGGCACGGTTGCGTAAAGTCCGACTAAACGCAAGTCGGCTTGCGTTTGGTCAGGCTCCCCGCGCTCCCTTCTGTCCCTCAGCGCCGGCTGACGAACTCGGGGTCGAGATAGCGTTTGCCGAGCAGCTTCGCTTGTGTGCGCTCGTCCGGGGTCGGCACGCCGGCTTCGAACTGAACCGCGAACGCGCTCGACAGCGCCGCACGCAGGATCGGCGCGAACGTCTCGCACGTCACGCTCGGCGCGACCTCTTGCACCGTCGCGATCGCGCCTTCGAGCAACGACGATCCGAGCTTGATCGATCCGTGGTGCAGGACGCGCCCGCGCTTTCGGCGCTGCGCGGAGCCGACGCCCTTGCGTCCCGCCCACGCGAGGTCGACGTCCGTCGAATGGTGGAAGCACATGCCGGTGCCGCCGCGGTCCGACTCGAGCGTGGCGGCGCCGCGCGGCGCCGCGGGAACTCCGACTTCGCCGAGCGCGCTCTGGATCGCGGCGTGCACGCGTGTGTACGACTCGGTGAGCGAGCACCGGTACACGGAATGGTCGAGCGGCGCCGTGATCGAAAAGGTGAGCTCGTTCACGTGGTGGATGGCGCCGCCGCCCGTGATGCGACGCACGACGAGCGGAGCGCGCTGTCCGGGCACGGCGCTCGTCGCCGCCGGCACGTCGGCGATGCGCTGGAAGTAGCCGAGCGAGAGCGCGACCGGACTCCAACTGTAGAAGCGCAGCGTCGGCGGGCTCTCGGTGCTCTCGAGCAGGGCCTCGTCGAGGCCCATGTTGAACGCCGGGTCGGCGCCCCAGGTCGTGATCAGTCGCCAGGTTTCCATCGACGGGCTCGGCCGTTGGATCGTGAGCTGCGAACCGGCGGGTGCACGTCGAGAGTTCCGCGCACGATCGCGCGCGCTACGAGTACGCCTCGATCGGCGGGCACGCGCACACGAGGTTCTTGTCGCCGTACGCGTTGTCGATGCGCGCCACGGCGGGCCAGAACTTGTGCTCGCGCGTCCACGGCGCGGGGAAAGCGGCTTGCTCGCGCGTGTACGGGTGCTTCCACTCGTCGATCGCGATCATCTCCTGCGTGTGCGGCGCGTTCTTCAGAGGATTGTCGAGCTTGTCGATGCGGCCCTCGGCGATCGCGCGCGCTTCTTCGCGGATCGCGATCAGCGCGTCGCAGAAGCGATCGAGCTCTTCCTTCGATTCGCTCTCGGTCGGCTCCACCATGAGTGTCCCGACCACCGGGAACGACATCGTGGGCGCGTGGAATCCGAAGTCCATCAAGCGCTTCGCGATGTCGTCGACCTCGACGCCGGCCGCCTTCAGCGGCCGCACGTCGACGATGCACTCGTGCGCGACGAGTCCGTGCGCACCGCTGTAGAGGATCGGGAAGTGCTCGGAGAGACGGCGCGCGACGTAGTTCGCATTGAGAATGGCGACCTGCGTCGCGCGCGTGAGCCCTTCGCCGCCCATCATGCGGATGTACATCCACGAGATCGGCAGGATGCTCGCGCTGCCCCATGGCGCGGCGGAGATCGCGCCGATCGCGGTGGAGCCGCCGGTTTCGATCACCGCGTGGCCGGGCAAGAACGCCGCGAGGTGCTTGGCGACGCAGATCGGTCCCATGCCGGGTCCGCCGCCGCCGTGCGGAATGCAGAACGTCTTGTGCAAGTTCAAGTGGCACACGTCCGCGCCGAAGTCGCCCGGTCGGCACAGGCCGACTTGCGCGTTCATGTTCGCGCCGTCCATGTACACCTGACCGCCGGCTTCGTGGACGATCTTGCAGATGTCCTTGATCGACGCCTCGAACACGCCGTGCGTCGACGGATACGTCACCATCAGCGCGGCGAGCTCGGTCGCGTGCGCGGCGACCTTCGCGCGAAGATCCGCGACGTCGATGTTGCCGGCCTCGTCGCACTCGACGACGACGACCTTCATGCCGACCATCACTGCACTCGCGGGGTTCGTGCCGTGCGCGGAGTGCGGGATCAGGCACACGTTGCGCGACAGCGCGCCGCGGTCTTGGTGGTAGGCGCGGATCACTTGGAGCCCCGCGTACTCGCCTTGCGATCCGGCGTTCGGCTGCAGCGACACGGCGTGGAAGCCCGTGATCTCCGCCAGCCAGCGCTCGAGATCGCGGAAGAGCTTCTGGTAGCCCGCGGTCTGCGCGACGGGCGCGAACGGGTGGATGCCGCCGAAGCCGGGATACGTGATCGGCAGCATCTCCGCCGCCGCGTTGAGCTTCATCGTGCACGAGCCGAGCGGGATCATCGAAGTCGTCAGCGAGAGGTCGCGCGACTGCAAGCGGCACAGGTAACGCATCATCTCGGACTCCGAGTGATGCGTGTTGAACACCGGGTGCTCGAGGATCGCGCTCTTCCGCGTGAGCGAGCCGAAATCGAGCGGACGCGTATCGGCGGCGAGCGCATGCACCGCCGGCACGTCGGCCTTCGAACCTGCGAAGGCCGCCAGGATCTGCGCGATCTCGTGCGGCGTCGTCGTCTCGTCGAGCGACACGCCGACTCCGTCGGGCCCATCGCCGTACGCGCGCAGGTTGATGCGCTCGCGATCGGCGGCGGCGAGCACCTTGCGCGATTCGCTCGCGGAGAGATCGACGCGCAGCGTGTCGAAGAAGAGCCCCGGTCGGACCTTCTTGCCCTGACGCCGCAATCCTTCGGCGAGAACGACCGTCGAGCGATGGACTCGCGCCGCGATGCGACGCAATCCCTGCGGTCCGTGGTAAGCCGCGTACGCGCCCGCGATCACGGCGAGGAGGACCTGCGCGGTGCAGATGTTCGACGTGGCCTTCTCACGGCGGATGTGCTGCTCGCGAGTCTGCAACGCGAGTCGCAACGCGGGACGCTTGCGGCGATCGATCGAAACGCCGACGAGCCGTCCGGGCAGGCTGCGCTTGAAGGCTTCGCGCGTCGCGAAGTACGCGGCGTGCGGACCACCGTAGCCGAGCGGCACGCCGAAGCGCTGCGTGTTGCCGACGGCGATGTCGGCGCCGAATGCGCCGGGCGGTTCGAGGAGCACGAGCGCGAGCAGATCACACGCGGCGGTCACGAGCGCGCCGGACGCGTGCGCGCGCGCGCAGAACGACGCGTAGTCGCGGACGACGCCGTCGGTCGCCGGGTACTGGATCAACGCGCCGAACACGCCGTCGTTGAACTCGAACGTCGCCGGATCACCGATAACGACCTCGATTCCGAGTGGGTGCGCACGCGTCTCGACGACGTCGATCGTCTGCGGGTGGCAGTCGGCGGCGACGAAGAACGTGCGCGCCGACTTGTGCTTGCACGCGTCGAGCGCGAGCGTCATCGCTTCCGCCGCGGCCGTGCCTTCGTCGAGCATCGACGCGTTGGCGATGTCGAGGCCGGTCAGGTCCTTGATCATCGTCTGGTAGTTGAGCAGTGCTTCCAGACGTCCTTGCGAGATCTCGGGCTGGTACGGCGTGTACTGCGTGTACCAGCCCGGGTTCTCGAGGATGTTGCGCACGAGCACGGGCGGCGTGACGCAGTCGCTGTAGCCCATGCCGATGAACGAGCGGTACACCTGGTTCTCGCGCGCGAGGCCGGCGATCTCCGCGAGCGCGTCGCGCTCGCTGCGGCCGGGTGCGATGTCGAGCGGCCGGCGCAGACGGATGCTCGAGGGCACCGCGGCGTCCGCGAGCGCGTCGAGCGACGCGTAGCCGATGCGCTCCAGCATCTCTGCCACCTGCGCGTCGTCGGGACCGATGTGCCTCTCAGCGAAGCGATCCTGAGGGAAGATCTCGCTCTCGGCAGGGGACATCTCGTGCACTTTCCGGGGGGCCGTGTGGGGCGACTGTGTGCGCGTCATGACGGTCTCGAGCGAGCCCGCAGGCTCGCTCAGTGCTTCTGTTCCGCCAGGAACTTCTCGTACGCCTTGGCGTCCATCATCTTGTCGAGGGTCTTGGAGTCGGGCCTCACGCGGATGAGCCAACCCT
>JANOFY010000525.1:0-8252 GCA_031413895.1 Planctomycetota bacterium | reverse complement strand
CCCGGTGAGAATCGCCGCGTGCGACACGGGCGTCACGGCGGCGGTGCTCACGGCGAGCTCGAAGCGCGTGCCCTCCGCGGCCAGCTCGTCGAGGTTCGGCGTATTCGGCACGCCCGGCAGGCCTGCGTAGCCGTAGCAGGAGAGGTAGTCGGCGCGCGTCGTGTCCATCGTGATCAAGAGCGCCGAGAGCCGCTCGCCGACCGGTGTCTCGCTCGACGAGTCGCACGTCGCGAGCAAGATGCTTGCGGCAAGCGCGCACGCACGTGATGTCCAACCGATGCCGTTCGACACGACGCGCATTCTAGTGCCGCGGAGGCTCGGAGGATCGGCCCGGTGCCGCACGCGCGCGTCGTGAACGCAGTGGAAATCGACTCGATCGTCCAGCATCCGAGTTCAGTGCGTCGACCCGCGCTCGGCTTCGAGGTCCTTGAGACGCGCGCGAATCGTGCGAGCCTCTTCCGCGTGGCCGGCGAGCTCGAGCGTGCGCACGAGGTCCGCGCAGAGCTCGGTGCTGTCGGGCCGCATCTCGAACGCGCGTCCGAACTGCTCGGCGGCGCCCGCGAAATCGCCTTGCGATTCCAAACACCGCGCCAAGTTGAGATACGACGTCAGTCGCGCGGTCCCGAGCGCGTGCCGGCGGCGCAGCACGTCCGTCGCTTCCGCGACGCGGTTCTCGTCGATGAGGTGCTTGGCCAAGAGATCGAGCGCGAACATGTTGCGGGGATTCTCGGTCAATACTTCGCGGAGGAGTTCGATCGCGTCGCCGATCCTGTTTTCGTCCGCGGCGACGGTGGCGCGTTGAATGGTGCGGAGCTCCTTCATGCGCTCCTGCGGGCTGGGTTTGTCGATCGCCTCGAGCGGCCCGGGCAGTTCCGCCGTCGGATCGCCCGCTCCGGCGTAACCGAGCGCCTGTAGTTGCGCCTGCAGCGCTTCATCGACAGCTGTCGGTTCCGAGCGAGCGAGCGCAGACCGGCTCGCGACGGCGGCGATGCCCTGCCGATAGCGCTCGACATCGGCGGCGCGTTCCGCGATCAAGTCCGTCTTCTCCTGCGGATCCTGGAGCGTGTCGAAGAACTGTGGCTTCGAGCTGTGCAAGTACTTCCCGCGGCGATCGGCGAAGCCCGCGAGCGGGCTCCAATCGAAGTTCAGGTACCCGCAATACGACTCGAAATAGACGCCGCGGTCTTCCGCGACCCTTCCGCGCAGAAGATTCATGCCGTCGAGACCGGCGGGAACCGCGATGCGCATCGCGTCGCAGAGCGTGGGGTGCACGTCGACGATGCTGACGATTTCGTCCGACCGCTCGTTCGCGCGGCGAGCATCGGGATGGCGGACGAGCATCGGGACGCGAATCGTCGTCTCGTAGCACAGGGTCGAGTGCGTCGGCTCGCCGTGTTGCCCGAGCGCTTCACCGTGATCGGCGACCACGAAGAGCAGCGCGCGGTCGAGCAGCGCCTCCGCGCGCAAGTGCGCGACGATCTCGCCGACGGTGTGATCCATCGCCGCGACTTCCCCGAGGTACGGGTTGCCGCCCGCTTGATCGAGGAACGGCTGCGGCGGGATGCACGGGGAATGCGGATCGAAGAAGTGGATCCACAGGAAAAACGGCTTCGTCTTGTCGCGCTGCGCGAGCCAATCCTGCGCGCGCACCCAGGTGTCCGACGCGGGACGATCGTGGATCTGGATCGTCGTCCGCAGCGGGTCGGACGCCGGCTGATCGTAGACGTCGAATCCCTGTGCGAGACCCCACGAGCGGTCGAGCACGACGGCGCTGACGAATGCGGCGGTCTGGAATCCGGCCGCGCGCGCGCTCTCGGCGAGCGTCACGGCCGAATTCGGCAGCGGAGCGAGCCCGTTGTCGCGCACCGTGTGACGCGGCGGGTAGAGGCCCGTCATCATCGACGCATGCGCGGGTTGCGTCAGCGGCGCCACGCTCCGCGCCGCGTCGTACACGACGCACTCCTGGGCGAGCGCGTCCAGGTTCGGCGTGATCCCGGGCAACCCTCGATAGCACCCGAGCACGTCCGCGCGCGTCGTGTCCAGGGTGATGAGGATCGTCGAGAGCCGGTCCTCCGGAGGCTCGGTGTCGGCGCACGCAGTCATCGCGACCAGCCCGAGAGCACTCGCGATGGCGGCGCGCTGCGCGCGGGCGCAGATGGAGTGACGATGCATCGTGCTCATCCTAATCGACCGCGAACCTACTCTCAGCCGAGCACCGAGAACGTCCACTACGTGGCGGCGCCGATGAAAGCCGCGGCCGGAATCGGTGAGCATGCACGTCCACACGCCGCGCGTCGCTCCCGCCCCGCGGCCGTCGACCGGCTCCCGGGGTCGTGGCATACTCTCCCGGTGGCGCATCTTCCGGCAGGCGCCAATCGTGCAGGGCCCAGGATGACTACGAATCGCCAATCCGTTTTCGTGCGCGTGGCATTGCTGCTCGCGATTTGCGCCGCCAGCGCACGCGCGACCCCGGTTCAGAAGGACGATGACCCGCGGGACCGTGGCGCGACCGTGCTCATCGATGATCGAGAAGACACCGTCCTGCTCATCGATGGCCAGCCGATCTCGAGCCGCGAGTTCGGGATGTGGCTCATCCGAACTCAAGGCGAGCGCATGGCGCTGGAGTACGCCGACTCGTACTTCGTCGTCGACCGCGAAGCGAAGCGCCTGGGTGTCGACGTGTCCAAGGAAGAGGTGGCGAAGGAGGTCGAAGCGGACCTCGCGGAGCGCGTCCGCGGTGCGTTCTTTGGCCGCAAGGAAGATTGGCTTCGTGAGCTCGATCGCACCGGCCGAACCGAATCCGGTCTGCGCGCGCAGCGCAAAGTCGAATACCGTCCGTACCTGCAAGCCAAGGCGATCGCGAACATCAATCGCGTCGTGCCGGAGGAGAAAATCGTCCGCGAGTGGCAGCACCGCTACGGACGCAATGGCCGGCACTACGAGCTCCTGATGATGCGATTCAAGGTCGTGGTGCCGACCGATCCGGATGCCACGCCCGACGAGTGGAAAGCCGAGCGCGAGGCGCGCATGAAGGAGCAGCGCGACAAAGCCGAAACCGTTCGCAAGCGCATTATTGGCGGCGAGGATTTCGGCAAGCTCGCGGCGCAGCTCAGCGACGATCCCGACACGCGCGATCACGAAGGCGCGCCGACCGGAGGCTTCAGTCACGTCGGCTGGTTCGCGTCCTTCATGGACGGCCTCGAGAAGCTCGCAATCGGTGAGATCTCGCCGCCCCTGTACGCCCGCGGCGGCTACTGGCTCGTCAAAGTGCTCGCCGTCGACGAGACGCCGCTCGAAGACGTCCGCGAGACGATCGATGCCGAGCTCGTGCGCAAGGGCCCCGAGCAGGACGAGGTCGGCGCGATCCAGGCGCGATTGAAGGAGGGCGTGTCCGTCAAGGTGCTCCCGACGATGTACTCCGACCGCGAGGGCCGCGAGTGGCCGAGCGCGTACGAGCCCGCGCTCGAAGTCGACGGCGAACCGGTGCAGCGCGGAACGTACGCGCGCTGGATCCGCGACACGATCGGCGAGACGTTCGTGAGGCTGTTCGTCGAAGAGCGCGCGGTAGAGCAGAAAGCGAACGAACTCGGGGTCCGCGTCAGCGATGCGGAGGTCGATGAGCGGACCCGCGAGCGCATTCAGTACCTGATCGACACCGGTCACAAGGGGAGCCGCGAGAGCTGGAGGACCTACCTCACGCTCGGCGGACGCTCGGAGGATTCGTTCCTGCGTGAAATGGCCTGGCGTACGCGCATCGATCTATTGGCCGAGAAGCTGTTGATGCACGATCGGGTCGTCACACCCGAAGAAGTGCGCTCGCGTTTCGCGAGCGAGTACGGCAGCGACGGGCGGCGCGTCGAGGTGCGGCTCATCCTGTGTGCTCCGCGAGTCGAGAATCCCGATCCGAATTGGTCGCGCGAGGAACTGATCAAGCGGATGAGTGCGGCCTTCGAGGCGGCCGGTGATCGCGCACGCGCGCTGGCGGAGCGTGCGCGCACGGGCGAGGACTTCGCTGCGCTGGCGCGGGCGTCGAGCGACGACCCCACGACGCGCGAACAAGGCGGAGCGTTGCCCGAACGCTTTCGCGGTGACACCTGGAACAAAGAAGTCGCCGCGCAGGTCCTCGCACTGAAGCGCGGGGAGATCGCCGACCCGATCGAGTACGGCGGCAATTGGTTCATCTTCCAGGTGACGCAGATTCGCTCGGTTACGTTCGATGAGGTCGAGAAGGAGCTCACAAACGAGATCCTGAACGCACGTCCGAACGATCCGCAGGTGTCGAGCTACCGAAACACGCTGGTCAGGAAGGTCGAGTTCCAGATCCTGCCGGCGATGTCGAAGTAGGCGCGGCGGCCGAATACTTGCCCGGCGACCGACTTGCCCGGCGACCGACTTGCCGGGCGATCTACTTGCCGGGCGAAACGGGGCCTTCGAGGAGCAGCGCCTCGACCGTCCAGTCCGACAGCGCCGCCGGATTGTCGTGCCAACGCACGCGCCCCTGGCGATCGATGAGAACTGCGTCGGGGAACTTGTCGGTCGAGTAGGCGCGCAACGTCTGGCCCCGATCCATGAACGCGACGCAAGTGAGTGGCGACTGGGCGAGCTTGGCTTGCACGGAGCTCACGGTCTGGCTCTCGCTGTGGTCCGTGACGCCGATCATGCGCAGTCCCGACGCGGAGTAGCGCTGGAAGAGATCGTTCATGAACTCGCGCTCGCGCTCGCAGTTCGTGCACCAGCTCGCGAAGAAGTAAAGCATGACGACTTCGCCGCGCAGACTCGACAGTTCGACGGGCTCGCCCTGGATCCACGTCTCGACATCGAGCGCGGGTGCGGGCTTGCCGATCATGGCCGAGTACTCGAGCTGCTTTACGATCACGTTCGCGTCTTCGCTGCCTTGTGGCGCCTCCTTCTGGTAGCGGTGCATGTCCGATACGGCGAGATCGTTCTTGAGCAAGTGCCGGCGAACCGCCGCGCGCCGTTCGAGCGCCTTGCCGAAGTACTTGTCGCTCGGATAATTGTCGATCGCCAGCGTGTACTCGAGCTCGGCCGACTCGAGGTCGCCGAGGAACAGCTGCGTCGAGCCGCGCATGTACTGCGCCCGCGCGGCGGCGGGATCGGCCGGATGCTCGGCCACGAGGGCTCCGAAAACGTTCAGCGCGGTTTGAAACGCTTCGACACTCGACGGCGGACTGCGGTGCATCACCTGACGGTTGCGGCCGACGGCGAACCACGCGACGCCGGCTTCCGCGAGCGCGTCGCGTGCGCGGGCCGAACTCGCGTGCGTCTTCGCGAACGATTCGAACGCGGACGCCGTCTGGAGAAACACCTCGATCGCCGCAGCGCCCTGGAGCTTCTGGCTCTTCACCTTGAGTGCCATCGCGGCGTCCCACGCGTCGGTCTCGGCGTCGGCGGCGTGGACGCTCGCAGTGAGTGAAAGGGCGGTGATCAATCCGGCGATGGCGAGGAGGTGCTTCATGTGGAGTGCGCAGAGGCGGTGGACCGAGTGTAACAACAGGTCGTCGAATCGAGCGGACCGGCGACTTGAGAGATCTTCTGTCGAGTCGTGCGCGGCCCCGTTAACCTGCTTCGCCATGAATCGCGCAATCGTGTCCACCCTCGTTTCCGTGAGCCTCGGCCTGGCTTGCTCTTCGACTGCCGAGCACGCGTCTTTGGCGCTGCAGACCGAGGTTCAGGTTTTTCTCGACGGCTACTCGACGACCTTTCAAGAGCTCTACACGGCGTCGTACGACGCCGAATGGGTCTCGAACACGCATATCGTCGAAGGCGACGACACGAACGCCCGGCGAACGCGCACCGCCAACGAGGCTCTGGCCGCGTTCACGGGCAGCGCCGCGAACATCGAGGCCGCGCGCGGCTATCTCGCGCGTCAAGCGGAGTTGAATCCGCTGCAACGCCGCCAGCTCGAAACGATCTTGTTCAAAGCCGGCGGCAATCCGCAGACGGTTCCCGAGCTCGTGAAGGAGCGGATTGCCGCGGAGGCGGCGCAGACCGAGAAGCTCTACGGATTCACGTTCCATTTGGACGGGCGCGAAGTGGCCACGAACGACCTCGACGACATGCTGCGCGCGGAGAGAGACCTGACGCAGCGGCAGAAAGTCTGGGAAGCGTCGAAGGAAGTCGGTCCGACTCTGCGCGAGGGCCTCGCGAATCTGCGTCGATTGCGAAACTCGACCGTGCGCGCTCTCGGTTACAAGGATTTCTTCGCGTACATGACGTCCGAGTACGGCATGACGACGGACGAGATGTCGACGAAGATCGCGGACATCAACCGTGAGCTGCGTCCGCTGTTTCGCGAGCTGCACACGTACATGCGCTACGAGCTCGCGGAGCGCTACGGCCAACCCGTGCCGGAGCTCATTCCCGCGCACTGGCTCCCGAATCGTTGGGGACAGGATTGGGCGGCGCTCGTCGACGTGCCGGGGTACGACCTCGATCGAGCCGTGGGCGAGAAGTCGCCGCAGTGGGTGGTCGAGCAAGCCGAGCGCTTCTACGTCAGCTTGGGTTTCGAGAAACTCCCGCGCGTGTTTTGGGAGCAGTCGTCGCTCTACCCGCTGCCGGAAGGCACGGCGTACAAGAAGAACAATCACGCTTCGGCGTGGCACATGGACCTCGACCACTCGGTGCGTTCATTGATGAGCGTCGAGCCGAACACCGAGTGGTACGAGACGACGCACCACGAGCTCGGCCACATCTACTACTACCTCTCTTATTCGAGCCCGAAGGTCCCGATCGTTCTGCGCGACGGCGCGAACCGCGCGTACCACGAAGCGATGGGATCGTTGATGGGGCTCGCCGCGATGCAGCCGCGCTTCATTCGATCCGTCGGACTGCCCGTCGGCGATGCGCGCCCCGATCCGATGCAGCTCCTGTTGAAAGAGGCGCTCAACTACGTCGTGTTCATCCCGTGGTCGACGGGCACGATGTTCTCCTTCGAGAAGGAGCTCTACGCCGACGAGCTGCCGCCGGAGCGTTGGAACGCGCGCTGGTGGGAGCTTGCCGCCAAGTACCAGGGCATCGCGCCGCCCACGACGCGCGACGAGCGCTGGTGCGACGCCGCGACGAAGACGCACGTCAACGACGACCCGGCGGCGTATTACGACTACGCGCTGTCGTATGTGCTGCTCTTCCAGCTCCACGATCACATCGCGACGCAGATCCTGCACGAGGATCCGCACGACACGAACTACTTCGCGCGCCAAGACGTCGGCGAGTTCCTGAAGTCGATCATGGAGCCGGGCGCGTCGGTCGACTGGCGCGAGTTGCTGCGCGAGAAGACCGGCTCGGATCTTTCGGCCAAGCCGATGCTCGAGTACTTCGCGCCGCTCCAGAAGTGGCTGGAGAACGAGAACCAGGGCCGAAAACACGCCCTGGCGACGCTCTGACGCAATCTCGACGATCTCTTTGCGCGCTCGGGAATCCCACGCCGGCGGGGCGGCCGTTATGCTGCGCGGCCCACCGTTTCTCCCTCCGATGGCCCAAGCCGCGACGATCACGATCCGAGTTCCCACCGTCTTGCGCACGGACTGCGGCGGCGCGTCGGAACTCTCGCTGACGGCCACGAGCGTGCGCAGCGTCCTCGCGGAAATCGAACGGCGTCACCCGTCGCTCTACGGACGCATTTGCGACGAGACGGGCAGCGTACGGCGCCACGTGAACGTGTTCGTGAACAAGTCGCACATGCGCGAGCAAGCGGGGCTCGACACCGTGCTGGAATCAGGGGACGTCGTCACGATCCTGCCCGCAGTTTCCGGAGGCTAGAGCATGTCCAAGCGCGTCGTCGTCAGCATCGGAACCAAGAAGGGCCTCTTCGTCGCCGAAGGCGCGACCACTCGGAAGAGCTTCAAGCTGCGCGGACCGTTCGGATCGGGAGTGTCCGTCTACTCGACGCTCATCGACACGCGCGTCACGCCGCGCATCTATGCGTCGAGCTGCAATGCCTTCTTCGGCATGAAGGTGCTGTGCTCGACCGACCTTGGAAACAAGTTCAAGGAGACGAAGTCGGCTCCCGCATTCTCCAAGGACGACGGGCGCGCGCTCGCGAACATCTGGGCGCTCGAGCCCGGTGAGGGCAAGAAGGACCTGCTCTGCGGTGTCGAGCCGGCCGCGCTCTTCCGCAGTGAGGACAACGGTGATTCGTGGAAGATGGTCGATGGGATCAGCAACCACGATCACGCGCGCAAGTGGCAACCGGGGAACGGCGGTCTGTGCTTGCACACGATCGTGCGCGACGG
>JANOFY010000524.1:0-24358 GCA_031413895.1 Planctomycetota bacterium | reverse complement strand
CCGGCGCACGTACAAGAAGCCCTCCGCGCCCCCCGCCGAGTAGCAAACAGTCGTGCCGTCCGGCGAGATCGCGACGGCCGAGAGATCGAAGTCGTGCTGCTCGCGGATCCCGGGCTCGTTGACATCGAAGCGGAGCACCGGTCGCGACACGGGCTGCGCCGGTCTCCACACGGCCGCAGCGCTCGCGGCGAGAGCCGACGCCGCGACGAGCCACGGAATGGCGACGCGCCATGAACGTCGCGCCGGCGGCGCCGCGCGCATCGAGCCCGTCGAAGTCCATTCGCGGCGCTCGATCGAGCGCTCGAGCTCGATCCGCGCGTCGCCGATGTCGCGCAGACGCTGCTTGGCATCCTTCGCGAGACAGTTCGTGAGCAGATCGCGGACACGTGGGGGAGTGCGCTCGGGGAGAATCGACCAGTCCGGCTCGCGCTCGAGCGACGCCGTGATCGCATCGACCGGCGTTTCGCCGTGGAAGACCGCGCGTCCGGTGAGACATTCGAAGAGGACGCAGCCGAACGCGAAGATGTCGGTGCGGCGGTCGACCTCGCGACCGCGCGCTTGTTCCGGGCTCATGTAGCCCGGCGTGCCGACCGCGAGTCCTTCGCCCGTCGCCGCCGTGTGTTTCGTCGCGTTCGCCGTGCCGCGCGCGAGTCCGAAGTCGAGCACCTTCACCGTGCGATCGCTCTGGAGCATCACGTTGCCCGGCTTGAGATCGCGGTGGACGACGCCGCGGTCGTGCGCCGCTTCGACACCCGCGGCGATCTGCGCCGCGACCGCGAGAGCTTCGTCGAGCGCGAACGGGCCGCGTGAGAGACGCGCCGCGAGAGTCTCGCCTTCGACGAGCTCCATCACGAGGAAGCGGCCCGTCCCCGCATGCTCGAGTCCGTACACCGTCGCGATGTTCGGATGGCTGATCCCCGCCATGAGGCGTGCTTCACGCTCGAAGCGCGCGAGGAGATCCGCGTCGTCCGCGAATCCCGGTGGAAGCGACTTGATCGCGACCGCTCGATCGAGCCGCGTGTCGCGAGCGCGGTACACCACGCCCATCGCGCCGCGACCAAGCTCAGCGTCGATCGTGTACGCGCCGACCTTGGGAAATGGGGTCATCCGCGGGAGTGTAGCAATCCCGAGTGGATGTGCGCTCGCGATCGAGGGTCGCCGCGACCGACTTCGTCACTCGTGCTGCGCGTACGCGCGCTCCGCGTCGACCTGCACGATGCGATCCTCCTCCGCGATCCACGCGGAGAGCTTCCCGCCCCACACGCAGCCCGTGTCGAGGCCGCGCACTTGCGGCCTCACGACGAGACCGTTGCGCGCCCAATGGCCGAACACGACCGTGCGCTTGTCAGCGGGATCGCGCGGATAGAACTCGTACCACGGCCTGTACTGCGCCGCCGGCGGCGGCCAATCGACGCTCGGGCGCGCGCCGCGCTCGTCGCAGTAGCGCGCCGAGATCGCGAACGAGAGGTCTGGGTTCTCTCCGAGCGGATCGATGTTCGACAAGAGGGCGACCGGATCCTTCCACCGCGGATCGATGCCCGCATGCACAAGGATCACGTCGTCCCACACGCGCACGAGAGGCCGCTCCGCTAGCCACGCGACGAGCTCGTCGCGGTCGGTTGCGCCGAGCACATCTTGGAGCGTGTCCTCCGCGCGCATCTTGCGCAGCCCGTGCGCGCTGCGCAGCAGGTGCACGTCGTGGTTGCCGAGCACACCGCCAGCGTCGAGATCGCGACAGAGCCTGAGCACGCCCGCCGAATCTGGACCGCGGTTGACGAAGTCACCGACGGGGTGGAGCTGGTCCTGCGCCGGGTCGAACGAGACTCGCTCGAGCAGACGCTCGAGCTCGGGGCGGCAGCCCTGAATGTCGCCCACGAAAATCCGCCGCATGGCCTGACACTAGCGGCGCCGCACAGGAGCTCAATGCGGATTCTTCTTCTCGCGCGGGAGTCGGGAACGCGGATCGCCAGAGCTGTCGTCGCCGACGTAGCCGATCTCTCGCAGCATCTCGAGCGTGGAGCTCCCCGCGCCGAGCACGCGCGCGGGACGTCCTTCGCCGGCGCGCTGGATGTGCTCCACGATGCGCTGGCGTAACTCGAGCGCGAGTGCGGGCTCGTCCGCGCTGCGATCCTGCGTTTGCCGCGGATCGGCCCTGACGTTGAAGAGCCGCACTTGCCCCGCGCCTGGATCGGATTCCCACGGGGCGCCCCACGGCCGGCCCGAGGGCGCGAAATGGAGCACCCAGTCGCCCGACCTCACGCCGAAAAGCTTCAGCCGCTCGATCCGGCCGTTCCACCAACCGTGATCCGTCGAGAAGAACACCGTCTCCGAAGCCGGCTCCGGACGCGCGAGGTCGAGCGGATCCTCGACGCGCGTGAAGTGCGCACCGCCGAGGCGCGCAAGCGTCGTCGCGAGATGTCGATTCGACACGATCGCGTGGCTGCGCACGCCGCGCCCATGGATCCCGGCGCCGGCGAGGATCAGCGGCACACGCACGAGCTCTTCGTAGAGGCTCTGCCCGTGCGCGAGCATGCCATGATCGAGGAGCTCCTCCCCGTGGTCGCTCGTGAACGCGACGACTGTGTTCTCGTCGAGCCCGAGCGCGGCCAGCTCGTCGAGCACGAGACCGACGTAGCGATCGCACGTCGCGACCGAAGCGGTGTAGCTCTTGTCGAGCCACTCCTGATGCTCGCGCGGAATCAGCTCGTCGGTGCGCAGTTCACCGTTCGCACCGTGACCTTTGCCGGTCCACAGCAGGGTTTCGTAACGGCCGATCGCATCCTCCGGAAAGTCGCTCGGCCGCGTTCCGCCGACGAGTCGGAGCGCGCTCGCGTCGGGTTCGTGCGGTGCGTGCGGATCGACGAGGTGGAGATAGAGGAAGAAACGATAAGGCGCGTGGCCGCGCAGCCAGCGCCGGATCGAGGGCAGGACTTGACTCGACTTGCGGAAGTCCCGGTTCGAAGCGTCGAACGCTTCGAACCCCTGATCGAAGTTCTTGTTCGCGACGATCAGCGGATTGCAGGAGATGGCGGCGGTCGTGTAGCCGCGGCTCGCGAGCACTTCGGCGAGCGTTTCGAGCCCGCCGCTCAAGTAACACGCGTCGTCGTCGACGACGCCGTGCGCCTCGGGCGATAGTCCCGTCAGGATCGACGCGGTCGCGGGCCACGTCCAACTCGCGGTTGCGTAGGCGTTCTCGAAGAGGACGCCGCGCGCGGCCAGTCGGTCGAGAGCCGGTGTCGTCGCCAGCGGATAGCCGTAGCTCGAAAGCCGATCGGCGCGCAGCGTGTCCATCACGATGAGCACGATGTTCGGTGCCTCCGCGCTGGCGCGTTGCCGCGTGCGCGCCACATCGCGCTCGAGCGACAGGCCTCCGAACCCCGCGTCGATCACGGGCGGGTGATCGCGCTGCGCGGCCGGAGCGACGAGCGACGTCGACAGCTCGACGACGTCTCCGGGTTGCAGCGCGAGGCCGTTGCGTCCGCCGATGTACCGCCACGCGTGCTGCTCCGGAGCGCCGCCGGCGCGGATCTGCACGACCTCGTCGAACACGCGCGCACCGTTGACCGCGACGCGGAATCCAACCGCGCATTCGGCGAGTCGCTTCTCGACGGAGCGGTCCACGCCCGCCGCGCCGCGCAGCCGGACCGGACCATCGCTCGGCTCGATCGTGAAGCGCACGCGGCTCGGAGGCGGCAGGATCAGAGTCGGCAGATCGCCGCCGTCGACGTGGTAGTCGGTCGAAGGCGTCAGCACGTCGATGCGCGGAGCGCTCGCCGGGTGCTGCTCCTCGACCGTCCAGCCGGGCTTGTCGAAGAGCACGTCGCGCACGACCTCGCGGACGAGGCGCACGTTCGGCACCGCCGTGTACAGCGTGTGGAATCCCGCGGGGACGAGCAGCGTGGCCAGCGCGGTGACCGCCAGCGTGACGGGCCGCTCGAGCCAGCGGGACAGTCCTCGCCGTCGCGAGAGTGCGCTCGTGATGAGCCACAGGAGCGACGCCGTCGCGAGCGCGACGGCGGAGAGGCGCAGGAGCGCCGCGCGACCGCGCGGATCGGGCGGATTCACCAGGTGATCGGCATCGTCGAACGGCCATCCCGACAGCACGAGGAGGATGAGGAACGCGCTCGCACCGAGGGCGATCGCGTGGGCGATCGTGCGCATCCATGCGGCCCGCGGCGGCGTCATCCAGAGCCACACACCCGTCACCATCGCCGCGATGAGCAGTGCGAACGGGACGGCGTGACCGAGCGTCGACGCGATGCGGGACAGCGTGAGCGCGAGGGGCTCGTGCCGGTACACGCCGAACATCACGAACAGTGCGCTCGCGCGCAGCAGGGCGAGGATCGTTCCCGTGAGAAACGTCAGGTTGCCCCACAGGACGAACGTGCGCCGCCTGGCGCGCGGGTCCTCCGGCGGTGCCGGTAGCGCTCGGTTGGGCGTGGTCATGTGCGCAGGAACGGCGGTGTGATGCTCCCGGTCGCGACGGCGCGTGACATGCGTGCAGTGGAGCGTACCACGAGGCTATTCCCGAGCCGGAACGTGACCCGCGCTACGGACACACGAAGACGCGCGCTCGGCCCGCGCCAGATCCGACGAGCAAGCCCAAACCCTCGAGCTTGACGAATGCGCGCCGCGCGCGATTCTCGCTCACGTTCGCCTGTCGAGCGAAGCGCGCGACCGTCGCCGAGCCGCCTGGGTGTGTCGCATGTCGCGCTTGGGCTTGTACCCACGACAGGATCTGGGCCTGCAGCGATGTCGCGCCGCGCCGCGCGTGCTTCGCGAGGCGCAGCGCCGCGAGCGTCGGACCGTCGGCGATCCGATTGCTCGAGCCCACGCGCACGAGGAATTGGCGCTCACCGTCCGGGAGCACGACGGCGTGCGGACGTTCGCGCGAGAACGGGACCGAGCACGCGACGACGCGCGGTCCGTGCACCTCGACCACTTGGACCTCGACGCGCAGCGCGGGCGAGAGGAAGCTCTCGCCGAGGGCGTGGATCCGCTGCGAGACCTCGTCCGGATGGTGCAACCCGTGCACGCCGCCACGATCCGTGACGCCGACCAGGAGCAGCCCGCCGCGCGTGTTCGCGAACGCGCACAGCGTGCGCGCGGCGCGGTCGTCGCGCGGCAACCGGCGCTTGAACTCGACGCGCGATCCCTCGCCTTTGCGCACGCAGCTCAAGAGGTCGTTCGCGGTCAGGTTCACTCTCGCCGAGCATACGCGCGGGCCCGCGATCGCGAGAAGGCTGCGGCTGGCGAGCGCGCTGCCGATCGACCACAATGTCGGCGATGGATGCACGCACCGCGTTCGGCCCGCGCGTCAATGGCCTCGTCGTGCTGGCGGTCCTCGTGATCGCCGGGGTCGGCGTGACCGCGGGGTACCTGCAGTGGAAGGCGCCGGATCTCTCCGCGATCGTGGCCTCGCGCCGTGGTGCGCTCGCTGCGGCGCCGACGAGCCCTGCCGGCCGCGTCCACGCGTGGCTCGACTACGGCAACGCGTTCATGCACAGCCGGCTGACGCAGATGAGGCTCTCGGTGGAGCAGCCCTGGCTCGCGACCCACGCCGTGCGCCGCGCGGGACAACTCGACATCTTCGGGATCGATCTGTCGCAGATGCCGCGCGAGCTGGGCGAGATCGAAGGGCTCTCCGTCCGCGTGCGTGTGCCGGTTCCGACGCATCTGGGCAGCGGCGAACTCACCGGCGAGCACGCGCCGTTCGTGCCGATCTACGCGAGCTCGAGCGCCGCTCCGGATCCGATCGTGCGGGCGCGCGAGCTGGTCACTTGGGCGCTCGCGGGCGTCGGCAGCGCCTTGGAGCGCGACATCGAAGGGGCGACGCTCACGGTGGAGGTCGGCCCGGAAACGAGCTGGCCGCAGGCAACAGGGGCCCCGCAGTGAGCGCTCCGGAGCGCGCGCCCAGGACCGTATCGGGGCACGTTCCGGCGCGTGTTCCCGTGGTGGCAGCGGCGAGCTCTACGCGGCCGCGCAGCGCGTGGCGCACCGGCGGTGCGATGCTGGGGGCGACCCTCGCGACGGTTTACATCCTGAATCCCACCCTGGGGGTGTTCGAGCTCTTGCCCGATGTGCTCCCCGGCATCGGCAACCTGGACGAAGCGGCTGCCACCGCCCTTCTCATCGCGTGCGTTCGCGTGCTGCGCCGTCCGCGCGCCGCCTGACCTTGCGCGGTGCGCAAGCGGGCGGGTAAGCTCCGCGCCCGTTTTTCCGCGCACGAGGCGAGTCAGGAATTCATCCCATGGGCAAAGCAAGGGTCAAGAACTGTGGACCGACACGAGGTCGTCAGAGGGTCCGTAAGATCGGAATGGGATCCGGGAAGCGAGTGGCGAAGTTGAAGGCCTTGAAGGCTCGCGGTTGATCTCGTCGCGCGGGGACGCGCGCTATTCTCGGCTCAGAGTGCGAAGCGCGTGAACCACGCAGCGCAGCACGCGAGCCACATCGAGCATCCGAACATCAGCGCGATGAGGATGAACTCGAATAGGCGGCAGACGAGGCAGACGATTTGGTGGGCCATAGGAAACTCACCCCTCAGATGGATTGAACGGAGCGCCACGTGGTCCGTGCGGCGCGGACGAGCGGGGGCTCCAAAGCGCCGGTGGAGTTGATCTGTGAAGCGCTAAGTGCGACTTCACCAAGCACTTGGCCGCGTGTTGCAGCTCCGGGAAGGCACCCGGAAAAGCGGTTACGACCGCGCCGGCGTCAGTCGGGAGAGTTCGCCGCCGCTTGCCACGAGCCGAAGTGGTCGGCCCCCGCGTCCGTGATCGCGACGATGTCCTCGAGTCGGACACCGAATTCGCCCGGGAGATAGATCCCGGGCTCGTTCGACAGCGTCATTCCGGGCGCGAGCACGACGGTGCTGCCACCGTCGAAGTACGGATCTTCGTGCCCTTCGACGCCGATGCCGTGGCCGAGCCTGTGCGTGAACGTGCGATAGCCCGGACCGTAGCCGAGCTCGTCGATGCGCTCTCTCGCGCGCGCATCGATCGCGCTGCAGAGAACGCCCGGTTTCAGCGCTTCGTACGCGCGTCGTTGCGCGTCGCGCACGGCATTCCAGGCCGAGAGCACGCTGCCGGCCGGCGGAGCGTCGAACACCCACGTGCGCGTGTTGTCGCTCTGGTAGCCGTGGAAGCTCCCGCCCGTGTCGATGAGGATCACGTCGCCGCGCTCGAGCGGACGTGGATCGGGATCGCCGTGCGGTAGCGCTGCAGCGGCGCCGATCAGCGACAGATTCCACGGGCTCGTGAAGCCCAGTCGCCGGTGCGCGGCGTCCATCCTTCTGCCGATCTCGGCGCCCGACAGCCCGGCTTCGAGCGTGCGCGCGACGGTGCGGATCGCGAGCTGGGTGAGCTCGTTCGCGCGGCGCAAGATCGCGAGCTCGTGCGCGTCCTTGCGCGAGCGCAGCTCGACCACGAACGGCTGACCGCTCGCGAGCGTGCCGCCGTCGAACGCGTCGGAGAGCTTCTGCACGAAGCCGTGCCGCAGGCCCGGCTCGATCGCGACGCGCGACGCCCGGCGCGCGCGCAGCGCGCTGGCGAGCGGGGCGTAGGGATGCTCGTGCTCCTGCCACGTGACGATCTCGCCGCGCGGGCCTTGAGGGGCTTCGATCTGCAGGCGTGCGCGTCCGGCTTCGAATTCTGGACACAGCCAGAAGTGGCTTCCGTCGGCGCAGAGAACGAACGCGAAGAGCCGCTCGGACTTCCCCCAGCCGACGTCCGCGAGATACGTCAGCGTGCCGCCGCCTTCCATCAAGATCGCGTCGAAGCCCATCGACGCGAGCAATCGTCCGCCGCTCGCACGCCGCTCGCGCCGCTCCGTCTCTTGGATGGGCGCGGCGCTGTCGCGCTGATCCGTCAGCGATCCCAGGATTTCGTCGAGCCGCGCATCGTCACGAGCGGCAGCGCGCCCCGGCGCGCCAGCGTCTCCCGGCGTGCTGCACGCGGCCGCGATCGCGCCGGCGCCACAGGCGAGGATCCGCCGGCGCGTCGGCGTTCGGGGTTCAGGATCCGTCGGTGTCATCGGCAGCGCGGCGGCGCGGGCGCGAAAGCGTAGCGGCCGCCGCGAAACCGCGAAAGGGAGCCGAGCGCTCAACCTGCGTCGTTCAGCGGATCGATAACGAGCGGAGACATGTCCCTCGTCGATGCGGAAGTCCTCTCTCCGGTCGAGGTCGCATTCCCGCCACCCGCCGGGACGACCCGCGAGACCGCGCAGAGTACGCGCGTCGTCGTCGCCTGGCCGGTGCTCGAGCCGCGCGTTCGTCCGCTGCCGTCGCGTCCGCGCGCGTTGGAGCCGACCCGGTTCCCCGTCGCGCTGGGAACCGCTGCGAAGGTCGCGGCGATCGCGCTGCTCTCGTACGCGATGATGTTCAACTTCTCGGTGGTCCGCGGCAGCTCGATGTCGCCCGGGATCCACGACGGCGACCGCATCCTCGTCGATCACTTGAGCTACGTCTTCGGCGAAGTGGAGCGCGGCGACATCGTCGTGCTGCAGTATCCGCTCGATCCGAATCTCGACTACATCAAGCGCGTGATCGGGCTGCCGGGCGACGTGATCTGCATCGAGGCCGGGCGCGTGGAAGTGAACGGCGTCTTGATCGCCGAGCCGTACATCGCGGATCCCGATCCGCGCACGCGCATCCGGACGCGCGTCGAATCCGATCATTTCTTCGTCCTCGGGGACAACCGCGCGCACTCTTCCGACAGCCGCGAGTTCGGACAGGTGCCGCGCGCGAACTTGCGCGGTCGAGTCGACCTGCGCGTCTGGCCCCTCGAACGGGTCGGCACTCTGGACTGACTCGGACGCGCGTTCTCGCGCCGCCCGCGCGCTTGCGACGCACTGGTGCGCGGCGCACGGGCTGCGTAACTTGCTCGCGTGGCCACGACGCCCTCGAGCTCCCCTGTGCCGGTCGCGCTCGTCACGGGCAGCGTGCGTGGACTCGGCCTCGCGGTCGCGCGAGCCCTAGTGGCACGCGGCGAGCGTGTGCACGTCGTCTACCGCAACTCGCAGGGCCTGGCGCGCGAGCGCGAGCTCGAATTCCGCTCGCGCGTGCACCAGGCGGATCTGTGTCGGGCAGAGGACGCCGAACGGCTCGTCGCAGAGGTCCTCGCGCGCGACGGTCGCATCGATCACGTCGTGCACGCGGTGGGGGAGTACGTGAGCGGGAGCCTGGCGGAGTTCGCGGCCGAGAATCTGCGTCGGCTCTACATGAGCAACGTCGAATCGTCGTTCCTGCTGATGCACGCGGTGCGTGCGGAACTGCGGCGCACGCATGGCAACGTCGTGCTGTTCGGCTCGGCCGGCATCGAAGGCCTACGCGCGCGCCGCGAGACGGCCGCGTTCTATGCGGCGAAGAGCGCGCTCCTCGTGCTCGCTCGTTCGTGGGCGGTCGAGGAGGCCCAGCATGGAGTGCGCGTGAACGTCGTCTCGCCGGGCGTCGTTCCGCACGAGCACGCTGCCGAGGACACCCGCTCGGCCGCGCGGATTCCGGAGATCCCGCTGGGGCGTCCCGGGACCGTCGACGAGATCGCGGGGGCCGTCCTTTTCTTGAGCTCCGATGCCGCTGGCTACACGACCGGCGCCGACCTACAAGTCGCCGGCGGATGGCAGCTTTGACCAGAACGAGCCCGTTCGCGCGGCGTTTCTCAAGACCCGCCGGCCGGCTGGCCGACACCCTGCAAGTGAGGCGCTCGGCGAGGGCCTGCGTCCGCGCCCGGATTCCGAGCCCGGGCTCGCTCGGCCGGGGCGCGAGGCGCGCGGCGTCGCGCGGGCCCGTGCGCGGAGCCTAGACTCCTGCACGCTCGCCGAGACCCCCCGATCGATGGCCGAATTCCGCACCGTTCGATTCAACGACAGCGGCCAGGGGCTGTTCTCGCCGGCCGACATGGAGCGGCTGATGCGCGCGGAGTTCGATCGCGCCCAGCGCTACAAGTACCCGCTCGTATGCGCGCTCATCGGCGTGGACCGGCTGGGCCAGCTCCAGGACCTGTACGGCTACGATTCGAAGGACGAGATCCTGCGCGCGGTGGTCGGCGTGGTGAAGTCCGCGACGCGCGAAAGCGACTATCTGGGGCACCTGCAGGCCGACCGCTTGATGGCGGTCTTTCCGCACACGGCGCCTGAGACCGCGAGCCTTCTCGCGCGCCGCATTTTGACCGGCGCGAAGAAGCTGCGCTTCGAACGCGACGGACGCAGCCTGTGCGTCAGCCTGAGCATGGGCCTCGCGCACAACCGCCACACCGGTGAGCTCTCGTTCGACACGCTCGTGCGCGTCGCCGAGGAGGGCCTGGCCGTCGCGGAGGCGGGCGGCGGCGACCGGTTCATCGAAACCGAGCTCTACCAGCTCTTCGAACGGCGCCGCAAGCGCACGGGTGAGCAGCTCGACACGTTCGAGCCTCTGAAAGAGCGTCCGCCCGAACCGCGCGCTCCCGTTCCGTCCCAGGTGATCGTCGAGGTCCCCGTCCCGTCGGATCCCGACCGGGTCTTGTCGGAGTCGATCCTCGCCATGCTCGCCGCGCAGGGCTACTCGGCTGACGCGCTCGCCGAGCTCGACGAAGAGACGATCGCGCAGGCGATCAAGCACTTTCACGAGACCCGCAATCGCAACTTCGATGGCGAGGCCGACGAGGCGCGCAGTCAGATCGAGATTCTCGAGCGGCGCCTGGCCAAACTCACGGCGCTGCACGCCGAGACCGAAGAAGAGCTCAAGCGGATCGCGGCGATGAAGGGACTCGACCTGGGTGTCGCGTCGATCTATCGCTCGGTCCAGGGCATCTCCGACTCGTCCACGCACAAGGAAATGAAGCGCATGCTGATGCGCGAGATCTTCGAGGCCAACTTCGAGCTGAAAATGCGCGGCAAGCCCGATCTCGACCGGCCCGCCGAACGGCGCTGAGCAATTCGGCCGTCGGATTTTTCGCGGCGCTGGCTAGACTCTTCGGCCCCCTTTTCCCCCTGAACCCCTTCGCGAACGTATGTCCTCCTCCAAAGCAGCTGACGAATCGGATCCCACGAAGAAGGACCACGGCGTCCTCTACCTCGGCATCGACCTGGGCACCTCGCGCACGTCCGTCTCGGCGAGCAACGGCCAGCGCGTCACGATCTCGTCCCACGTGGGTTATCCCAAGGACGTCGTAAGCCGGAAGCTCCTGAAGAAGGACATCCTCTTCGGCGACGAGGCCGTCGAGCACCGACTCTCGCTGAATTTCTACCGCCCGCTCGCGGCCGGCGTGCTCAAGCCGACGTCGAACGACAAGAGCTCGGACGTCGAGGGCAACCTGAAGGCTGCCGCGGACCTCATCCGGCAGATCATCGCGCTGTCGCTCCCGCGCAAGGACGAGCTCATCTACGCCGTGATCGGCGTGCCGGCCCAAGCGGCGATCCACCACAAGGAATCGATCGTCAAGGCGGCGAAGGAGTCCGTGGACTCGGTGATGCTGTGCTCCGAGCCGTTCGCGGTCGCGTACGGGCAGGACATGCTCGACGACGTGCTCGTGATCGACATCGGCGCGGGGACGACGGACCTCTGCCGCATGCACGGAACGATGCCGGAGGACGCCGACCAGGTCACCAACACATTTGCGGGCGACTACGTCGACAACCAATTCGGCGCGCTGATCAAGAAGAAGCACCCGCAGGCGCAGTTCTCGATCCAGATGATCCGGGGCATCAAGGAGAAGTTCTCCTCGGTCGCGACCGACATGAGCCCAGCGTTCGTCGATCTGCCCGTGGACGGCAAACCGACGCAGTTCGATTTGACGAACGAACTTCGCCAAGCGTGCCTGTCGATCGTGCCGCCGATGGTCGAGGGCTTGCGCCAACTGATTGCGAGCTTCGACCCTGAGTTCCAGCAGCGGCTGAAGAACCGCGTGCTTCTCGCCGGGGGCGGCAGCCGCATCAAGGGCCTCGATCTCGCGATCGAAGCTGAGATGAAGGCGAAGCTCGGCAGCGGCCGCGTGATCCAGATCGAAGAGCCCCTGTACGGCGGCTCCAACGGCGCGCTGAAGGTCGCGCACGACATGCCGCCCGAGTTCTGGGAGAAGCTGAAGTAGCGCCCGATCGGGCGCTAGATCCGCGTCAGTTCCCGCCGTCCGGCAGCGCCTCGCCGAGCGCGAGCAGCGCGTACGAAGTCGCGATGACGGGGCTGTTCTCCCACCAGCGTCCGCTGTTCTCGTTGATCCACGAGCCGTCTTGCTTGCGCTGCATCGCAACCAATCGCCCGGCGAGCTCCTTGCGCCACGGATGCTTCTTGCCCTGCGCGTCGACGACCTCTTCTTCGCCGTAGAGGTCGAGCGCCTTGGCCATCGTGTGGAAGTAGTAGAAGAGGCCCTGATACGCGGCCGTCGGATCCAATGACGTTTCGAATCCGGGGTTCACGTCGAGCGTGTAGTTCTTGCGCACCCACTCCCACACCGCCTGCATGCGCGGATCTTCCTTGGGTAGCCCGACGAAGATGTAGGCCTTGAGCAGCGCGTACGACATCGAGCCGTACGAGCGCGGCACCTTGACGCCGTTGTCGAGCTCGATGAACCCGGCGAACGACTGACCCGGCAGATAGACGCCGCCGCCGTCGTCGCCGCTCTTGATGACGCCGCTACCTTCGACGACCTGGACATCGTTGGACTCCGAGCGATTTTGGCAACGCTCGAGGAACTTCAGCGCGCGTTTAAACGCGTCGTTGTCTTTCTCGAGGCCCGACGCGGACAGCGCCTCGAGCGCCATCTGCAAGTTCGAGAGGTCCGGCCGCTCGCTCGATCCGTAGCCGATGCCGCCGTAGAAGAGCTGGTCTTCGGAATAGCCTTCGCCTTCGTCGGCTTGCAGCGACACCAAGAAGTCGCGCGCCTTCACGATGATCGGCTTGTACTCGGCGCGCCCCGCGCGCGCGAGCGCCATGATCGACGCCGCCGTGACGTAGTTCGCGAGCTTGCCGTCGTGGATCGATCCGTCCGGGCGTTGCAGCGACAAGAGCCACGCGAGCCCCTGGTCGATGCACGCTTGGACCTCCTTCGCGCGCGGCTCGGGAACGGCGAGCAGTGCGCCGATCGCCATCGCGGTCGTGCCCGCGTCGGGTTTGCCCGGCGCGCCGAACTTGCCTTCGGGGCCGGCGCTGGCGAGATACTTCGCGCCGCGCTCGAGTGCCGCGAGCGTCTTGGCGCGGTCGCTCTGCTCGAACGGCGGCAGCGGCTTCGCGCTCGCCGCTGGCGAATCCGACTTGGGCGCGAGCCTCTGCGCGGCGCGTGTCAGGTACACCGAATTCTTCGCCGTCACGAGAGCCTTCCCGCCCGTGCCGTCCCACGATCCGTCCGTGCCGCGCGCCGCGAGGATCGCATCGACGCGCGCGCGCAGCGCGGCCTTCTCTTCCGGAAGCGGCTCGTCAGCCCAGCCGGGGCCGGGCTTGTCCTTCGAAGCCGGATCCTGGCCGATGTACGCGAGCGCCTTCGCGATCGCCGGCTTCGTCGTTTCGTCGGCGTGGAGCGTGAGCGCCGCCGCCGCGAGCCGCGTTTGCTCGGCGATCTGTTCCTTCGGAGCGTTGGCATCGTGGATCGAACCGTTCGGCGACTGTCGTGCAACGAGATAGTCGAGCGCGCGCGCGACGAACGGACCGTCGACGCGCACGTAGCGCCGCGGCGACTCGACCATGGCGCGCAGCACCCACGCGGTCGTCTCGACGCTCGAGCCGTAGCTGCCATCCTTGGCATCCTGCTGACCGCGCAGCCAGCGCAGCGCGCCGTCGATGTCCGACTTGACGTCGATTTCGACGGCCTTGGCCTGCGGCGTCGCCGCTGGCTGGGCTTGGACCGCGGAGTACGCGGGCGATGGGATCGACAAAACGGCGAGGGCTACGACGATCGATGCGATTGTGGTGCGCATGAGCGACATACTAGCCGCGCGCCTCGCGGTTTCTATCCTGCAGCAGGCCGGTGCCGGGGCTGGATCGCTGGCACGACACACTCGATCTCTACGCCGAGCGCTTAAGCGCGAATCGAACGCTCGCCGCCGACGCTTCTTGGTATCGCTGTCCCAACCCCATGAGCTCCGATCGACGCCCCGCCTTCAAGCCGCTCGAGTTCCGTCGCATCCCGCCGAGCGAGATGCTCGCGCGCGCTCGCGATCTGCGGCATGAGCTCGCGCTCCGGCGCAGCGTCCGCGAGTTCAGCGCCGAACCGGTGTCACCCGAGTTGATCGACGAGTGCATCGCCGCAGCGGGGACGGCGCCGTCCGGTGCGAATCGCCAACCGTGGACGTTCGTCGTGGTCACCGACCCGGCGGTGAAGCGCGCGATCCGCGCAGCGGCTGAAGCCGAGGAGCGCGTGAACTACTCGGAGCGCATGGGTAACGAGTGGCTCTCGGCTCTCGAGCCGCTCGGCACGAACGCCGAGAAGCCGTTCCTCGAAATCGCGCCCGCGCTCATCGTGGTGTTTCGGCACGCGCACGGCGTCGGCGTGCCGCCGGAGCGCAGGCAGCTCGCGACGGAGCCGGACTCGGAGCTCCACTACAAGAACTACTACACGCAGGAATCGGTCGGCATCGCGACGGGTTTCCTGCTCGTCGCGTTGCACCACGCGGGCCTCGTCGCGTTGACGCACACGCCGAGTCCGATGGGTTTCTTGCAGAAGATCCTCGGGCGACCGGAGAACGAGAAGGCCTACGTGTTGATCCCGGTCGGATATCCAGCGCCGGGCTGTCAGGTGCCAGACATCTCGAGACGATCGCTCGCTGACGTCCGCATCCAGCGTTAGCCCAGCGGCGCGAGCTTCACCGCGGTTCCATACGCGAGGAACTCCGCCGATCCCTCCGACACCTCGCTCGTCGCGAAGCGCAGGCCGACGATCGCGTCGGCTCCGCGCGCGCGCGCGTCCGCGACCATGCGGTCGAGAGACTGCTCGCGCGCTTCCGCGAGGAGCTTCGTGTGCTCCTCGATCTCTCCGCCGACGAGATTCTTGAGCCACGCCTGCACGTCGTCGCCGAAGTGCGCCGAGCGCACGGTGTTCCCGCGGACGAGACCGACGATCTCCGCGATCTTCCGTCCCGGCACTTCGTCGATCGTCACCAGGATCATCGTTTCACCGTGGTGTAGGAGTCGTAGGGCAGCGTGCGCATGCGTGCGCGTATCGTCTGGGCGAGCAGCACGAGGAAGCCCGCCACGAACACGGAGATCGAGAGCTTGGCCGCGAGCGACAAGTTCGCGCGCCACAGCTCGAACGTGGCCCACGAGCCGACGCCGAGCACACCGACGAGGAGGAACGCGAAACCGACGCCGAGGCTCGTCCGATGAACGCCGCTCGCGGCGATGCGTTCCCACTCGCTGTCCATCGGCTCGGGGCCGGCGGCTTCGCGCGCCAGGACTTGCAACCGCCGCAGATCCGCGACTTCGCGCGCGAGCCTCGGCTCGCGACGCGCGCGTTCCTCGAAGGCGCGCGCGGCATCCGGTGCGAGCTCTCCGTCGGCGTAAGCCATCGCCAACAGCTCGCCTTCGGTCGGCGGTTTCTCGCTCGTGTTCATCGCGTCCCTCGCGGCACTTGGGCCTGATCTTGGGCCACGTCGATCTCGGCTGCGAGCTCGTTCGACAGACACTCGCGCAATCGCTTGCGCGCATGGAACAGTCGCGACATCACGGTGCCTTCGGGGATGCCGAGGTGCCGCGCGATGTCGCGGTAGGAGAGTTCTTTGAAGTGACGCAGCGCGATGATCTCGCGATCGCGCGGCGCGAGCGTCTTGAACGCTTTCCAAAAGGCGCTCGCGCGCTCGCTGACTTCGAGCCCTGCGGTGGGTCCCGGTTCGTCGTCGACGAGTTCCCACTCGGCGTCGTCGTCCTCGGAGCCGGCGTGCGGCGCAGAGACCGACACCTCGCGTGCGCGTCCCTTGTCGCGCAGGAAGCTGAAGCACGTGTTGCGCAGGATGCGGTGGAACCACGGCAGGAAAGGCTCGCCTTCCTTGAACGTCTCGCGCGCCCGGTAGACCTTGAAAAACGCTTCCTGGGAGAGCTCCATGGCGTCCTCGCGTGAGCCGACCAGCGAGCGAGCCACGTGGAACGACATCCCGCGCAAGCTCGTGACGAGCTCGTCGAAGGCGGCCGCATCGCCGTGTTTGACGGCGAGCATCAAGCGCGTGGCCTGGCAGTGCATGGAAGGCGCGCCGTACTCGCTCGGCTCGGGTTTCTTCACGGATTCTTCCACGCCCTGCGCCGTCTCAGTGAGCTCGGCCGCGCAGCGCGAGCGCGAGCGTCTGTGATGCCGCGCGGTCCGCGGCTCCCGCCGGACCGAGGCGCGTCCGGGCGAGCTCCAGTCCGGCGCGACACGTGGCGCGCCACGCTTCGTCGCCGTAGCAGCGCTTCAGCGCGCTCGTGACCGCTTCGGCCGGGCCCGCGCCGTGGAAACAGAACTCGGGGTACACCTCGCGCGCGGCGAGCAGATTGACCGACGAGAACCACGGCACGGTCAGCAAATGACGCGACATCCATTCAGTGCGCGCGTTCTCGAGCCGGTAGATCACGACCGACGGCAGACGGTGGTGGAGGAGGTCGATGAGCACGGTGCCGGAGACCGACAGCGCGGCGCGCGCGCGAGCCAGCGTCGCATGGAGGTCGCCCGTCTCGACCCGCGCGAAGGCGCGCGCGCCGGCGCGATCGACTTGCGCCTCCAGCGTGGCGTGCAGCTCTCGTTCCTCGTGTGCGACGACGACCGGCACGTCGCCGAGCGTCGCGCGCAGCCGCTGAGCGACGTCGAGCATCCACGCGAGATTGCGCTCGATCACCGAGTGTCGGCTGCCGCACAGGAGCACGAGCTCGCGTGCGTCCTCGCCGGCCGCCGTGTCCGGGACCTCGACCAGTGCATCGAGCAACGGGTGTCCGACGTGAGCCGTGCGAACTCCATGTCGCGCGAACCAGGGAGGCTCGAACGGCAGGATCGTGAGGGCCAGATCGACGGCGTTGCGGTACGCGTTCACGCGCCAAGGCGCCCAGCCCCAGTACTGCGGGGTGACGAAGTGCGCGACCGGCACGCCGTACGTGTGTGCGATCCGTGCGAGCGGCACGTGCAGCGCCGGGGAGTCGACAGGCACGCACACGTCGGCGCCGGTGTCGCGCATGTGCGCCGCCGAGCGCTCCAAGAGATCGACGTAGAAACCGATGTTTCGCAGCGGATCGGAGAGGCCCATGCTCGCACGGTCGACGGGTCGGCCGAGGAGTTCGACGCCTTCCTCGGAGAGGCGAGAGCCGCCCAGACCGAGGAACACCGGCGTCGGAGCTCCGCGCTCCGCGCACCGCTTGCGGATCGCACGCACGAGCTCGCGTGCATGGACCTCACCGCTGGCTTCGGCCGCGGAGACGAAGATCCGCAACGGGCGCGCGGGGAAGACACCGAGGTCGGCGGGTGGTTCGGTCCGTGCCGGGTGCGCGAGATCGTTCGCGAGCTCCGCAGAGAGCGCAGCGCGCGCAAGGAGGTAGCCGGCCGCGCGAACCGGGAGCAGTGCGAGTCCGCCGGCCGCGCGCGCGAGCTCGCGCGCGACGACCATCCGGGGCGACATGCCGCGCGGCTCGCGCAACAAGGGGGTCGTGGCGGCAACGCTTGGATCGAGAGCACTCATCGGCGACGCTTCCGCGCAGCTTAGGGCCGAGCGCGGCGATTGACGATCCTGATGAAGAGAAGGCCTGCCTAGAATGCCCGCATGCTCCGGCTGATCGGGTTCTTCGTGATCGTGCTGCTCGTCGTGCAGCTTTTGCGGCACGTCCCGGTAGTCGGCGCTCTGTTCCAGATCCCGATCCTCGGCTTCTGGGGCGCCGCGATCCTCGTCAGCGCGCTGGCATCGAAGTTGGCGGTCGTGGCGCTCGATCGCTCGCGCTTCGTGCGGCGGCGGCGCGAGCTGGGACACGTCGAGACACCGCACAATCAGGGCAAGCTGGGCGTGCTGCTGCTCACGAGCGGCCGGACGCGCGCCGCGATCGCACCGCTCGAGAACGCGGTCAAAGGCGAGCCGGATTCCGTCGAATGGCGCTATCGCCTCGGCTCGGCGCTGCTGGCGAGCGGACGCGCGGAAGATGCTGCCGCGGAACTGACCAGAGCGGCGGCGATCGATGGGGAGCACGCCTACGGCGTGCTGCGGTTACGACTCGCTGAAGCGCTCGCGAAGTGCAAGCGGCACGACGAGGTGATCGCGGTGCTCGACCACTTCGACCACGATCACGGTGCGAACGCGGAGAGCGCGTACCGTCGCGGACGTTCGCTGCGCGAGCTCGGCCGGCGGGACGAAGCGAACGAGAGCTTTCGACGCGCGAGTGAGCTCGCGCGGAAGGTGGCGCGCTATCAGCGCACGCACGCGCGCACGTGGGCGTGGCGCGCGTTCCTGGCGCGGCTCACATGATCGGTGCGAGCCGTGCGCTCGCGCGGAAGCGCCACTCACTTCCCCGGAAGCGGAAGGGGTGACGTCGCACGCTGCAATGCCCGCGCGGGACGCAGCCCGAGAAAGCTGATCCGATTGCCGGGCGTGCCGTTCTCGCGGTCCGCCGACCGGGAGTACGAAGCGGCGCTGCTGAATCCACCGCCTCGGTACACGCGGTTGGGCGCGCCGGCACTGGGCACCGCGGGATCCACTTGGCTATCGGAGGAGTAGTCACTGAATCCGTCGCCGCACCACTCCCACACGTTGCCGTGCACGTCGTGCAAGCCGAACGGATTCGCCGTGAAGCTCCCCACTGCCGCATGGAGCGCCCAGCCGTCGTCCAGATCCGGCCAGTCCTTGAGGTCCTGCCACGGAGCTCCCGCGCGCGCCGCCGTTTGATCCGGCAAATTCGCATGACCGCGCAAGCTCTCGCGATCCTCTCCCGTCCACCACGGGCTGTGTGTTCCTCCTCGACAACCGCGCTCCCACTGCGCTTCGCTCGGCAACGACAGTCCCAGTCGCGTGAGCACCTCCACGCACTCCGTCCACGTGACTTGCTCCACCGGGTGGAGCAAGTCGTGCTGACGACCCGCGAAGCTGCTGCTCGGGCCGTACTGACTGGGGTTCCGACCCGTGAAGCGCAGCCACTGACCCTGCGTCATCTCGTACTTCGAAAGGAAATAAGGAGAGAGCGTCACCTCGTGCACCGGTGATTCGATGGGCAGCGCTTGCGGGTCGTAGTTTGGCCCGCTGGGATCCGTTCTCTGCGCACCCATGCTGAATGTGCCGCCTGGGATCAGCACGAACACGAGACCTGTCGCCTCGGTCAGCACGAGCTTGCCATCGGGGCCACGCTGCGGCGGCTCGCCGGTTTGAAGGTGCGCGAACTCCCACAGGTGCGCATCGGGATCCTCCCCGATCGGCAAGAGTCCGAGTTGTGGAGACAGCGCGAGCCCGCCATAGAGCGGCGATGCCTCGATCGCAGCGGTCGCCTTACCCCAGCTCTTGCGCGCGTCGGCGCCGCTCACGCTCCGTTCTGCGATGGTCCGCGCGAACTCGGCGCGCTTCACGATGCCCCAGCCGTGCTCGGCGGATGTGCCCGACGAGAACAGGCCACCGCGCTCCTCGTCAGCGAACGACCTCAAGTCGGCTACGAGCTGCGTGAGCTGCGCATGCCACCAACGGTCCTGCGCATTCTCGAACTCGTAGTGTCGCGATGGATCACGCCCCTCTTGTGCGCGTAGGCCATCGCTTCGCAGGCGCGCAAGATCACCGACAGGGCGCGCGTCTCGTTCCAGCCTTCTTTCGATTCGAAGACCAGATCGAAGACATGCTTCAGATCGCGCCCCTTCACGAGCTTCATCGTGAAGTACACGCGCCCTTCGCTGTCGAGGCCGAGCTCGTGCACCGGCACGATGCCGGGGTGGTCGAGCTGGCCGGTCACCTGCGCTTCTTCGAGGAAGCGTGCGAGCTGCGTCGGTTCGACTTGCGGCGTGCCGCCGTCCGAGCGCGACTGGGGTGAATCGCCGCGGCCCAGGATCACCTTCATCGCCAAGTGCCGGCGCAGATCGCCGTCCCACACACGCAGGATCGCGCCCATTCCGCCGCGCGCGACCTCGCCTTCGAGGGTGTAGCGCGACTCCTTGAGACTGTGATCAGAGAGCCGCCGCAGGAGCTCGCTCGACGCGCCACTCGGCGTGCGCTCCTCTGCGTCGCCCGCTGCTGCGTCGAGCGACACCTCCGGATCGACGCCTGCGCCGTACTTCTGCTTCAGCCGCGCGGCGAAGGACTGTGGACTGTCGGGTCCAGGGGGCGGCGGTTCCGAGTGTTCTTTCATGGTTGGCGATTCCCGCAGCATACTCGCGGCGCCGCCGCGCGGGCGACACGCTTTTGTCGAGCTCGACTGGACAGTCGCCGCCGTCCGTCTATCACGGCGTCCGGCGCGCGAACACCCACTGCGATGCGACGAAACACACCGTGCAGAACGCGAGCAGCGAGAGCGCGATCGTCGCATCGAGGCTCCCGCGCGCTTGGATCGCGCCGAACACGCGCACGTCCACGAGCCGGAACAGCGACCAGTGCGTCACGTCTTGCACGAGGTAGATCGCGAGCTGGAACGACGTGATGCCGAGCATCACGAACGCGATCTGCATCGGCTTGTGACCGGCGCACGAGTAGAGGAACGTGGCGCTGTAGATCGCGAGCAGGAAGATCGCTTGGTGCGCCGATGAGAGCAGGAGCGGCCAGTGCGGCATCGACTCGTCGACGCGCGTCAAGAGCCACGGAATCGTCGCGCTCGTCGCGAACACAGGCAGCACCACGGCCAGCGCGCCGAGCAGATAGCGCTCTGTCAGGATCCGCCGCCGCGACAGCGGGCGCGCAAGCCAGATCTCGAGCGTGCCGCGCTGCGCTTCACCGGCCACCGCGCCCATCGCGAACAAGATGGACACGGCGACGCCCAGCGTGTTGCAGCCCTTGAAGAAGTGCTGCAGGTTCACGTAGGCCGCGATGCCCGCCGCGTCCTCTGCGTCGAAGAGTCCGCGGATCATCCAGCTCGGCACCATCGCCTTGAGCAGGCCCATCACCGGTTTGAACTTCGGCCAATACAGGATCGCGGCGACGAGCATCGCTTCGAGCACGAGGCCGTAGCCGAGTGCGCGCAGCAGCGCGACCTTGAGCTCGCGTCCCATCAACAACCGTCCACGCCGTACAGCTCGCGGTACATCTGTGCCAGCGACAGCGCGCCGAACTCGATCGATCGTGGACGCGGGATGGTCATGCTGGTGCACACGGCCGCGATGAACGGACGCGCGTCGTCCTGCTCGAGATGGACGTCGATGCGCTCGCCCTCGACGACGAGGCGCACACGGTCGATGCCGCGGAGCTCGGTGGCGATGCGCCCGATGTCCGCGTCCTGTGAAAACGTGAACCGCACGCAGCGCTGCGCACGCGCGCCGACGCTGGTAGCGGTCTCGTCGGCGAGCTTCCGGCCTTCATTGAGGAAGATCAGTCGATCGCACACCCGGTCGACCTCGCCGAGGTGGTGCGACGAGAGCAAGATCGTCGTGCCGCGCGCGGCATCGGCCTTCAGGAGCTCGAGGACCGCACCGCGCTTCGACGGATCGAGCCCCTCGGTGGCTTCGTCGAGGATGCGCACGCGGACGTCGGGCGCGAGCGCCGCGGCGAAGAGCAGCTGGCGCTTCATGCCGTGACTGTAGGCGCGCACGCGCCGATCGAGCGGCAAACCGAGCTCGCGCGCGATCTCGAGCGCGCGTGCTTCCGCCGCGCGTCCGCGGCCGCGCAGACACCATTCCAAGTGCGCGCGTCCGGTGAGCTCGCCGTAGAGCGCGATCTCCCCCGGCGAGTACGCGCACCGCTGGCGCACGCGCACGCCGTCGCGGTCGAGCGGGACGCCGTCGACGCTCGCGCTCCCCGCATCGGGCCGCACGATGCCGAGCAGACAGCGGAGCAGGGTGCTCTTGCCGCTCCCGTTCGGACCGAGGAGGCCGGTGATCCCGCCCGGGCCGACGTCGAGGTCGGTCGGCTCGAGTGCCACCTTGCGTCCGAATCTGCGCGACAATCCGGACGCGACGATGCGACCGTCGCCGACCTTCGTCGCGGGAGCCAAGTGTCGTGTTTCGGTAGCGGTCGGCACGCGCGCAGTGGAACGGGAAGACGAGGCGGCGACAATAGATCGCGCGTGAACGGCGGGCAAGCGACCCTGATCTTGAAGGAAGACGCGCTCGGACGCGTGGAGCGCGTCGCGGTCGACGGACGCCCGGCGTGCGCGCGTCGCGTGGCGTGCGGCGGACGCATTCTGGGCAGCGGCGTCGTCGCGCGTCTGCTCATGGCCCGCGAGCGCCGCGCGCTGCGTGCGCTCGCGGCCGTCGCGGGAGTTCCGAAACTCGTCGACGATGCATCGCTCGCGGGCGCGCCGAGCCCTGCGCGTCCGCTGCCGCGCGCCCGCGACGTGCTCCTGCGCTCCTGGATCGATGGCGAGCCGCTTCACCGAGCGGAATCGTTGCCGGAGGACTTCTTCGATCACCTCGACGCTCTCGTGCTGCGCCTGCACGAGCGCGGCGTGTGCCACAACGATCTGCACAAGGAGCAGAACATCCTCGTCGATCGCGCGGGCTATCCGTGGCTGGTCGACTTCCAGCTCGCGAGTTGTCACGCGCCCGGCACGCGCCTGTGGTCGAGCCGCGCGCGCGAGGACCTGCGTCACGTCGAGAAGCACCGACGTCGGTATGCGCGCCGCGACGCGCTCGTTCCGAGGTCGGCGTTGCCGCGCGGCCTGGGACACGGATTGCAGCGCTCGCTCCTCGCGTGGCTGTGGCGGCGCGGCGGAAAACCTGTCTACGAGTTCGTCACGCGCCGAATCTTGCGCACACGCGACGGCGAGCCGCGCCGCGCGACGAGCGGGCCGTGGCCGACGTGGACGCCGCCGCTGGGGCCGACGTCCGCGCGCGCTACATGACGTCCGGGCGGTACACCCAGCGCCGGCGCTGATTGACATCGCGCCGGTGGGTCACGAGTCGCCACAGGTCGCGCGGTCCGACGACGGTCAAGTAGTCGCGGCTGCCGTCGGGACCGGAGAGCGAGAGGCGTCCGGAGACGAGGCCGACGAGCTTCTTCTTCTCGATGTCGTCTTCGGGGTAGACGTACACGCCCGCGCCGATTTGATCGACCGCACCGTCGAGCTCGCGCGCGACGGGCAGCAAGATGCCGTCGACGCGCGGATCGGCGAGCACGTCGACTTCGTTCTGCCAGGTTCCGCGCACCGTGCGCCCGATGAGGAGCACGCGCGAACCCGGCCGCGGATCTTCGAATGAAATCGAGACGGGCGGCAGGCGGATCTCGGTCTCGGCGGTGTACAGGCCGCCGCCGAGCGGTTCGATCACGGCCGACTCGATGTTCGCGCCGTCGCCGAACCAAGCCGTGATTTCGACGCGACCCCCTTGCGCCGTGCGGCCGAGGAACACGACACCGTAGTCCGTCGACACGCCCAGCTCGGACCCGCCGGGCGTGCGGATGGACAGCGTGGGATCCGACAACGTGAGCGTTCCGCGGCACGCGCCGAAGAGCAGCACGATCGCCGGGATCCACGCGCACTTCACGAGCGGCGTACGCCGTGCCCTCGCGCACAGGTCGCGCGCCTGTGAACACGCGCTTTGCGCCGATGCGAACGCGCTTCGCACGATGCTCAACGCGTGTACGCGATCCACGCCGTCTCGAGCTCCGTCATGTCGACGCCGGCGTAGGCTTGCTCCACGGCGTGTCCGATCTGGCCCGTCGAAGCCAGCGTGGTGAGGTACGTGTCGAGGATCGAGTCCCACTGCGGATTCCAGCCCTTGGCGTTGTTCTTTTTGCCGGTGCGCAGGAAGTAGATGAGCGACCAACCCTGCGCGTAGTTTCGTCCGATCGTGGCCTGATCGTAGTACTCGGCCTTCGTCATGCGCACGAACTGATCGAGAGGGACGTATCGGCCCTCGCGGAGCGACTCCTTGATCAGCGGATCGCGCCAGTCGAACTTCTCGAGGGTGAACTTCTTGTTTCGGCCGTAGCGATAGCCTGAGTAGAAGTCGCCCGTGCCTTCGTTGTACCAGCTGTGCGGAGCGATGTTCCCGTAGAAGTAGAAGATGTATTGGTGAAACGCTTCGTGGTTCAGCACGGCCCACGTGTCCGCGCGTCCGCCGTCGGCCTTGTCGTCGAACAGCACGAGCTCCTCGGTGCCGGGGTTCCAGAACCCGGCCGACGACGGCGGTCCGCCGTAGCTGATGTACTGATCGCGATTCGCGCACACGCGGACGACGCTCGTCTTCGACATCTCGAGCGAGACCTCGAGAACCTCCGGAGGAAGCTTCGCCGCTCGGCGGATCTCGTTCTCGGCTCCCTCGAAGACGCGCTGGTGGCGTTGGCGAACCGCGATCGCAAGCTCGCCTACTCGGTCATCCTTCGCGACAACCGGATCGACGTC
>JANOFY010000523.1:0-4828 GCA_031413895.1 Planctomycetota bacterium | reverse complement strand
GAGCACGAGGTAGCGGCCGGGCATGAATCGAAGGCCCGCGCCGCCCGTCGAGATCACGTGGTGCGAGCCGCTGTCATCGGTCAGCGTGCAGCCCTCGAGGTTCACTCGCCACGGTGCCGCGTTGTACACCTCGATCCACTCCCCCTTGGTATCCGTGACCGCGGCCGGATCCTTCATGAACTCGGTGATGATCACCCACCCGGCCTGGGACTGAGGACCCTGCGCGAGCAGCATGCTCGATTCGAGCAGCGAGAGACCGACGCTCGTCGACTCGCGCCCTTCCAGGTACGGGCGACGCGTCGGTTCGGCGACCGCGAAAGATGCAAGGAACATGGCCGCGCAGGCGACCGTCGAAACATTCTGCAGACTCGTCATGACCAACTCTCCTCTAAGCAGTTTGCTGAGTGCCAAGGTTGCGGACGCGGCACGCCCGCTCCCGCGCCCCGCGATCCAGGCGCTCGAGGCGCTACGCGGGCCGGCATCGGACCGAAGGCGGCGGAAGAGGTTTCAACCCACCCAGCGAATCCTCGCGGGCTCGGTCCTCACCCCCCCACCGCGCCGCGTCGAGGCACGCGCGGCGCATTCCTTGACGGCCTTGAATTCTCGGGAGAGGATTCGGACCGGAGTTTTGCGTCAGACCGGCCTCACGTGCATCCGGGGCCTGCTTACGGCGAATACGTCCGGTCCCGCCTGCCTCAGGATTCGCCCGAACTAAACTATGTCGTCGCGACACATCCGCCCCTCGGTCATCGCCGTCGTCGTCACCGGAGGCATCAGCCTCGCCGCGGCTCTCGCGAGCCTCCCACTCCCGACGACGCTCACCGACTTCGAGCAGCCGGGAACGCAACCGCTCGGTCTCAACGACTCGATCATCGACTCTCCGAACTGCTCGCCCTGCCACGGCAATTACGATCCCAATCAAGAGCCGTACACGCGCTGGTCCGCGAGCATGATGGCGCAAGCGGGGCGCGACCCGATCTTCTATGCCGCGCTCGCGATCGCAGAACAGGATGCAAGCTTCAGCGGCGACCTGTGCCTCCGCTGTCACGCACCGGGCGCGTGGCTGGACGGACGCAGCACACCGACCGACGGATCCGCGCTCGACCCGCTGTTGGGCGATCTCGACGGCGTCACTTGCCACCTGTGCCACCGACTGGTCGATCCGGAATACGCCCCGGGCGAGAGTCCCGTGGACGACGTGGCGATCCTCAGCGGACTCGCTGACTTGCCGGTCAACAACGGCAACGCGCAGTACATCGTCGACCCGGACGATCGTCGCCGCGGGCCGTTCGACCTCGGGCCCACGTTCTCGTATCACGCCTGGCGCGAGTCTCCGTACCACCGCGAGTCCTTGCTCTGCGCCACGTGCCACGACGTCAGCAATCCAGTGCTGACGAGGCAACCCGGCGACACCTACGCGGTGAACACGCTCAACGCCGAGCACCCCACGCAGGACAAGTTCGACGAGTTCCCGGTCGAACGGACGTACAGCGAATGGAGTGAGAGCGCGTTCGCGCAAGGCCCCGTGGAGATGGGCGGTCGATTCGGAGGAAATATCACGGCAGTGAGTTCTTGCCAGGACTGCCACATGCCGAAGACGACCGGAACCGCGTGTCAGCCGGTTCTCGGCGGAGCTGTGCGGCCCGACCTTCCGTTGCACGATTTCAACGGGACGAACAGTTGGGTGTTGAACGCGGTCCGCAGTCTGTATCCGGACAGTGAAACAGGGCTGACGAACGCCTCGGTTGCGGCCGCTCACGCCCGCAATCTGTACTTGCACCAGAACGCGGCTGATCTCGAGGCCGCGGTCTCGGGGGCGAACCTGGTCGTGCGCGTCGTGAATCAAACCGGTCACAAGCTGCCGACCGGCTACAGCGAAGGCCGGCGCATGTGGATCAACGTCCAGTTCTACAATGCCTCCAATGTGCTCATCGCGGAGCGCGGTGCGTACAACACCGGCACAGCGACGCTCACGACCGGCGACACGAAGGTGTACGAGCAAGACCTCGGCGTCGACGCAGCGCAGGCCGCGCTCACCGGACTCGCCGTCGGCCCGACGTTCCACTTCGTCCTCAACAACAAGATCTACAAGGACAACCGCATCCCGCCGCGCGGCTTCACTAATGCGGGATTCGCGGGGGTGCAGTCGGCGCCCGTCGGTGCGACCTACGCGGAAGAGCAGTACTGGGACAATACGAACTTCGCCATCCCGCCGACGGCCACGCGCGCCGAAGTTGCGCTCTACCACCAGACGACGACGCGCGAGTACATCGAGTTCTTGCGCGACGAGAACACCACGAACGGCACGGGTCTCCAGGCCTACAATCAGTGGGTCGCACACGGAAAGAGCGCGCCCGTCCTGAAGGCGAACGAGACCGTGATTTTGGCGACCGATACGTGTTTCCCGCCGATCGCGTACGGCACCGCGAAGCCGCTCTCGAACGGCGACGTGCCGAGCCTTGCGTGGAGCGGAACGCCGAGCTACTCCGTGAACAACTTCAAGCTCGAGCTCGATGACTGCCTGCCGCGCCGGATGGGTTACGTCTGCTCGAGCCCGACGTCCGCGAGCACGCCCTTCGGCGGCGGAACACTCCTGCTCGGTGGTTCGCCGGCTTTCGTCCGGCGATTCATGTTCGACATCGCGGGGCAGGCGAGCATCCCGATCCCGGTCACGATCGGGATGGTCGGCAGCGCGCTGAACTACCAAGTGTTCTTCCGCGGCATCGGCCAAGCGCAGAACATGATGGTTGGACCCGGTTCGGGACCCTTGACTCAATACGGGCTCACGAACGCGGTGCACGTCGACTTCTGCCCCTAGTCCTGCGGTCGCGCGTTCGAGCCGCGTTTGTAGTTGCGACTCCCATCCTCGACTGCGGATCCCGTTTGGACCCCGAGTCACTCATGGTCGCCCCACGCGCGATCGTGCGTTCGCATCTCTTGCGTCTCGCCGAGAGATCGCGCTTCGGCTTGTCATGCTCGACGGCAGCGCTCTATGCTCGCCGCCGTGAAGTTCCTCCTGCGCTGTGTGTTGATCTTGGTCGCCCTGTTCGTCGTTCTCAGTGCAGGCGTGTTCCTCTTCTTCGATCGGCTCGTCGCGGCCTCGATCGAAAAGGGCGCGACGCACGCGACCGGCGTCGAGACGAAGGTCGGCGGCATCGAAGCGAGCCCGTTCGCGGGATCGTTCTCGATCGAGGATCTCTCGATCGCGAATCCGCCCGGTTTTCGGGACGAACCGTTCGTGAGCTTGGCGAGCACGCGCGCGTCTTGGGAGAACGGGACCCTCCTTTCGGATTCGATTCACGTGCGTGAGTTCGCGCTCGATGGAGTCGTCGTCAACCTCGAGCGCACCGGCGGAAAGACGAACTACGGCACGATCCTCGACCACGTCGAGAAGCTCTCGCCTTCGAGCGCGGATGCACCGGCGGAATCGGCGGAGTCATCGGGGAGTTCACGCGAACTGAAGATCGATCGGCTCGTCATCCGCGACGTGAGGACGTCGCTTCACCTCTCGGGCATCGCGGGCGCCGCGGGCTCGTTCCAGGTCGAGGTTCCCGAGGTCGTGTTGAAGGACTTCAACTCCCGCGGAAGCACGGGAGAGATCGTCGCGAAGTTGACGCGCGCCGTGATCGAAGCGCTCCTCTCGAGTTCATTGAAGGCGGGGCGCAACGTGTTTCCCGACGACCTGCTGAAGGACCTCGGGGGTCAGTTGGCAGGACTCGAGAAGGTTCTCGGCGACCAGGCCGAAGGAACGCTGAAGGATCTCGGCATCGGTCTCGACGATGCGAAGAAGGCCCTCAAGGACGTCGGCGGGCTGTTCAAAGACAAGTGAGTCGCGCGAGCGCGCGAAGCGAAGAGATGAATCGACCCTGCGTCTAATTGGACGACGCGTGGACCGACGATTGGCGCGTCTCACCCTCTGTTTCCGGGGCAGGCGCACGGACCATGACTGTCGCTCGTGGCGTCCCTTGGCCGTGGATTTCGTAGAACGGATCCCGTGAACGACTTCGCAACGTTGTACGCCGTGCTGCTCGCGATCGTCGCGCTCCAGCGGATCGTCGAGCTCGTATGGTCGCGCCGGAACATCCGCGCCAGCGCGCGGAACAGCGGCGTCCGTGCGGCGGGCACCACGCTCGATTGGTCCGCGATGGTCGCGGTCCATGCCGCGCTCATCGTTCTTCCCGCGCTCGAGTTCTTCGCGCTCGAGCGAGGCGAGCTAGCAGACGGCGCGATCCAGCGCTGGATCTTTTGGTCGTGCACGGCGCTGTTCTTCAGCGCGCAGGCGCTGCGTTACTGGACGCTCGGCGCTCTGGGGCGCGCGTGGAACGCGCGCGCACTCGTCGACCCCAACGTGGGCGTCGTCACGAGCGGACCGTACCGCTGGATTCGGCACCCCAACTACCTCGCCGTCCTGATCGAGTTCAGCGCCATACCTCTCGCCGTCGGCGCATGGCGTTCGTGGCTCGTGCTGACGCTCCTCCACACGCCCGTGCTCGTGCGCCGAATTCGGTCGGAAGAAGCGCTGCTCGACGCAGTGCCGGGGTATGCGAGCGCGATGGGCGACAAGCCACGGTTCGTTCCACGGGCCTCTGGGCGCGTGCGCGATTCGACGACGTGAGCCATTCGTGCGAACCCCGCCATCCGTCGGACGCCTTAGAGCACGTCCTAATACCCAGCAATCCGCGTGGGCGCTCCGCCGCCTCAGCTACAAGCTCCACGACACCCCGGACGGTCCCCGCTTTCGCGTCGAATACGCGGACATCATGGGGATCGACGGACTCAACCTCGCTCCCCAGGACGCAGTCCGAGCGACGCCGGCCACGCCTCAGCC
>JANOFY010000522.1:0-10042 GCA_031413895.1 Planctomycetota bacterium | reverse complement strand
AAAAAAGTGTCTGACACCGTACTTCGCCCCGACACCGTACTTCACCCCGCGATCGCGAACGCCGCACTCTCGCTCGACGCTCGTCGAGTCGCGGATCGATTGCTCCGGCGGCGCGCGCATCATTGCCTGTCGCGGTACACGAGCTCGACATCGTCGACCTCGACTTGGACCTGCCGGCCGGTTTGACCTTCGGCGAAGATCCCCAGGCGCAGGTCGGCGTTCGTGCGTCCAAGATTCGGCATCGGTTTATCGTCGAGCACCGGGAAACCGTCGACGAGCACACGCACGCGCGTGTCGCTCGAATCGCCGGTCCGTTCGATGCGCACGACCATCGGCTGGTCGAGCTTCCAGTCGAACCCGACGACGTCGGTGTACGGGAGCTCCTCTTCGCCGCGCTTCATCAAGCGCGTCTGAATGGTGTTCTTGCCCAGATCGTTGTGACGCGACACCGTGACCTCGGACTCGACTTGCGTGTCGCCGGCACGGCTCGACTCGCGCGACACGAAGAGCCCGACACGACCGGTCGTCCCCGACTTGATCGTGATGCGCGCCTCGAAGGCCACGAACGCGCCGGCGTTCTTGAGCTGCCACAGTCGTGCGCGACCGTTCGACTTGAACGTGCCCGCAAGCGACACGTGTCCATCGTGGATCGCGACCAGCGGGCCGGTTTTCTCCTCCGTCTCCCAGCCGTTGAGCAGCGTGCGGCGTTCGAAACGGTCGCTCCACACGACCTTCTCGAGGTGATCGGAGATGCGCGCGATCTCGGCCCGCGCGTGAACACGGTAAGGATCGCTCTCCGGCTCCGCGCGGCGGTTGTCGTCGAGCTCGCGGAAGCGCGCGAGCGCCTCGGTCGCATCGCCGCGCGCGTAGTGACACCACGCGATCCCGCTACGTGCTCCGGGGTGATCCGGCGCGACGCTGAGCGCTTGCTTGAACGCGGCTTCGGCGTCGCCGAGCGCGCCCATCTCGAGGAAGTTCACGCCGCGCAGCGTGCCGACCGACGCGAGCTTGGGCTCGAGCGCGAGCGCGCGTTCGAGGTAGCGTTCGGCCGCCGCGTAATCTCCACGGCGGTACGCCACCTCGCCGAGCGCGGCGAGGACATCGGGCAAGTCGAGCTCGATGTCGAGCGCGCGCGTGAAGCTGTCGACCGCCCCGTCGAGATCGTCGCGCGCGGCGAGCAGACGACCGCGTTGGTACAGCGAGTACGCATCGGTCGGATCGTTCTCGAGCGCGAGCTCGCTCATGCGCAGCGCTTCCTCGGGATAGCCCGTCGTCTCGGCCAGGTACGAGAGCGCACGCCACGCGAAACTCGCGCGTAAGGGATCGGCGCTCGCGGCGAGGCGCAGCGACTGCTCGGCGCGCGCCGCCGACGCCTCGTCGCGCCGCGCGAGGCTCTCGAGTCCGAGCGCGAGTAGCAGCTCGAATTCGGCGTTCTCAGACGACGACGCGGCAACGCCTTTGTCGGCCGTGCCCGCTCCGTTCATCGTTCCGCCGCTGCGTCCGCCGGCCATCACCGACGCGCTGACGATCCCCGCCTGCGCGAGTTGTTCGGTGGGATCGGCCTGGCGCGCCTTGTCGTACCACTCCGCGCCCTCGGTCACGTTTCCGGTCGCGAGCAGCGCGCGCGCGAGCTCGAGGCGAATGCGCGCGCGCTCGTGCTTCGCTTCGGGTCCAGTCGGCTCGTACTGGTTCGCGAGGCGCAAGTGCTCGACCGCTTCTTCGGGGCGGCCGCGTTCTCTCAGGAAGCGACCCAAGCAGAATTGCACGTGCCACACGGTCCGGCCGTAGCGCTCGGCTTCGCGCATGCGCTCCTCGGCGCGATCGAACATGCGGAAGCGCGCTTCGAGCACGGCCAGGCGCACGAGCACGAGCGGATTGCGCGCGTACGCTCCCGCCATCAACGAGCGGTATTCCTGGAACGCGCGCTCGAAATCGAAGCCCACTTCGTAGCAGCGCGCGAGGCCCAAACGCGGCACGGGATCCTCGCGCGCGACCGCGGCAGCCCGCGTGAACATCTCGGCTGCGATCTCGAGCGCGCGCGGCGTCTCGACGTGCTGGTCCACGCACGCGACCGCGAACGAGATCGCCGCGTCGTACTCGGCCATCGCCAGCGGATCGCCGAACTCCGCGCGACGCAGCTCGAGCTGGTTCGGGATCGTGTCCGCGAAACCGAACTCCGCGACATTCGCGCGAGCAAGCGGCACCGGCGCTTGTCCGGGCAAGCGCGGCTTGCCGGTCGCGGGATTGAACTCGACGAACAAGACGTCCTCGGCCGGCCGCCGCGCGAGCGCGTAGCGATCGCGGTTCGTGATCTGTCCGAACTTCAGCTCGACCGTGCGCACCCAGTCGTAGAGCTTCTTATGGCTCGCGACGCGTTCCGCGCGCTCGGCGGCCGAGAGTTCGACCTTGGCGACGGGATCGGGCGTCGCATTCGCGGCAGCGGAGGCTTCGTCGTCGCCGCCCCGGAACGACACGTCTTCGCCCTGCGCGAATAGACCGGCCACCGGCGTGATCGTGGGCTCGACGCGCAAGAAGCGACCGTAGAGCCTCGGCAGCGGGCCAGGCTCCGGCGGCGGACGCAAGATCGCCAGCGGAACCTGCGGCGGTGGGACGAACGCAAGCGGCGGCAACGGACGCGTGTCGCTCGGCGGCGAGAAGAGCTCGCGCACATTGCGGCCCGCGAGCTCACGTTTCTCGGGGAGCACGAGCGCGGGATCGATCACGCGCGTGTGCGTGAGCGTCGGAGCATCGGCACGCTTGACGGTTCCTCCCCGGCGCACGTTCGTAGAGAAAGAGCCGTACGTCAGCCAGCCCACGAGGGCGGCGGTGAGCACGAGCACGACTTGTTCTTTGCGGATCTCCAAGTGCGTCTCCGTGTCAGCCCGCCTGGACGCGTGCGACGACGAACGTGACTTCCAAGCCGACTTCTTCGGTCTTCGTGCGCGCGGGTTGCATCTGCGCCTTCTCGATCAGCAGCGGTCCGACCGGCTCCCCGCTGACCGCGCTCCCACCAGGGCTCTGCGATTCTTCGAGGAACCGCACGAGCGGCGTGGGCCGGCCGCTCATGTTGAACTCGACGCGCGTGCTCTCGATCTGTCCGACGCCCTGGCGCGAGGTGAGGCCCGGATCGAGCTTGATCTCGATGCGATCGATGCGCTGCACGCCCGCGCTGATCGCCATCCGCGCCGCGCGGTCGACGAGGTCGAGCGCCTCCAGGTAGCGTTCGATCTCGCTCTCGCGCGTCGGCGAGAGCGCCGGCAGCCCGAGGTCCTCGGGCAAGCGCAAGTTCGCGCGTCCCGCGAGCGTCAAGAGCTCTTCGCGCACGCGCGAAACGGCGCCGAAGTATTGATTGCTCGCGGCGCCGCGCGCTGGATCGAGCACGAAGTCGCGGCGCGGCGCGAAGGCGACCGAGGTGCGGAGCACTTCGACGGCTTGCGCGGTCTCGTCGCGCTCCTTTTGCGCCGTCGCGAGGTCGGACTGCGTGTACATCGACTCGGAGCGCAGCTTCTTCGCGGTCGCGTCCGCGCTGCGCCGCTGCTGCGCGAGCTCGGCGCGGAAGAAGCTGCCGATCAGCATCGAGCCGACCGCGAACACGATCGCGCCCGCCGCGACGCTCACGACGAAGCGCTTGTTCTCTTGCCAGTAGTTCTGGAGGTCCATGCTCAGTGGCCCGGGCGAGCCTTGGGCTCGCCGTTATTCGGAGGAGCGGCTTCCGGCGCGGGCGCGGGCGCGGGCGCGTCCACCGAGGCGTTCGCACCCGCGGAGACCGCGGGCGCGAACAGTGTCAGGTCGATGGTGAACTTCGCTCCCGTCGCGGCGAGCCGCTCCTTGACCGCGATGTTCTGCGGCAGACGACGTCGGAGGCCCTGGATGAAGGTCTCGTACTGCGTCGCGAGCGAGCTCGTGCCCTCACGCGCCTTGCCCGCGATCGAGAGCACCGGGCGCTCCGCACCGCGCTCGACACCGAGCTCGGGATCGGCGCGCAGATCGGTCGACACCTGCGTGATCCAGAAGTCGCCGGGAAGCTCGGTCTCCAGTGCATAGAGCACGCGCGCGAGTTGCTCGCCCGAACCCTTCGCGGCGCCGAGCACGGACGCGAGCTCACCGAGCTGCTTGCTCTCGGCGATGAGTTCCTCGGTCTTGCGGTGCGTCTGGTTCGCGCGTTTGTACTGCTGGTCCAAGGTGCGCGCGAGCTCGGACGTGCTGCGCAGCGCGGTCGACGTCTGCCACGCGTCGTAGCCCAGGTACAGAAGCGCCAGCAGGCCCGCGGCCCATAAATAGACTTGCGCGCCGAAGAATTCGCGACGTTTGCGATCCTTCGCCGAGAGGATCTCGATCGAGTACGCGTCGGGATCGGACGCCGCCGTCGCGAGGCCGAGCGCGACGACCGCTTCGAGCTTGTGCTCTTCGAGGAGCGCGGCTTTCTCCGGCGACAGCGCGCTGACGTCGACGACGCGGAACGGATCGAAGAGCTCGACCGGAACCGACAGACCCGACGAGAGGTACTTCGGCAAACCGCGCAGCGCCGCGCCGCCGCCGCACAGCAAGACGCGATCGAGCTTGAGCCCGCTGATCTTCACTTGGCTCTTGCAGAACAGCAGCGTGGATTGAAGCAGGCTCAGGATCTGTCCGGCGGCGCCCAAGATCGCGCGGCTCGCCTTCTCCTGATTCGGGTCGGTGAACGTCACCCCCGGCTCGAGCGTCGCGAGCGTTTCCTTGACCTGGCGCGCCTTTTCAGCCCCGATCCCGAAGCGTTGCGCAATCGCTTCTTCGAAGAGACGCGAACCGCCCGTGAGATTGCGCGCGAAGATGAGATCGGGACCGCGCACGACGACGACGTCGAGATTGTCGTAACCGATGTTCGCGATGAGGACGGTCTCGTCCTGCACGACGCCGTAGCGCAGGAACGCGCCGTACAGCGCGATCGCGTTCGGCGTGAAGCAATCGAGCTTGCCGCCGAGATCCGCCAGGCCGGCTTCGTGCGCCGCGAGCAGGTTCTCGCGCGCCATCGCGAGCAGCACGACGTCCTCGCCCTCGATCTCGGGGAGCTCAGGCAGCAGATTGAAATCCGACGCCAGGCCCGAGCCGGACTGATCGCCGATCTCGGCCACCTCGAAGCGCATCAGATTGCGCAGCTGCCAATCGGGGACGCGCGGAACGCGCGTGTAGCGGATGTTGACGTCCTTGCCGGTGAGGCCGACGCGCGCAGCGAGCGGCTTGAAGTCGAGCTCGATCGCGCTCCAACCGTCGGTGATCTCGTTCGACGCGACCTGCTCGATCGCGAAGTCGGTCACCTTGAACGTGTTGCCCTTGAACGTGCCGCGAATGAACTTAGCGGTGCGCAGGCCGATGTCGACGCCTGTGACTGTGCGCGCCATCTACTGTTTCTCCGCCAGGTAGGACGCGACCTCGGCCGCGATGCCGTCGGCCTTTTGCGCGAGGAGAGACTTGTGGATCGCCGACAAGCGCGCACGTTCAGCGCGCATCGATTCGGCTTCGAGACCGACGAGCTCCGTCTCCACGTCGGCGGCGACGGCCGCGGCCTCGGGCTCGACTTCGCTCGGGCTGTACCGCGCGCCGATCGCGCGCGCCTTGTCACGACATTGCCGGTGCAGATCGACGAGCCGGAAGAAGCGCGCGCGCTCGACTTCGACGCGCAGTCCGCGCACTTCCTCGAGTCCTTGTTGGATCAAGCGCGAGCGCGTGGCTTCGGCCTCGTTCACGAGCGCGTCTTCGTACGGATAGCCGTTGAGGAGATCGGCCCACACCTTCAAAGCCGTGCCGAGCTCGCCCTTCTTGTCCGCGTTGCGCGCCGTGTGCGCCAAGTTGCCCGCCGCGCTGCGTTCCGCGCTGAAGTCGTGTTGCAACGCGACCTCGGTGATCTCGTCCCCGATCTCGATCCGCGAGGCCGCGCCGTCGGCGACGCCGCGCACGCGCACGGGCTTTTCGAACTTGAGGCGCAGGAGCTCGCGTCCGGAGCCCAGGACGAGGTCTGTCACTTCGGAGCGCTCGAAGTCGAGCGCGTGCGCGGAGAAACCGCTGCCGCCCTCCGACGCACCGATCGTCGCGATGCGCGCACGAGCGAGCGGAGCTTCCGCGACGAGGCGGAGCGTGCGTCCGCCTTGCGCGACGAGCCGCGTCCAATGATCCTCCTCGCGACGTTCGATCGGCGAGCCGCTCGCGAGCTCCGCAGCGCTGGGCGGGAACTCGAGCCCGGAGATCAGTATCCGTCCGGACTTGGAGAGGACCGCGGACCGCGGCGGATCGCCGAGGAGCGCGAGCTCGAACTCACCGAGCTTCGTCACCGGCGCACCGCCGCCGGCCGCCTCGACCAAACTCACGTCGTCGAAGCCCGCGCTCCCGCCCGCTTTCGCCGCGGGCACGGCGACGAGCACGCGCACCGCGTCGTAACCGGCCGGGACGGCGCACGTGACTTCGTTTTCGCCCCACGTGCTGACGGGGTGTGCGCCGTTCTCGCTCGCGCTCGCGAACTCGAGGCCGAGCTGCATCGCGACGCTCTCGCCGGGAAACAGCTTGGCGCGTGCTTGCAGCGCGCGACCGGCCGGCGCGGCGAGGGGCGGAGAACGGTGGCACGCCCACTCACCCGGCGCGAGCTCCGTCGACATCCAAGCGGAACCGGACGGCGCCGTCGATCCGCCTGCCGCACGATCGATCGGTGTTCTCTGGAACACCGCGGGCGCGCTTTCGACGGGCGTCCACGCGTCGGTCTCGCCTTCGAACGAGTAGCTGCCCTCGAGCAAGTTGCCCGGTACGGCCTCGACGGGGCGCGCAACCGCCGCGCTCGAGAGTCCGGCGCGCTGCAGCCACGCATAGAGACCCGCCGCGCCTAGCGCGAGGACGGCGATCACCACGAGTCCCACGCGCGAGCGCTTGTGCGAACGCAACACCAACTCGGCGCTGGTGCGCTGCATGCCATCGCCGGGTGCCATGACCGCGGGCGCAACGACCGGCGCACCCTCGACGTCGCCGGCGACGCGAGCATCGCCGACGCGCGCATCCTGGAACGCGAGCTCGATGTTTCCGAAGAACACACGGTCGCCGTGCGCGAGGCGGTGCTCGATGATGCGCTGCGGTCCGATGCGCGTGCCGTTCGTGCTGCCGAGATCGCGCAGGAGCACGCCCTTACCATCGACCAGCATCTCGGCGTGCTTGCCGGACACCGAGTTGTCGAGGATCTGCAGCGAGTTCCCCGGGCGGCGGCCGACCGTGATCCCCTGCGCGGCGATCGGAATCTCTTCCCCGCGCCGCTCGCCGGACTCGAAGCGCAGGGAATAACGTGGATCCATGGGCGCGGTGGTGATGTGGAGGGAGCGTCGGTGGCGTCGGATGCTCGGTCAGGCGTAGCTCGACCGGAGCTCGACCGAGGCTTCCCACGCCGACGTCTCCCGCCGCCCCGGGGCGCGGCCGGTCTACCGTCAGCGCAGTTTGGGGTAACCGCGACGACGCCCGCCCCGCAGGCGGCCCCGCCGTGATCCGACCGAAGCGCGGAGATCGTAGCGGCACGCGCGTGGCGCTGCACGTCGCGAGAGGCCTACCGTAGCGCGCGGGTTGAGCCGCGCTCGCGCCCCGCGCACAATCCGCACATGTCGCCGCGCGGTAACGCACCGGGCAGTGCCGCCGCGCGCCGCTTCTTCCTGGAGCGCACGCCCGTCGACGGACGCGCCGAGCTGTGCGCCGACGACCTGCAGCACGCCACGAGGGTGCTCCGACTCGGGGCCGGCGACCGCGCGCTCGGCCTCGACGGCGCCGGTGCCGAGTGGCCGCTCACGGTTCGCGCCAGCGCTGGGCGCGGCGCACGCGAGCTCGAGCTCGAGGTGACCGGCGAGCCGCGGCGAGAACCGCGGCCCGGGGAGGCTTTGTCTGCGCTGCCGTGGATCGAGATCGCGGTCGCGCTGCCGCGCGGCGCGGCCGCCGAGGAGATGCTCGATCGGCTGACGCAGCTCGGTGCGGCCGCGATCACGCCGCTCGCCACGGATCGCGGCCAAAGGCCGCCAGTGACCGAGGGCACGCGGCATGTGCGCTGGCTGCGCATCACGCGCGAGGCGTGCAAACAATCCGGTCGACTGTGGCTGCCCGCCCTCGGCGAGGCGCGGACGATCGCCGAGTTGACTCACCGCCAGTTGGCCGCGCTCCTCGTGCTCGATCCGATCGCGAACGACGGGCTGTCGGACTGGATCGAGGGCGCGTCGGGCGCCGCTCTCCGCGAAGCGACGGCGGGCCGGCCGCTTGTCGTGGCGATCGGACCCGAAGGCGGGTTCACGCCGCAGGAGTCGGCGGCGTTTGCCGCGGCGGGGGCCGAGGCCGTGTGCGTCGGACCGCACGTGCTCCGTATCGAAACGGCGGCCGAGGCCTCGCTCGCCATCTTGTCGGAACGCGCGTTCAGACGCTTTCGAAGTTGATCCGCTCGCGGATCGAGACATAGCCCGCGTCCGCGATGACGAGATGATCGAGCAACGGGACCCCGACGAGGCGCCCCGCTTCGATCAGTCGCCGCGTGACAGCCAAGTCTTCGCTCGACGGCTCGGGGTCACCGGACGGATGGTTGTGCGCGACGGCGACGGCAGCGGCTCCCTCGCGCAGTGCCGGACCGAACACTTCGCGCGGGTGGACGAGCGCTGAGGTCAGCGTGCCCTGACTCGCGCGATGGCGACGGAGCAATCGGTGCTTGCCGTCGAGGAGCAAGACGACGAACGTCTCTACCCCAAGACCGCGCAGTTCGCCGGCGAGCAGCTCGTGCATGCGCGCGGGCGAGCTGACCGGGGCGCGCGGACGACGGGCGTGGGACTCGACGCGCCGGCCCAGCGCGAAGGCCGCGGCCAGACGGAGCGCGGACTCGACCGGGAGGTCGAACGCGCGCGCAAGATGACTGCTTGTGGCTCGAGAAAGCGCGATCAAGTCGAGTGAATCCAGGAGTTCGCGGGTGCGCGCGCAACGCCCGGCGGGATCGTCACCGATCGTGATCGCGACGAGATCTGCGAGCTCCATGGCGTCGCAACCATCGGGATGTGCTCGATCCCACGATCGCGCGCAGTGCGACCCGCCTGCGCCTGCGACTTGGGAAATCTCATTCGATGCGCGCGTCGACACTCCTTCAAGACCGCGTGCTCACTCTTTGGTTGCACACACAAAGTTCCGTGAATGTTGTCCACCTGCACGAGCTCGAAGCAACTGACTCGCGTGGATCATTTGCGGGACGAATCGCGCGAAAAAAATCGATCAAGACCCCGCAAAGGAAACTAAACGGCGGAAGTAGGTAATCACAGCCGATCGTATCTGCTGCCGAGAGTTCCCGACTCGAAAGCTGAATCGAATGCCATTCTTAGCCATCCTTGGAGTTGTTCTTCTCGCTCTCTGGCTCGTCGAAACCATCCTGTTCCTGGTCAGCTATAGGCAAAGCAAGAGCTCCTGACTTACCGTACATGACGATCCCGCTCGGCGTTCGCGCCGGAGCTGGCAAGTGCGAGACGCGCGCTCCTGACGCGAACTCGAACTTGCACAAACGGCCGTGCTCCTGACACGGCCGTTTGTCCTTTGAAGGGCGCTCCGCGCGGGGGGTGAAGGGCGCTCAGCGCAGAAGGCGAAGGGCGCTCAGCGCGAGCGACGCGTGGCCTTGGCCTTGGGCGTCGAGGATCGCGTGGCGCTTTGCTTCGAGGGACGGCGCGGAGCGAGGGCCGGTTGTGCGGCCAGGAGTTTCTCGCCGGCGGTCGCCACGCGCGGTGCGCTGATCGACGCGAGCGTCGCGCCGACCGACGAGCGCGCGGTCGACTTCGTCGCGCCGCGGGCCAGATCACCGAGGGAAACGATCCCGATCACGCGGCGCTGCGCGTCGACCACGGGCACCCGCCGAATGCGGTGCGTACTCATCGTGCGCGCGACCGATTCGACGGTGTCTTTGGGGCCGCACGAGAACACCTTCTTCGCCATCGCGATCGACAGGCGGATCGAATACAGCGGCGCGCCCTGCGTGTACGACGCCATGCACATGTCGCGATCGGTGATGATCCCCACGAGTCGCGACGAG
>JANOFY010000521.1:0-1691 GCA_031413895.1 Planctomycetota bacterium | reverse complement strand
TCACATCTCCACCGGCTACTTGTTCCGCGAGAATCGCGCGCAAGGAACGCCGCTCGGCATTCGCGTCCTTGAGTTCATGGACTCCGGCCGGCTCGTGCCGGACGACTTGGTGCTCGACATGCTCTTCGATCGCGTGTCGCGGCCGGATTGCGCGGGCGGATATCTGCTCGACGGCTTTCCGCGCACGCTGCCGCAAGCGGAAGCGCTCGAGCGCCGGCTCGGTTCGGCTGCGAAAGTTCAAGCGATCAACCTCGCCGTCGCGGATACCACGGTCGTCGATCGGCTGTCCGGACGACGCACCTGCGACAAGTGCGGCAACATCCACCACGTGAAGACTGCGCCGCCGAAGTCCGCGAGCCGCTGCGACAAGTGTGGTGGCGAACTCGTTCAGCGCACGGACGACGCTCCGGCGACCGTGCAGAAGCGACTGTCCGTGTACCACGAGCAAACCGAGCCGCTCGAGCAGTACTACCGCTCGCGCGGACTGCTCGACGAAGTAGACGGCGGTCTTTCGCCGGACGCGGTATTCCAGGCGCTCAAGCAGGTCGCCTCCCGTCGGAGGGCCAGCTGATGGCGAAGGAAGAGCCGATCACCGTCGAGGCGCTCGTGACGGAAGCACTCCCCAACGCGCGCTTTCGCGCGAAGCTCGAGTCGGGTCACGAGATCCTGGCGCACGTGAGCGGCAAGATGCGCATGCACTACATCCGCATCCTTCCCGGAGACAAGATCACCGTCGAGATGTCGCCCTACGATCTGACGAAGGGACGCATCATCTGCCGCGGAGAGCGGCGTACGAGAGGAACGAGATGAAGGTCCGAAGCAGCGTCCGGCGCATGTGCGCCAAGTGCAAGATCGTGCGTCGCCGAGGTGTCGTTCGCGTCATCTGCAGCGACACGAGACACAAGCAGCGTCAAGGTGGCTGAGCACACACAGGAACTGGAACCAGCGAAGTCCGCTAGGAAACAAACCACATGCCGCGCGTCATCGGTGTAGACATACCCAACAACAAGCGACTCGAGATCGCCCTGACGTACATCTATGGCGTCGGCCGTCCGACGTCCGCGAAGGTGTGCACAGCTCTCGGTCTCGATCCGGGCATGAAGGCCCGCGACTTGACCGAGGAGCAGCTCACGACCCTCGCAAACCACGTCCAGAAGGAATACTCCGTCGAAGGTCAGTTGCGCCGTCAAGTCGCGGCCGCGATCGGCCGGTTGCGAGACATCGGCTGCCACCGCGGCTCGCGCCATCGCCGCGGTCTCCCGGTGCGCGGTCAACGCACGCGCACGAACGCGCGCACGCGCAAGGGTCCGCGCAAGACGGTTGCCGGCAAGAAGTCCGTGAAGGGAATGAAGTAGTCCATGACCAAAGCAGTCAAGGCCAAGAAGGCCAAGAAGGTCGAGTCGAAGGGCGTCGTGCACGTCAAGGCATCCTTCAACAACACGCTCGTGACCATCACGACCGGGCGCGGCGAAGTCGTCTGCACGGGCTCGGCCGGAACGGTCGGGTTCAAGGGCACGCGCAAGAGCACGCCGTTCGCCGCGCAACGCGCGGCCGAGCAAGCGGCGGCCTTTGCGATGCGCCAAGGTGTTCGCGAGGTCGAAGTGCGCGTCAAGGGCGCCGGATCGGGCCGCGAGTCCGCCGTGCGCGCGCTTGCGAACTCGGGCCTGAAGGTGATCTCCATCGAGGACGTA
>JANOFY010000520.1:0-19746 GCA_031413895.1 Planctomycetota bacterium | reverse complement strand
CGGCAACGACTTGCGCAGCAACTCGCCGCACTCCTTCGCCGCGGCGGCGACCTGGCTCTCGTCCGCGTCCTCGAACACGACGCGCAAGAGCTTGCCGTGCGGCGGGTAGCCGAGCTCCGCGCGCAAGCGGCTTTCGGCCGCGACGAAGCCTTCGTAGTCGTGCTTTGCCGCGCACAAGATCGCGGGGTGCGCGGGCGTCGTGGTCTGAACGACGATCTCGCCCTTCAAGACACCGCGACCGGCGCGACCGGACACTTGCGCGAGCAACTGGAACGTGCGCTCCGCGGCGCGGAAGTCCGGCTGGTGTAGCGAGCCGTCGGCCGAGATGATCCCCACGACCGTCACGCGCGGGAAATCGAGGCCCTTCGCGATCATCTGCGTGCCGACGAGCACGTCGATCTCGCCGCGGCCGAAGCTCGCGAGCACCTCTTCGTAGTCCTCGCGCCGCAGCATCGTGTCGGAGTCCATCCGTCGCACGCGCGCGGTCGGGAGCAGTTGCGAGAGCGCGGCCTCGACGCGCTCGCTACCGGCGCCGAGGTAGTGGAGCGCAGGCGCGGTGCAGCTCGGACACGCCGTCGGCGGAAGGATCTCCTCGCCGCACGAGTGACACGCGGCGCGCCGAATCCGCTTGTGGAACGTCAGGCTGACGTCGCAGTTCTTGCAGCGCACGGTCTCCCTGCATGCACCGCACCAGAGCACCGGCGCGAAGCCGCGGCGATTCTGGAACAGGATCGACTGCTCGCCGCGCGCGAGAGCGCCGCTGAGGAGCTGCTTCAATCGCTGCGAGAACAGCACGGGACCGCGACCTTCGCCTTTCTCGCTGCGCAGGTCGACGATCTCGACGCGCGGCAGTGTTCCGCCGCTCACGCGCTCGCGGAGCAGGAGCCGCTGGTAGTTGCCGGTGCGCGCTTCCTGCCAGCTCTCCAGTGACGGCGTCGCCGAACCGAGCACGCTAACGCCGCCGAGACGTCTCTCGCGCATCACGGCGACGTCGCGCGCGTGGTAGCGCGGAACGTCGCCTTGCTTGTACGAGGGTTCGTGCTCCTCGTCGACGACGATCACACCCAGGTTCTGCACCGGCGCGAACACCGCCGAGCGCGCGCCGACGACGACGCGCGCTTCGCTGTGCTTCACGCGCAGCCACGTTTCGCGGCGCTGCGCGTCCGTCATGCGGCTGTGCAGCACGCCGACCGCGCCGAAGCGGGAGCGGAACCAACCGACGGTCTGCGGCGTCAGCGCGATCTCGGGCACGATCACGATCGCGCCCTTGCCGAGCGCGAGCGCCGACTCGATCACGCGCAGGTACACCTCGGTCTTGCCGCTGCCGGTGATCCCTTGCAGCAGGTACGTCGCGTGCTCACCGCTCGCGACCTTGAGCTCGATCGTCTCGAACGCGCGCTGTTGATCGGGCGAGAGCGTCGCCGGTCGCGGCCGAACGGCAGTCGCGTCGACGAGAGGATCCGAGCTGACCTCGACGCGCGAGATCCGCACCAAGCGCTTCATCTCCAGAGTGCGCGCGACGCCGGAAGTGAGCCCGACACGCCGGCACAGGTCGCGCAGCTCGATCGGCGCGTTGATCTCGCGCAGCGTGCGCAAGAGCCGGAACTGCTTCGGATGCGACGTCTCGATCGCGTGTAGCGTCTCTTCGCCGACGGCCGGGGCCAGCTCGATCATCGTGACGAGGCGCGCGTCGCGGCCGTGTTTCAGCGCCGAGGGCAGTGCCGCGCTGAGCGCTTCACCCCACGAGCAGGCGTAATACGTCGCGATCCAGCGCGTGAGCTCCATCAGACCCGCGTCGATCACCGGCTCGCGGTCGAGCACCTTCGCGATGGGTTTGACCTTTTTCGGGGGCAAGTCCGTGTGCGTGCGCAGCCCCACCACGACGCCGATCTCGCGGCGCGGCCCGAACGGAACTTCCACGCGCACTCCCGGCGCGGCTACGGATTCCAGCTCACTCGGCACGCGGTACGTGAACTCGCACCGCATCGGCCGATTGAGTGCGACGTCGACGTAGAGACGCGACGGAGCCGGTGCCGCGACTTCCTCCACGGGGAAGAGCAGGTTCGCCGACGAGGCAGCGGGAGTGCGACGGGCGGCCATCGGTTCGCCTCACGCGCACGCACACGGAGTCGAATGGCAGCGCGGACAACCCTGCGCGTACTTCTTCATCGCCGCGGCCTCGAGGTCGACGCCGGCCATCGACGCGAGCGTCGCGAGCCACGCCAAGACGTCGGCGAACTCGCCTTCGAGCTCGCGCTTCTCGCCGCGGCGCAGCGCGCGCGTCAACTCCCCCACTTCCTCGCAGAACCACATGTGGGTTCCGGCGAGCCCGCGCGCGCAGTCGCGCTGGTAGTACACGTCCTCGATCTTCTTCTGGAACTCGGCGATCTGCATGGGTTACGCGCTGCGGGCGACGGTGACGATGGAGATGTCGTTCGGGAACGGCCGATCGCCGGCGAATTCGTCGAGCGAGCGCTTCAGACGTTCGAGCATCTCGGTCGTTGGCAGGCTCGCGCACTGGAGCACTTGTCGGAAGAACGCCTTCTCGCCGAGCTCTTCGCCGGCTGCGTTCTCGACCTGCACCGGCCCCGTGTTCGCGATCAGGATCCGATCGCCGCGCTCGAGCGCGAAGTGCTGGACCTGGAGCGTGCGCGTGAACACCGGTCCCGGATCGAAGCCGAGCGCGATACCTTCGGGTTGAACGAGGCGCACTTTCTTGTCGGCCGCCGTGTAGCGCAGGAGCGGCATCTTGTGACCGGCGCACGCGATCGTGACCTTGCCCTCCGTCGGCCCGATCACGACGAGCATCGCGGTCACGTACATTCCGCGCCGCACGTCGCGCGCCAAGTTGGCGTTGACGCGGGCGAGCGAGCTCGCCAAGTCGCCGCCGTGCCCTAATTCGACCCGCAAGTACGAACGCGCGATCGCGCCGATCATCGCGCCGGGGATCCCACGGCCGCTCACGTCGGACACGAGCAGGCCCACGCGGCCTTCCCCGAGCTGCACGAAGTCGTGGAAGTCGCCGCCTGGGGTCGGGCTGTCGACGTGCAGCGAACCGATCTCGTAACCTGCGACGATCGGCGTCGAGTCGGGCAGCATGGCCTCGCGCACATCGCCCGCCAGCGCGATCTCGCGTTCGCGCACCGAGAGCTCGAGCTGCGCGGCCTGCGCTTCCTCCAAGTTGCCGGCCATGCGGTCGATCGATTTCGCGAGCAGCATGATTTCCCCACCTGCACGCACGCGCGTTCTATGGCGAAGGTCGCCGCGACTGATCTGCGCGATGTCGTCGACGATCGTGCCCAGTGGCCGCGAAACCGACTTGCCGACGGCTCCGGCGACGAGCGCGCCGACGAGGATCACGCCCAGGATCACACCGAGGATGAGACCGAAGAGGCCCTCGCCGGCCTGTTCCTTCGTCGTCATGGGCACGATCATCGGCGGCCGCATGCCCTTGAACTGGTAGAGGTAGCCCTTCTTCGCGAAGTTGTCGCCGTACATCACCTCGGTGCGCACGACGTCACCGTTCGCGAACGTCACCGAGGGTGCGTCCTTCACGGGCATCGCGCTCTGCACGGCCGCACCGGACGGCGGCGTGAGTCCGAGGAGCTCGACGCGTTGCTCTTCGAGGATCTGCGCCTGCAGCGGCGCCTGGATCTGCACGGCCTCGACGAACGCGTTCTCTTGGATCCGCTGCGCGACTTGCAGCACACGTCCGTACAAGAATACGCCCGCAGCGATCATCACGACCGCCAGCGCGAGGCTCATCGTCAGCGAGAAGCGTGTCCCGAGCGTCGTGCCCGAGAGCTTCATGTCGCCCGTTCGCTTGTCGCTCGTTTTCTTGGCTCGGCTCACGCTTCGCTCAGGTTCCAGACGCCCAGGGAAGATCGAGCAAGAGGCGCATCGGAATCATGACGGCGATGAGCCCCCACAGTCCAGCGAACACGTCGTCGAGCAAGATCCCGTGTCCGCCGCCGATCCGCTCCATCGCGCGCGCCGGCGGCGGCTTGACGATGTCGAAGAATCGAAAGACGAAGAACGCGACCGTCAGCGCGAGCACGCTCGGCCCGGCGACCCACGCGACCGTGATCAAGTATCCGATGACCTCGTCCATCACGAAGATCCCGGGATCTTTCTTTCCGGCGTAGCGTTCGGCCCACGCGCCGAGAGGCTGCGAGAGCGTGTAGAGCGCGACGCATACCACGCCGATCCAGACGGGAAAGTACGGCACGTTGCGCAACGCGAACGCGATCGCGACGCCGCCCAGCGTGCCGACGGTCCCGGGCGCGAACGGGGAAAGACCGAGGAAGCCGCACGACACGACGGCGAGCTTGAGGCGATTCACCGCGCGCTCTCCATAAGCACTTGCCTCGTCTTCACGAGGTAGGAAACGCACGAGCCGAGCGTCGTCAAGAGCGTCGCGTAGACGAACACGGTGCCGACCTTGGCCCAGAAAGCGTACGCGCTGTCCGAGAACTCGAAGGCGTGGAGCCCCACCACGACGCCGACGGCCACGCACTGGGTGAACATCTTGACCTTGCCGAACCAATCGGCCGGAAACTTCTGTCCGAGGCTCTCGACGTATCCACGCAAACCCGTGACGAGGAACTCGCGCGCCAAGATCACGACGACGATCCAAGCGGGGAACCAACTTCGCGACCAGGGCATCACGGACAGGAACACCATCGCGCCGAGCACCATCACCTTGTCGACGAACGGGTCCGCGATGCGCCCGAACGCGGTGACTTGATTGCCACGCCGCGCGAGCCAGCCGTCGAGCACGTCGCTCGCAGCCGTCGCGATGAACAACCAGAACGCCCATTGGGTGCTCGTTCGGTCGCGCGCGATGTCGGCGACGCTCATGTCGCCTTGCCCTGCGAAGATCGCGAACACGGCCAGCGCGCCGACAAAACGGAGTGCGGTGATCCGGTTCGGCCAATACTCGAAGATGCCGATCACTTGGCCTTGCCTCGCAGCGCGCGACACACGAGGTTCGATTCGGCGTCGAGCGATTCGACGCGCACGCGGACCGTCTCTCCGACGTCGGCGCGCGAGCCCTGCACGGCCGCGACGAGGTCGACCTCGGGTGCGTCCATCGCCGTGCGGCCCACGGCGCCCTTGCGATCGACGCCGCTTTCGTCGATGAGCACGTCGATCTCGCGCCCGATGAGCGCACTCTGCGATGCGCGCAGGACCTTGTCGCGCGCGTCGAGCACCGCTCGGTAGCGCGCTTGTGCGACGTCCGCGCTCACGCGGCCCTCGAGATCGAAGCCCGGTGTGCCTTGTTCGGGCGAGTAGGTGAACGCGCCGAGTCGTCCGAGTCCGTACTCGGACACGAAGTCGACGAGCTCCGCCGCGTCTTGGTCGGTCTCGCCGGGAAACCCGACGAGCACGGTCGTCCGCAGCGTGATCCCGGGCACCTCTTCCCTCAATCGATCGAGGATCTTGCGCACCTGGTCGCCGCTGCCGGCGCGCCGCATCGCGCGCAGCACGGGCGTCGCGATGTGTTGCACGGGGATGTCGAGGTACGGCACGACGTGCGGATGATCGCGCAGAAGCGGCGTCAACTCCCACGGAAAGCGATTGGGATACGCGTACATCAAGCGCACGCGCTCGACGCCGTCGACGTTGGCGAGCCCCTCGACGAGCGCAGGCAGTTCGAGCCCGATGTCGCGCCCCCACGCCGTCGAGTCCTCGGCGACGAGCACGAGCTCGCGCACGCCGGACGAGACGAGCTCCTCGGCCTCGCTGACCACGTCTTCCAGCGACTTCGAGCGGTGCGGACCGCGGATCGACGGGATCGCGCAGAACGAGCAGGTGTGATCGCAGCCGTGCGAGATGCGCAGGTAGGCGTACGAACGCGGCGTCGAAAGCAGGCGCGCGCCTTCGCGCTCCGCCTCGCGCAGCAGCGGGCCCTCGAGGTACTTCGGCACCGCCTGGCCCTCGGAGATCTCGCGCACCGCGCGCGCGAGGGCTTTGTAGTCGGAGATCTCGGCGAACAGATCGACCTCGGGGAACTGCTGCTCGAGCCCGTGCTTGTAGCGCTGCACGAGACAGCCCGCGACGACGACGCGTTCGATCTCCCCGCGCTTCTTGCGTCCCAGCAGCGCGCGGATCGCTCCCTCGGATTCATCGCGCGCCGGCCCGATGAACGAGCACGTGTTGAGCACGACCGTCTGGGCGTGGCTGGGATCGTCCGTGACGACCAATCCCTCCTCGGCCATGCGGCCCAGGATCAGCTCCGAATCGATCAGGTTCCTGGCGCAACCCAGGTGGACCAGACTGACGAGTTTCGATGTCTTCAAACGGAATCCAGACGTGCGCGGGAGACGGCGATCCGCGGAGAGCAGCGGGTGCCTGGCACCGGATTCTCGAAGCCGAGGCCTATCAGGAGCTCGCGACCCTTTCGAGCCACTGATCGCGGGTCAGGAGTATATCTCGGCGCTGTCCGCCGAGATAAGGCCCGATCAGGCCCATCTCCTGTAGCTCATCCAGCACCTTGCACGCGTCGTCGAAGTCCATCGCGTACTGGCGTTGCAGCATCGACACGGCCACGCGTCCGCTGTCGAGGAACAAGCAGCCGGCGTCCACGAGCAGCTGCTGGCGATCGGCGGGCAATGCCGGAGCGCTCGGCGTGCGCGGTAACGCCGCAACCTGGGGCGTGAGCACGACGTCTTTCAGGCGCACGTCGGCCGCAGGCGCAGGAGCGGACTTGGCGAGGGCGGGTTCGCGCGGTGACTCCTCCCGCTCGGCGACTGCCTCCTCGAGAACTTCTTCGTCGACGGCTTCTTCGTCGCCCTCGGAGTAGGCCTCGGCCGCGACCTCGTCGTCGTCCTCTTCCTCCTCCTCGTCTTCTTCTTCGTCTTCGTCTTCTTCTTCTTCGTCTTCTTCTTCGTCGTCGTCCTCGTCGGACTCCGAATCGTCGTCGGATCGTCCTCGTCCTCGTCGTCCTCATCCGACTCTTCGTCTTCGTCCAACTCGTCGACGACCTCCGTGCGCGCGCCCACGACCTCGTCGACGAGCGCGAGCGGCGTGCCGTACGCATCGACCGGCTCGTCGGCCTCCTCGAACAGACGCGACTGCTCCCAGCTCGGACGCGGAAGGTCGGGAAGTCGCTCGGCAACCGGCGCCGGGATTTCCTCGAATCGACCGCGGGGCTCGTCCTCGAGCACCTCTGCGTCGAGCGCCTTCACTTCGAGCAGATCTTCTTCGAGTGCTTCTTCGGCGAGCTCGTAGTCGACCGGCTCACTCGCGACGCGTTCGTCGTCGATGCGCTCCTCGGCCGTCAGTGCTTGCGCGAACGGCTCGGGAACGTCGAGGTCGAGATCGTCTTCTTCGATCGGCTCGACATTCGGTGCGGTTGCGATGGCGCGAGCCAAATCCTCGCCAGCGCGGTCGGCGGGCTCGTCAGTCCGCGCGGCAGTCCAGCGGTACACGGAGCTTGTCTGAGCTCCACTTTGGCCACTTGGGGACGAGGTATGGGCATGCTGTGTCGAGTCGAGCGGTTTCGCGCCCGCGGGAATCTCCCCGCGTCGCCGAACGTCCTCGGGGTAGGGAGACGCCGGCGCGGTCCAGGTCGAAGCGCGCTCTGTCTTCCGGCTCTCCGCGAGCGTGCGGTTGGATTCTGTCGGAATCAATGCCGCGGCCTCGTCTGCGGTCACGCCGTCGTCCTCGATCTCGCGATCGAGATGGGTGCCCGCGGTCCGAGGGCCCTGCAGCCAGACGGCCCAGACCGCGAACGCGATCACCCCGAGTCCGACGAGCGCGCCGAGCGCCACGTGCGTCGCGCTGCTGATTCCCTCGCCGATCGCACGGCCGAGCGCGCCGCCCGCGCCGGCTGAAACCGAGCCCGCCACGATCGAGATGCCGACGGCGACGCCCGCCAGTCCGCCCGCGTGTCTCAGCGCGCTCCCGCTCGCGGCGTCCAAGAACATGCGCGCGCCGAGGATCGCGATGCCGCCGCAGAAGACGAAGCCCGCGAGCCCACCGAGACTGTCGATCCACAGCGCGGCGAGCGCGGCCGTGCCACCGGCCTCGGCGACGGGAACTTCGCTCGTGAACGCCTTGACGAGGAGCACGGCGAAGAAGACGCCGAGTCCGAACAAGAGGATGCCCATACCGTTTCGGCGCATGTCGAACCTGTGCTCACTCATCTATTCACCCTCGGGCATCCCCTTGGCCAGTCGGTGTGCCGTGCATCTCCTCCCACTGGTCGATGGTCATCAGAATCTCTCTCGACTTGCTGCCCTTGTGGGGCCCGACGATGCCGCGCTCGGTCATGATGTCGATCAAGCGCGACGCCCGCGTGTACCCGACGCCCAGCGCTCTCTGCAAGAGGCTGGCGGAACCGCGCTTCGACTTCAGGATGATCACGACGGCCTGATCGAAGAGCTCGTCGTCCGCGCCCTCGGCCGTCATACCGCCGTCGGGCTGACGATCACCGGTCGCGACTTGGAGCAATTCCTGGCTGAAGTTCGGCGCCGAGTTCGTGCACACGAAGTTGACGATCGAGGTGAGCTCCGAGTCCTCGACCAGCGCGCCTTGCACGCGCTTGATCTGCGACGACTGCGGCGGCGTGTAGAGCATGTCGCCGCCGCCGAGGAGTTTCTCCGCGCCCGAGTGATCGAGGATCACGCGGCTGTCGACCTTGCTCGCGACTTGGAACGCGATGCGCGTCGGCAGGTTGCCCTTGATGACGCCGGTGATGACATCGGTCGACGGCCGCTGGGTCGCGACGATCACATGGATGCCGACCGCGCGCGACTTCTGCGCGAGGCGCGTGATCGCGAGCTCGGCTTCCTTCTTCGACGTCATCATCAGGTCCGCCATCTCGTCGACGACGACCACGATGTACGGGATGTGACGCGGCGTGCGCTCGTCGCTCCACTCGTCGCCCAGGCGCTTCTTCAGCTCGTCCTCGCCGAGTGCGTTGTAGCTCTTGATGTTCTTGACGCCGGCGCTCTTGAAGAGCTCGTAGCGTCCTTCCATCTTCTCGCACGCCCACAGGAGCACGCTGGTCGCCTGACGCGCGTCGGTCACGACGGGACACAGCAAGTGCGGGACGGTCGCGAACGTCTGCAGCTCGACCATCTTCGGGTCGATCAGAATCATCTTCACGTCGTGCGGCGAGCGCGTGAGGAGCAAGCTGGCGAGGATCGTGTTGATGCAGACCGACTTGCCCGAGCCGGTCGTGCCGGCGATCAGCAAGTGCGGCATGCGCGCCAGGTCCTCGACGATCGGCGTGCCCTCCGCATCCATGCCGATGAACAGCGGCAGCGCCATGAACTTCGGATCGTAGGCCTTCTGATTGATGAGCTCGCTGATGCGCACGATGCGGCGCTTCGAGTTCGGAACTTCGATGCCGATCGTCTCGCGTCCGGGGATCGGCGCGATGATGCGGACCGATTGGGCGCGCAAGGCCGCGGCGATCTCCTGGCTGAGCTGCGTCACCTTGTTCATGCGCGTGCCCTGCGCGACGGTGAGCTCGAACAACGTCACGGCCGGTCCGACTTGCGCCGACACGACCGATGACTCGACGCGGAAGCTCCGCAGCGCGTTCTCGAGTTTCGCCGCACAGTCCTCGAGGAAACGGTCGTCGAGGCCGGCGTTGCCCTCGGGCCGGAGCAAGAGATCGAGCGAGGGGAACGTCCACGGACCGGGCGGCGGCGTCGGCGGATCGAAAATCATCGGCTTCTGCACGCCGGCGACGCGCGCTTTTACCGCGGGCTTCTTGCCCGACGCCGCGGCGGGAACGAGCTCGTGCGGCGCTTCCGCTTCTTCGTCCGCTTCGTCGAATTCGTCCTCGTCTACTTCGTCGTCCTCCTCCTCCTCGTCCTCGTCCTCATCCTCGTCCTCATCCTCTTCTTCGTCGTCTTCGTCTTCGTCCTCGTCGTCTTCGTCTTCGTCGTCATCGGGCGCGTCGTCGGCTTCTTCTTCGTCGTCTGCGGCTTCGACACCGACCTTCGACGCAGTCTTCGAGCGCGTCGCTCGCGCGGGCACCGCGACGCCCACTGCCGCCAGCGCTTCTTGCGGCTCCGCGGCGACATCCGCGCCGCTCACGAAGCGCCACAGGCCGCGCGCGAAGCCCGCACCCCAACCGGCGAGCGCGCTCCACATGCTCTCGCCGCGCTCTTCGCGCCGCTCGCGTAGCCACGCGGCAAACGCGCGCACGGCCGGATAGAACGCGCGCTCCGTCGCGAGCAGGAACGACACGAGCGCCATGAGCATCAAGAGGAGCCACAGACCCGGGCTCCCGAACTTCTCGACGAGCAGCGGCGTGAGCTGCAGCGCGAGCCATCCACCAGGTCCATAAGGCAAGCGCGAGCTCACCGCGCGCTGCACCTCGGCGTCACCCGCCGCGACATCCGGACCGAACGTGTGCTGGAGCAGGAACGCGGCCGAGATCACGAAGCAGACGCCGCCGAGAAAGCGGAGCGAGACCCACGAGACCGCGCGCCCGGCGATGAGGACCGCGCCCCATGCAAGTCCGAGCAAGACGGCGAGATAACCCGCGAGCCCGAGGAACAGGAACGCGCCGTTCGCGAAGAAGTAGCCGCCTTGTCCGCCCCAGTTCGATCCGCTGGCGGCGCGGTCGTCGATCGGCGTGTAGAAGCTGACCATCGAGATCAACACCCACAGACAGAATCCGACGAGGCACAGACCGAGGATTTCGCGCAGCCGCTCCGCCGTCGATTCCTCGAGCGGACCGCCGATCAAGAAACCCCGCAGTGCCGCGAAAAAACGCCCGGGGCCTTGGCGACCACCGGCGCTTCGCTTCTTACTTTCGCCCCTACGCGTCATTCCCCCCACTTTCCTCACGCAGCGTTCGCGCCGCGTCGATCAGCCCGGCGGGCGCGCCAGCAATCCCACGAGCGCCCTCGCCACATCGTCCTTGGTGCGATCGGTCATGCGGCGACGACTCCCGTCGGCCCCCAGGATGATCACGCTCGTGCGGGCACTGTTCAACGACGAGGCGCCGTTCAAAACGACATAGTCGGCACCTTTCCGCTCGAGCTTGGCGCGCGCGCGCCGCAATCCGTCGCTCGTTTCGAGAGCGAACCCGACGACGAGGCGCGTGCTCGGACCACGGCGAGCCGTGGCGTCGGCCAGGATGTCGGGGTTCAGAACGAGGTCCAAGGCAGCGGACGCGCGCTTCGCATCCTTCGCGCGCCACTTGCCGGACAGACGTCGCTTCGGGCGGAAGTCCGCGACGGCGGCGGCCATGAAGAGCGCGTGCGCCCCGCGCATGGCCGTGCGCGTGGCCTTCAGCATGTCGCGCGCGCTGACGACGTCCACGCGCTCCACGCCCTTGGGGGTCGCAAGGCCCACCGGACCGGCGATCAGCGTGACCTCGTGACCGGCCCGCGCGGCCGTGCTGGCGATCGCGAAGCCCATCCGACCGCTCGATTCATTGGAGAGGTAGCGGACCGGGTCGATGTACTCGCGGGTGGGACCGGCGGTGACCACGACGCGCAGGCGGCGCGCGGTCATCGGGAGACGCGCGCGGTGACCCAGGCGACGATCCGCTCGGCGGACGGCAAACGCCCCTTGCCCTCGGTCCCGCAGGCCATGTGGCCTTCGTCGGGTTCGAGGACGTCGTAGCCGTCCTCGCGCAGCTGCCCAAGGTTCCGCTGGACCGCCGGCTGGGCCAGCATGTTCGGGTTCATCGCTGGGCACACGAGCTTGGGAATTCCTGCCGGCAGGGCGAGGGCCGCCGTCGCAAGCAGGTCGTCGCCGAGGCCGAGCGCCAGTCGCCCGACGAGGTCCGCGCTGCACGGCGCGATCACCAGGCACTGGGCCCACTGGGACAGCTCGATGTGGTCCATGGCGGCACGACGGTGCGCGCCGAACTCGTCCGAGTAGGCCGGCTCGCCGGTCACAGCCTCGAACAGCTGCGGGCTCACGAGCTCCGCCGCGCGCGGCGTCAGAACGGCGCGCACCTTGTGGCCGGCTTGCGTGAGCTGACTCGCCAGATCGCAGGCCTTGTAGAGCGCGACCGACGCGCTCGCACCGAGCAGGATGTTCGCCATCTCAACCTCCGGGGCGAAGGCCCATCAGGCCTTGGATCTGCGTCACCGCGCGCTCGAGATCGTCGTTCACCACGACGTGATCGTACTTCACGCGCTCGCGGTACTCGTCCTCGGCCTTGTGCAACCGTCGCTCGAGCATCTCGGGGGTCTCGCTGCCGCGCTTCAGGAGCCGCTTGCGGAGCTCCTCGAAGTCCGGCGGCGCGATGAAGATATAGGTCCCCGGCACGCTCATCGCGCGCAGCTGCAACGCGCCCTGCACGTCGATCTCGAGCAGGTAGAGCTTCCCTGCAGCGAGCGCGTCCCGCATTGGACCGCGCATCGTCCCGTACATGTTGCCGTAGACCTCGGCGTGCTCGATGAAGTCGCCGTGCTCGACGCGCTTCTTGAAGTCGTCGCGCGTGAGGAAGTAGTAGTCGCGGCCGTCGACTTCGCCGGGCCGCATCGGGCGCGTCGTGGCGCTGACGGAGAACACGACGCGCGGATCTTCGAGCAGGCGCTTGCAGATCGTGCTCTTGCCGGAGCCCGACGGGCCGGAGATGACGAACATCTTGCCGATGGAATTCACGGAGAGATTGTGACATCGCGAGCTAGCTGCGGTCACCGGGAGACTGGAGTGCGCTAGGCTGCACACCCCCTGCGCATCCATGGGGAGACCACGATGGCCAGCGACCTGGTCCCGACGTTCGGAGGAAGTTCGTTCGAGGAGCTGAAGAAGCTGAACGAGCACGGCCGCGAATTCTGGAGCGCCCGTGAGATCCAGACGCTGCTTGGATACGGCCAATGGCGCGGCTTCGCGAACGCCATCGGGAAGGCGCTGAAGTCGTGCGAGGTCTCCGGCAACATCCCGGAGCATCACTTTGCGGAGGTCCGCAAAGAGATCGCGTCCGGAAAGGGCGCGACGCAGCAAGTCGTTGATTTCGAGCTATCTAGGTTCGCCTGCTACCTGATCGCACAGAACGGCGATCCTAGGAAGCCTGAGATAGCGATCGCGCAGAAGTACTTCGCGGTCCAGGTGCGGCGGCAAGAGCTGTCCGACGAGCTCGCGAAGGACATGGAGCGCTACGAATTGCGCGAGCAGACGAAGACCGAGTTCCGTCAGCTCTCTGGTGCGGCGCGCAAGGCTGGAGTCTCCGATCCCATGTTCGGCGTCTTTCATGACGCCGGATACAAGGGACTCTACGGCGGATTGGGTCGCGACAAGCTCATGCGACGCAAAGCGATTCCAGCCGGTGAGAACCTCATGGACCGCATGGACACCACGGAGCTCGCGGCCAATCAGTTCCGCATGACGCAGGCACGAGACAAGCTCGAACGCGAGAAGATCCACGATGAGCCGACGGCGATACGGACGCACGAGGAAGTCGGGAGAGAGGTGCGCAGGGCGATCGAAAAGATCGGTGGATCGATGCCAGAGAACATCCCGGCTGCCGAACACATCGAGAACGTCGCGAAGCGGATCCGCGAGTCTCCACCGAAACTGTTGCTCGATGACGATGCCGCCAAGGGTCTCGTCGGTGACAGCGACCCACACTAGATAGCCGAAGCGCGCCCGATCGCCCTACTCCACGTTCTGCACCTGCTCGCGCAGGCGCTCGATCAGCGTCTTCAGCTCCACGACAGCGTGCGCCATCGTCGCGTCGTTGCACTTCGCGCCGATCGTGTTCGCTTCGCGCAGCAGCTCTTGGACGAGGAAATCGAGCTGCCGGCCGACCGCCTCTCCGCGCGCGAGCAGCGTCTCCCACTGCTCGAGGTGGCTCTTGAGCCGCGCGATCTCTTCGCTCACGTCCATCCGGTCGGCGAGGAGCGCCAGCTCGCGCGGCAACTCCGACGCTTCCACCACCGCTCGGCCGTCGAGCAGATCGTTGACGCGCTTGACGAGCACCGTGTGGTGCTCCTTCACGACCTTGGGCATGCGCTTCTCGATCTTCGCGACGATCTTTTCGATCGCGCTCGAGTGCTTCTTCAGGTCAGCGAGCAGGCTCTGGCCTTCGGCCGCGCGCATCTTCGCGAGGTCCGCCAGTGCCGCACGCACGCTGCTCTGCACGGCGCGGTGCTCGCGTTCACGCTCGCGCTTGTCGTCCTTGTGCGCCACCACACCGGGGAGCGCGATGAGCATGTCGAGCTCGACCTTGCGCTCGATCGCGAGCTCGTCGGCGAGCTCGTTCAACGCCTTTTGATAGTGGCGTGCCAGCGCGACGTCCAATCGCACCGCCGATGGCCGCGCTTCGTGCTCGACGTTGACGGTGACGGTCACCGCGCCGCGCGCGAGCGTCTTGCGCACCAGCGCTTCGACCTCCGGCTCGAGCGCGCTGTCCTCGGCGGGCATGCGCACCTTCACTTGGAGGTAGCGATGGTTGACCGAGCGAATCTCGGTGCGCGCGGTCAGGCCGTCCTCGGCGACCGTGCCCGAGCCGAATCCGGTCATCGACTGGATCAAGTCGAACCTCCGAGGACGCCTGGCATGCTCGCCACGGCGGTCACGCTCGGCACGTGGAGCACGCGCTGCGCGCTCACTTCGGCGCCGCGCGGCTGCCGGGTTTCACGGCCTGACCGCCGGAAGCGCACAGCGGACAGGTCGCGCGCACCCACGTCTTCACCGCGACAGCGGCCAGCGTCGTGAGCGGCAGCCCGTCGCGCTCGAACGGATTGCCGCCCGAACGATTGAGGATCGCGCCGACGCCGAAAGGCCGCACGTCGTAGCTCTTGAGCACTTCGATCACCTCGCGCGCCGAGCCGCCGGTCGTCAACACGTCCTCGACGACGAACACGCGCTCGTTCGGTGTGACGGAAAAGCCGCGCCGCAAGCTCATCGGGCCGTCCTTGCGCTCGGTGAACAGCGCGCGTGCGTCGAGCGCGCGCGCCACTTCGTGCGCCCACGTCACGGCGCCGAGCGCCGGACCGATGACGACGTCGACCTTGTCGTGTCCCTGCGCGCGAACCTTTTCGGCCAACGCGCGCGCCAATTGCTCGGCGCGGGGCGGGTGCTGGAGCAGCAGCGCGCACTGGAAGTAGCGATCGCTGTGCAACCCCGACGAGAGCTCGAAGTGGCCTTCGAGCATCGCACCGCTCGAGCGGAAGAGTTCGAGGACGCGTGCTTCGTCCACGGCGCTAGTGATCGTGTCCGTCGCCCGGTGCGTGGTCGCCCGCCGGGGGCGCAGTGTCACCCGCGGGTGGCGGCGCGCTTCCTTCAGGCGGACTCGTGAACTCCGCCGGCATCACCGAACTGCCGACGACGGACTGTGTGCTCAGGTTGCGGTTCAGGATGTGGATCGTGACCGCGCTCGCCAGGAACACCGCGGCGGTGACGCCTGTGAAGCGGTTGATGCCCGACGAACCGACGCCGAACGTCGCTTGACCGGACGTGCCCAGCGCGTCGGTCAGTCCGCCGCCCTTGCCTTCTTGGAGCAGGACGACGACGACGAGGACGATCGCGGCGAGCACGAACAGGATGTAGAGGAACGTGATGATGAGTTGCATGGCGATGGATCAGCGGAACTCTAGGAGCGGCAGGAAACTCTCGGCCTTGAGCGATGCGCCGCCGACCAGACAGCCGTCGACTTCGGGGACGGCCATGAGCTCTTTGACGTTGTCGGGTTTGACGCTACCACCGTACTGGATCCGCACGCTCTCTGCGACCGACTCGGAGTAGAGCCCCGCGAGGACCCCGCGCAGGTAGCTGTGGACCGCGCCCGCTTGGGCCGGGGTCGCGTTGAGACCGGTGCCGATGGCCCACACCGGCTCGTACGCGATGGTGACGGAGCGCAGTGCGCCCGCGTCGACGCCGGCGAGCCCGTTCTTGAGCTGCGCGCCGACGACCTTCTCGGTGCGTTTCGCTTCGCGCTCGTCCAGGGTTTCACCGACGCACAGGATGACGTCGAGCCCCGCGGCGAGCGCCGTCACGACCTTGCGATTCACGAGCGCGTCGGTCTCGCCGTACACCTGCCGGCGTTCGGAGTGGCCGAGGATCACGAGCTTCGCGCCGACGTCGAGCAGCATCTGCGCGCTGACTTCGCCGGTGAACGCACCGGACTTTTCGTCGCAGCAATTTTGGCCCGCCACTCGAATCGGCGATCCCGCGAGCGCCGCGACGATCTCCGGGATGTAGACGAACGGCGGACACACAGCGCAATCGATGTCGCTGCGCTGTCCGAATCGTTCCCGAAGCACGGCGACGAGCCCGAGCGCCGATCGGCGATCGAGGTTCATCTTCCAGTTGCCGGCGATGAAGGGTTTTCTCACGGTGAGCTCTCAGACGGTCGTGGCGCGCGGCGTGGGTAGGACGAGCTTCCGGCGGTCGAGCGCGGCGATGGCCGCGGCATCGGCCGCGATCGCGGCGAATACGTCGGGCGAGATCGCCTGCGCGCCGTCCGAGTGGACCTCGCTCGGATCGGTGTGCACTTCGATGATGAGCCCGTCGGCGCCGGCAGCCAATCCCGCGCGCGCCAGCGGCCGCACGAGCTCCGCGCGTCCGGCTGCGTGCGACGGATCGACGATGACCGGCAGGTGCGTCACGCGCTTGAGATGCGCCACGGCTCCCACGTCGAGCAGATTGCGCGTCACGGTGTCGAAGCCGCGCACGCCGCGCTCGCACAGCACGACCTGTGTGTTGCCGCGCGACAGGATGAACTCCGCGGCCATCAGGAACTCGCGCAGCGTGGCGGCGAAGCCGCGCTTCAGGAGCACCGGCGTGCGCGTCTCACCGACGGCGGTGAGGAGCGGCGTGTTCGTCATGCTGCGCGCGCCGATCTGGAACATGTCCGCGACACCGCCGACACGCTCGACATCGCGCGGGTCGAGAACCTCGGTGACGATGCCGATGCCGACCTCCGCGCGCACGCGCTGCAAGAGCTCGAGCCCTTCGTCGCCGAGTCCCTGGAAGGAGTACGGCGACGTGCGCGGCTTGAACGCTCCGCCGCGCAGCAAGACGGCGCCGTGGCTCTGCACCGCGCGCGCGATCTCGACGAGCCGCTCGTACTTCTCGACCGCGCACGGGCCGGCGATCAGTGACACGGCGCCACGGCCAAAGCGCGCCTTCGCGACCGCGACCTGCGTGTCGGCTTGGCCCGGCCCGCGCTCGTGCAGCTCGCGCGCCTCGCCCGCGTCGACGACCGAGTGGACGCCCGCCAGGTCTTCGAAGCGCGAGCGATGCTCGGGCCGACCGTTGCCGTCGAGCTGCAGGAGTTCGCGCCCCGCATCGAGGAACCGGGCGCGGTAGCCCAGCTCCGTGGCCAGGGCCAGGATCGACTCGATCTCTTGGCCCGGGAGGGCTCTGCGAATTCGCACGAGCATCGGATGTAGGTTCGCCGCGCGCGGACCGCGGGGCCCGGCGAGAAAGGGGAAACAATATGGTATGGGTTCGCTGGCCCGTCAACGCCGCGCGCGCAGCGCGGCACGCGGCCGCAAAGATGACCCAGCCGGCGCTACCCGCACTGCTCGCTCTCCTGCCGCTCGAGGACCTGCCGCGGACCGGCTGGCTGCAGCACGGGGTCCGACCGGCCGAGTCGATCGCGGGGCACGTGGTCGGCACGTGCTTCACGGTCCTCGCGCTGGCGCCGCGCGTGACGCCGGCGCTCGACACCGACCGCGCGATCGTGCTGGCGCTCGTCCACGATGCGCCCGAGGCGACGCTCTCCGATCTCCCGCGGAGCGCGTCGCGCCTGTTCCCGCCGGGGCTCAAAGCGAGTCTCGAGGACCGCGTCGCGGCGGAGCTCCTGCCGCCGCTTTCCGACGTGGCGCACGATCGCTTCGCCGAATATCGCGCAGGCAAGACGCGCGAAGCACGTTTCGTGCGCATCTGCGACCGCCTTCAGATGGGAGTGCGCGCCGTGGGCTATCAACGGCGCGGGGTGCGCGGGCTCGCATCGTTCGCACAATCGGTCGCGGCGATCGACTGCGGCGAGTTCGCGCCCGCGGCCGCGTTGCAACGCGAGATCTTGGCTGAGCTGGGATGAGTGCGTCGGTCTCGAGGGTCGTGCGCGTCGCGATTCCAGCGGGAACGCTGCTCTTCCTGTTCTTCGGCTGGCTCGCGGCGCGCGTCGGCGAGCGGCCGATGGTCGTCCCTTCGATCATCCCCAGGCCACCTCCGACGTTGCCACCGCTCGTGTTCGCCGGAGGAGGCCACCGCGTCCAAGGCCGAATCGTCGACGCACAGCAGCACGGCGTGCCCGACGCGCTCGTGTGGCTGCGCGCAGCGGACGAGCCGTACTGGACCTACACGGATCCAGACGGCGCGTTTCGAATGCAAGACGTCGGCGCGGGCCCGTGGCCGACTGTCGTACTCGCGCACGGATTCGAGCCGTACAAGGGTTCGATCGACGTCGCGAGCATCCCGTGCACGATCACGATCGGACCCGCACGTCCTGATGTCCCGCTGCGTTTGCCGATCCTGCGCGCACCGATCGCCGGTCGCATCTCGTCGGAGCTGTCCGGCGATCTCGAAGGCTACGAGGTGTGGCTCGCTCCGCTCGTCGCGCCGGAGACGCTCGGCGCGCCGTTGCCGAGGCGCGCGCAATGCGACGCGGACGGACGCTTCAAGATCCCCGATCTCGCGCACGGCGAGTACGCGGTGCGCGTCATCCCGGCGTGGGCGCACGGCGGCAGTTGGCCGGACTTGACACAACCGCTCGCGGGCGGCGCGCCGGTGACGTGGACGCACGGGCCCCTTGTCACGGGGGGCACAGGGAGCGCGGCGAGCGAGCTCTCGATCGTGCTCTCCTCGGGCGAGATTCGCGGCCTGCTCCGGACCGCCTCCGATGATCCGCTCGAAGGCGCGCTCGTCCTGATCACGCGCGCCGACGACGCAGGCCGCGTGTGGCCGCCGATCTCGACGTCCGCCGACGGTTCGTTCGTCGCGCGCGACTTGCCACCCGGGTCGTACTCGGTGTCGATCCGCGCCGGAGCAGCGGCGGTGAAACAAGTGGCGACGCTTTCCGCGCGCCAAGCGCTGCTCCTCGAAGTCGCGCCGCTCGATGTCAGCGGCGGTCGCTGAGCATCGCGCGAGCCGCAGACAGGTGCGTGCTGTATCCTGGGTCCGCGCGCGACGTCACGTCGCCCCGCGCTGCGCGCAAACGATGGCGCGCGCTGACCATGGACGCGATCTACCTCGACAACGCCGCGACGACGCCTCTGGATCCCGAGGTCATCGCCGCGCTGCTCCCCTGGCTCGAGAGCGACTTCGGCAATCCGTCGTCGCGCCACCGGCTCGGGCTGCGCGCCGCGCAAGCGATCGACGCCGCGCGACTCTCGGTCGCGCGCGCGACGGGTGCGCGCCGCGCGGACGTGATCTTCACGTCGGGCGGAACCGAGGCGAACAACATGGCCGTGCTCGGCGCCGCGCGAGCGCGCAGCAAGCACGGACGGCACGTCTTGATCGGCGCGACCGAGCACCCGTGCGTCCGTGAGTCGGCGCTCGCGCTGCGCGCGGAAGGATTCACCGTCGACACGATGCCGCTCGATGAGCACGGCGCGCTCGATCTCGGTGCCGCGGCAGCGCGCATGCGAAGCGACACGGTGCTCGTCGCGCAGATGCTCGTGCAGAACGAGTGCGGCTCGGTGTACCCGGTGCGCGAGCTGGCGAAGCTTGCGCGTCAGCGCGCGCCGAATGCGCATGTCCATGTCGACGCGGCTCAGGCGCTCGGCAAGCTCGAGATCGCGATCGGCGATCTCGGCGTCGACAGCGTCGCGGTCAGCGGCCACAAGGTGCACGGTCCGAAAGGATCGG
>JANOFY010000519.1:0-2961 GCA_031413895.1 Planctomycetota bacterium | reverse complement strand
GAGTTGGAGCTCAAAGACGAACAGAGGCAGGTGGTTGAGCATACCTGACGCGCCTTGGTTGGTCGCTTGCTTAAACGCACCATGGGCTCCGACTAGATCATGCAACTCCGTGAGGCATAGCCCAACGCATTCCCACGCCCTCGCAGTGTCACGTTCGGTGAGCTTGTGGATCAGCAGCGTGTGCATGAGCGTGAGCGATCCGCGTGGCTCATGCCGAAGTGCGAGATCAAGCCCCGCTATTAGTCGCGCTTGGTTTGTGGGCTCCAGCCTGAACGACGCCATTGCAATCTCGGAGATTGCCGGTGTCTCGCCGAAACGATCGATGACGCACCGTGAGAGCAACTCGAAGCCGTGCGCACACTCGGCTCGATCCGCCGACCGTTCACGCTGCTCGCGAACTCGCCCTTCGACCTCCGCTGGTCCAAGCAAGCGCACCTCAGTGCTTGGAGCAACGTACCTACTCACAAACTGCCGACTCGTCGGCCCCTCGATCAACTTGATCAGGCACGCCTGCCTCAGCAACCACGCCACCTCATTGCGATGCACCTGCACAAGGTGGCGCTCCGCACTCGTCAACCCCGTCGCATGAGCGCTGATCGGCGAGTACGCATCGAACAGCTCACCCAGCTTGTGCGGTCGCTTGACGCGCAACAGGCTCGACCGCGGATCCGCTGCCACATCGCGGAGGATGGCTTCGAACTCCGGATCGAACAGCAACGTGTCAGATTCCATTGGGGAACCCTCCTTCTTGACCGAAGTCGCGCCAGCTGGTCGCGGCTCGGATCGCATCCGTCGCGCTTCGTAGATGCGCCTTCACTTGACTCGGGGGACCATTCCCTTCGGCCACATAGCGACTGATCGTCTTGCGTTCGATGACCACGGCGAAGAAGGCGTGCCGGACGGGGAGCGGCTGATCGTTGAACGCGATGCAGGCGCGTCGAGCGAGCGCGTGCTCGGTACCCAACGCGGCTGCGACGTGGCGGTAGAGGGGTTCGGCAGCATCTGTTGCGGGCAGCCCTCCGCGCTCCGCTTCGCGTTCCTCGCGCAGCACTTCGTCGACCGACTCGACGATACGCTGATCGAGCCATTCCGTCAGCGGCGGAGTTCCCCGATAGCGCTGCGCAGCGAAAGCCACGCGCGCGACGACGCGCAGGTGCACCTGCTTCAGCGAAAGCAGTAGCGCGTCGGTGCGCAACCGCTCGACGCACCGCGGACCGATCTCGAACGGGTCGTCATCGATCAGCCGCGCCAGAACGGCGCGCGCGGAACCCAGGCCCAAAATGGCACGTCCTGGATAGTTCGCGTGATCGCCGCGAGGTTCACCGAACCTGCGGTCGCCCTCGCGTCCGACTCCGAATGGTTCACCAGGCGAGTCGGCCGAACCGTCCGGTAACGGATCCATTACTCTGGTTGCTCTCTCCCAAGTGCCACCACCGAGCTCGAGGCCACTGCGCTCGTGCAGCGGATTTTGACTGTAAAGATCCGAGGAGGCAAGGCCCTCGGGCGACCGTTTTGGCCCGATCCGAGACGACTGGCCCGGTGGCGCTTCGGGTCGGCAGTCATGCCGGCAAACACCGGGCTTGGGTGCGTCGCGGCGGGCGAGCGCGAGGTCGCATCCCTCCGTCCCCAGCGGGAGTTGTGCTGGGGAGCTCGACCCGCTCCATAGAAAGTTGCTTTCCAGCGCCGGCTCGCCGGCCGACGCAGGCGTTCAAGGGCGTGTGATGACGGAGCCCGAAGTGTCGCCGGCGCTACAGCGTGGACAAGGTGGGCTGGCGTCTCGATCACCTTCCGGCGGACGCGCCAGCGCGACCGCATGACGACCGGGCCGCCCGCCACCGATCAACTCGTTCACTGCCCCGTTTGTCTGGCATGACCCTCGTCACGCGCGCGGCATTACGGCGGTGATGAGCCAGCGAACCACGCGCACGAGCCCGCGCTGATTGCGGAACAGTGTCGCGCGCGGTCGCGCGCGAACACAGTGCTCTGAGTCGCGCGCGATCACCGTGATCGGATCACGCTCACCGATAAAACAACCACGCCCCCCCGAGCGCGAACGCATTATTGAACGCGTGCGCCGCCATCGCCGGCAAGAGACTCCGGCTCCGTTCCACCGCGACCGCGTACACGATTCCGCTCCACCACACGCTGAGCAGGCCCGGCAGCGAGTAGAGGTGCACCGCGCTGAACAGCGCCCCGCTGACCATCGCAGCGCCGGCCGGGCCTAGCCGCTTGCGAATCGTCAGGTAGAGCAGACCGCGACAACCGATCTCCTCGAAGATCGGCGCCCACACTGCGCCGTCCACGAATCGCAGCGCCGCGAACGGAGTGCTGCCGAACATGAACTGCTCCTGCGCGAGCTCCGACCAGTGCGCTTCGATTCCCGCCGCGCGGAGCGCAACCGCGATGACGGAACTTCCGAGTTGGTCGACCGCGATCACGGCGAGCACCAAACCGATCCACGCGAACACGCTGCGGCCGCTCGGCACGAGGCCGAACATGTCCGGCAGGCTCACTCTCGCCGGCAGCGTGAGGTAGTGGCGAATCCACCACATCATCGGGATCGATGCGAAGAGCGTCGTCCACACACTGACGAGCTCGAGCTCGAAGCTCGCTCCAGCGACGAGCAGCAGCGTCGCGATCGCCAGTCCCGCGAACGCCGCTCGTACGAGGATCGCGAACCCGCGCTCCCACGTCCACGGCGGAGGAATCACGACGCTGCCCGCGGCGAGCGCGGGGCGATTGCGCAGGAGCCACACGCTCAGGATCACGAGTCCGAGCACGAACGGCACGCAGAAGAGGAGAGCCAACGCGGTCGTGCGTCGCCGCAGCATGTCTCCTTGCTCAGACTCGAAGGTCTGCATCCGCTCGACGAGGACGCTGTCACCGCGGCGTTCGGCGAGTCGGAGCTCGAGCCGAGTGCGCACCCAGCCGGGATGCAGTCGTGCGGCCTCTTGATCGACG
>JANOFY010000518.1:0-2508 GCA_031413895.1 Planctomycetota bacterium | reverse complement strand
TCGCACCGACCGACGTCGAGCTTGCGGCCGGATCACCCAGCGCGCGGCGCCGATTCCTCGACATCATGCTCGCGCTCAGCTCGCGCGGATATCTGCACGCCCTCCAGCGGTATCGAGCGGCACTCGAGCGTCGGAACGCTGCGCTCCGCGAAGCCGCGAGGAGCGCGGGGCCGGCCGGCGCGGCCGCGGCCGAAGTGTGGGAACCGCCACTCGCCCAGCACGGCGCCATGCTCATCTGCGCGCGACACGCGTGGGTGAAGCAGGTGGCGGGACGGTTCGCGGAACGGTGCGCCGCGATCGGTGAACAAGGGGAGATCGAGCTTCGTTACGAGACCTCCGTGGATCCCAACGCGGAGAGTGTCGAGCAGACGCTGGCGGATGCGATCGCAGCGAAGCGCGCACACGACCTGCGGCACGGACTGACGCACGTCGGGCCGCACCGCGACGATCTGAGTATGACACTCGACGGCCGGGAGTTGCGTGCGTTCGGGTCCGCGGGGCAGCAGCGAACGGCGGCGTTCGCCCTGCGGACGCTCGAAGCCGAAACACTGCGCGACGCGGGCGGCGCGGCGCCGGTCTTTCTGCTCGACGACCCGTTTGCCGAGCTCGACGCCGGCCGCGCCGCGCGTGTGCTCGGTCTCCTTCGCGACGTCGGGCTCGGGCAGACCGTGCTCGCCGTCCCGCGCGCCTCGGACATCCCCGACGAGCTGACCGCGCTGCCGAGATGCCGCGTGGAACAGGGTCGCATCGTCTCGTCATCGCGGTGACGTCATGAGCGAGCGGAAGAAGCGGCGGCCGCGCAAGCTCGGCGACGTCATGGCGGACGTCCTCAAGCAGTCCGGGGTGGCGGATCGGATCGCGCAGGCGACCGTGATCCCTGAGTGGGCCAAACTCGTTGGTCCGCAGATCGCCAGGGTGACCGAGCCGCGCTCGATAACGGCGCAAGGGACATTGTTCGTGGCGGTCACCACGAACGCATGGATGACCGAATTGTCTCTTCTCGAACCGGTCTTGTTGCGGCGCCTGAACGAGCGCACGGGTCGCTTGCAGATCAAGAAAATCCGGTGGCAGATCCGTCGGGAATAGGCCGCATCACAGATGCAACGAGAATTGCGTTTTCCACGCGTTTCAGAAACTCGTAAGCGATTGGAACGGCGCGATTTACAGTTAGCATTGGCCGTTGCTTTCGACATTCCGAAGGGTTAGCTTGCCGTCGACGCAGGAAGCCCTGCTTTTCGGTGTTCCTTCGGCCACAAACAACGCGCTAATTACATGGCGGTACCGATCAATTCGAGTGAGCAGGGCGGCGAGAGGTACGACGCCGGACAGATTCAAGTTCTCAAAGGGCTGGAGGCGGTTCGCAAGCGCCCCGGCATGTACATCGGCTCGACCTCCGAACGCGGATTGCATCATCTCGTGTTCGAGGTCGTCGACAACTCGATCGACGAAGCGCTCGTCGGTTACGCCGACGCGATCAGCGTCACGATTCACGCCGACAATTCGGTCACAGTCGTGGACAACGGGCGCGGCATCCCGGTGGATCCGCATCCCACCGAGAAGATGCCCGGCGTCGAGCTCGCGATGACGGTGTTGCATGCCGGCGGCAAGTTCGACAAGAACACCTACAAGGTCTCCGGCGGGCTGCACGGCGTCGGCGTCTCGGTAGTGAACGCGCTCTCTTCGCAGCTCAAGGTCTCCGTCAAGCGCGACGCGAAGGAATGGTACATGGACTTCGCGCGCGGCAAGACGGTGACGAAGCTCAAGAAGCTGCGCGACGTGCCGAAGAAAGAGACCGGCACCACGGTCTGGTTCAAGCCGGACACGGAGATCTTCACGGACCTGATCTACCGCTACGACACCCTGGCCGCGCGCATGCGCGAGCTCTCGTTCCTGAATAAAGGTGTCACGATTACGCTGAAGGACGAGCGCGAAGGGGAGCAGAAGGAAGAAATCTTCCACGCCAAGGGCGGGCTCAAGGAATTCGTCCAGCACCTGAACCGCGGGCGCAAGCCGCTGCATCCCGAAGTGATCTACGTGGACACGATGAAGGACGACATCGGGATCGAGCTCGCCTTGCAGTACAACGATGGCTACAACGACACGACGTTCTCCTTCGTGAACAACATCAACACCCACGAGGGCGGCACGCATCTCACGGGCTTCAAGGCCGCGCTCACCCGGGTCATCAACTCGTACGCCAACAAGGGCGGGTTTCTCAAGAAGGCCGACTTCACGTTGTCGGGCGAGGACGTGCGTGAGGGGCTGACGGCCGTCTTGTCGGTGAAGGTTCGCGAGCCGCAGTTCGAGGGACAGACCAAGACAAAGCTCGGGAATTCCGAAGTCGAATCGGCCGTGAAGACGGTGGTGGGCGAGTGGCTGGTGAGCTATCTCGAGGAGCACCCTCGTTCGGCGAACATCATCGTCGAGAAGGCGGTGAGCGCCGCCCTGGCGCGCGAGGCAGCTCGCAAGGCGCGGGATCTCACGCGTCGTAAATCAGCGCTCGAGGTC
>JANOFY010000517.1:0-3916 GCA_031413895.1 Planctomycetota bacterium | reverse complement strand
GAAGAGAAGTGGAACAAGCTGTCCAAGCAAGACCAGGATTTCTTGCCGGCTTGGAACGTCGGGTGACCGAACGTGACCGTCTCGCGCGCTTCGGGGAGCGCGAGACAGATCGTGCGCAGCTTCTTCAGGATCGCGTCGGTGTCAGGCATGCGAGGGCTCCAACGCATCACGCTCGAGGTCGAGCAGATGCCGTTTTCGCCACAGCCCGCCGCCGTAGCCGCACAGCGTTCCATCGCTTTGAACGACGCGGTGACAAGGGATGAGAATTGCGATCCGATTCAGCCCGTTCGCACGTCCGACAGCGCGCGAACTCCGCGCGCATCCGAGCTCGCGTGCCAGTGCTCCGTACGTGCGTGTCGTTCCGAACGGGATCGCGAGCAGCGCGTTCCACGCTTGACGCTGGAAGGGCGTTCCGGCGATGGCAAGCGGCACGGTGAAGCGCGTGAGCGTGCCGCGGAAGTAGCGCTCGAGCTCGCGTGCCAATCGATCGACGTGCCGATTCGAACCGGGGACGATGTCATCGCCGAACCACTTGCGCACGGATGCGGCCTGCGACGCGATGGCCGGTCGGTCGGCGAACTCGAGCAGGCATACTCCATCGCGCGTCGCGACCGCGAAGAGCGGCCCGATCGGCGAGTCGAGCTGGGATACGACGATCGGGGAAACGCGGAGCGACGTCACGCTTGGCAGGCTAACGCCGCTCCGCGTGGCGGCGCTACGGCCGAGCTTCGAGAACGAGGTTGAACGGCGTCTCCGTCGCGCGACGGAACCGTGAGAAGCCTCCGGACGTGATCACTTCGCGCAGCCGCGCCTCCCCGGCTTGCGCGCCGAGCGCCAGACCCACTTCTTGCGACAGCGAAGCCGGCGTGCAGACGAGCGTCGACGCGCCGTAGTACAGACGGCCGACGGGATTCAGATTGTCCTCGACGCGATCGTTCGCGTACGGCTCGACGACCATCCACGTACCGTTCTGCGTCAGCGATTGGCGGACGTGCTTCGCGGCTCCCGCCGGGTCGCCCATGTCGTGCAGGCAATCGAAGCACGCCGCGAAGTCGAAATCCTTCCCGGGATAGTTCTTCGCGCTCGCGACTTCGAACGTCACGCGCTTCTCGACGCCGGCTGCCTTGGCGGCCTGGCGCGCCCACTGGATCGACGGTTCGTGGTAGTCGAACGCGAAGAACGTCGAGTTGGGATACGTCTGTGCCATCAGGATCGTCGAGGCTCCGTGCCCGCAGCCGATGTCGGCGACCTTGGCTCCCTTTTTCAGCTTTGCTTCGACGCCGTCGAGCGCGGGGATCCAGCTGCTGACGAGGTTGCCGACGTAGTTCGGACGGAAGAAGCGCTCCGTACCCTCGAAGAGCCCGACGTCGTGCTCGTGCCAACCGACGCCACGTCCGGTCTTGAACGCTTCCGCGATCTTGGGTTCGTCCCTGATCAGCGCCGCCACGAGTTGGAACGCACCGGGCAAGTACGCCGGGCCGTTTTCGTTCGTCATCGCGAACGCGTGCTCCTCCGGCAACGTGTACTTCTTGCTCGCGGCGTCGTACGTGACGTAGCCGCCGGCTGCCATCGCGGCCAGCCACTCGCGCACGTAGCGCTCGCTCGTCTCAGTGCGCCGCGCGAGCTCCTTCGAGTCGACCGGCTTCGAATCGGCCATCGCTTTGTAGAGGCCGTGCTTCTCACCGATCACGACGAGCGCGGCGTGGAGCGCGGCGCCGAGGTCGCCAACGGCCTTGCCCATGAAACTGTCTAGCTTGCTCTGATCGAACGTCATCGCTTGCTCTCCGTGTGATGCGCCTTCGCCGATTCGAAGGCGAGCGGCGGCGATTGTACAGCGATCACTCGGTCGCGCCCGCTGTTGCGAGGAACCCGGCACACGTAAGCTTCCAGCGCATGCTCGACCGCCCGACGAGTGTAGCCGTCGCGCGTACGCAGATGGATCCGACCCCGGCCACCTTCTCCCTGACCTTGCCCCTGACATTGGTCGGACGCTTCGTCCGGCTCGAGCCGCTCGCGCTCGAACATGCGCCCGAACTGCTCGAAGCCGGCCGCGATCCGGAGATCTGGCGCTACATGCCGCGCGGGATGCCGACGGAGCTCGACGAAGTGCGCGCGCTGATCGAAGAGGCGCAAGCCGCGCAGCGATCCGGATCCCAGCTTCCGTTTGCGATCGTCGATGCGTCGAGTCAGCGTGCCGTCGGTTCGACGCGCTACCTCGACATTCGCCCGGAGCACCGCGGGCTCGAGATTGGCTGGACGTGGATCGCGACGGCGCACCAGCGCTCGCCGGTCAACACCGAGTGCAAGTTGCTCCTCATGCGTCACGCGTTCGAGAAGCTGCGCGCGCTGCGTGTGCAGCTCAAGACCGACGGCCTCAATCTGCGCTCGCAGCGCGCGATCGAACGGCTCGGTGCGGTGCGCGAAGGCGTGCTGCGCAGCCACATGGTCCGGCCGGATGGGACCGTGCGCGACACCGTGATGTACGGCATCACGTCGGCGGAGTGGCCGCTCGTCGAAGCACGCTTGACCGAGTTCTTGTCGCGGCCGCCGGCTTGTTGACGTGCGCCGGCGAGCGGCTCGCGGTGGATCACTCAGGCACGAGCTAGAACCGCTGCACGAACACGTTGCGCACCCAAGCCGCGGCTGAACCATCGACGCTCGGCGCGGCATAGCGCTGCAAACCGATGAACCCGCGCGCTGCGCGCTTCGCGAACGGCGGATCGCCGGGCACGTTCTTCGTGTCGACGTCGTAGAGCGCGAGGCCGTTCAACGCGACGGCGAGGCGTGAGCCGCGGTAGAGCACTTCCAGCGAGTTCCACTCGCCGATCGGACGCATCACGTTCTTCAATCCGGCGGGCACGGATCCGTACAAGCTGCCCGTGAACTGCCAGTCCTTCAGCTCGGACTTCGTCTCGGCTTCCCAATTGAAGTCGTCGAGCAACTGGATCTCGCAGCCCGAGTACGCCGGATTGCTCCCGTCGCGTGCGCCGCGCAGGAAAAGCCCGCTGTTCGCCATGCGCGCCAGCTTGAACTCGAGCTTCAGGCGGAAGTCCTCGAAGTCTTCCTTCGTGCGCAGATAGCCGCTCGGTTCCGTCGACGGGATCGCGAGCACGCCCTTCTCGACCGTGTAGTCGTTCGGCGTTGACGTAGTCGAACTCGAGGTCGCCCAGTCCGAATCGACCGCTTCCCAAGCCGACGAGACGCTCTCGCCGAGCAGCGCAGTCCAACCCATCGTTTCCTCGAAGACGGGCAGCGGACGAATCCGGATGTTGCGGAACTGCACCTTGTTGCCCGGCGGATCGTCGCGATCGCCGTGCACCTGCAAACCGATCAAACCGTGCGGCGCGAAACCCGGCGTCGCATCCGGCAGCGCGTAGTCCGTGATCTTCTCGCCGTTCATCCACACCTGGATGTGCATGTCGAAGCCGGTGCAGCGGACGCGGAACTGATTCCATTCGCCCTTCTTGAAGCGCTCTTTCGCCGCCGTGTTGTGCTGCAAGAACTCGTCGGAGTAGATCGCGCCGATCTCGCCGTCCGCGCGGTAGTCGAGCGTCACTTGCGCGCCGCGACCTCCCTGGTCCGGCGGGACCATGCGCAGGAAGATCCCCGAGTCGAACGGGTAGTCGATCTTCGTCTCGAGCTCGAACTCGAAGCTCGTGAACGGCTGCGCGGTGTAGATGAGGCCGCCGGCGCCGTTCGCACCGACGCGGCCGGTGAGCGCTCCGTCTTCGACCGTCCACGACGCGTCGCCGTCGTAACGGCCGCCGCGCGTGACCCAACCGTCGAGCGACTTGCCGTCGAAGAGCGACCGAACGCCCGGTTCGTCGACGACGAGGCGCGCGCCGTCGAATTTGCCGACGAGCTCCGCGCCCGCCTCCGCACCGAGCACGCACCCGGCGGTCGCGAGCGCGTCGGC
>JANOFY010000516.1:0-4429 GCA_031413895.1 Planctomycetota bacterium | reverse complement strand
CGTGCTCGAGCTCACCGCGGGACGACACTTCGTCGTCTTCAAGATCGTCAACACCGGCGGCGAGGCGGGCTTCTTCTGGCGCACGCATAGTGTGTCGCCGCGACTCGACGGCGATCTCGCCCTCGGACTCCTGCCGGAGCGCGCGCTGTCCGACGAGCTGCGCCTGCGGATGCAACGCGCGTGGCAGGTCGCGTTCTCGCCCGGGTATCGCGCGCGTGTCGAACGCCTCGCAGCGCTCGAACGCGATCTGACCGACGCGCAGTCGAGGGTCGCGCGCACGATGGTGATGCAAGAGCTCGCGACGCCGCGCGAAACGTTCGTTTTGAAGCGCGGTGCCTACGACCATCCCGATCGCGAGCGCAAGGTGGCGCGCGGAGTCCCGAAGGCGCTCGGCGCATTGCCCGCGGACGCGCCCGCCGATCGCCGCGGTCTCGCGCAGTGGATGATCGCTCCCGAGAACCCGCTCGTCGCGCGCGTCGCCGTCAACCGTCTCTGGGAGACGATCTTCGGCACGGGCCTGGTGCGCACGAGCGAGGACTTCGGCCTGCAAGGCGAATGGCCGAGTCATCCCGAGCTCCTCGACTGGCTGGCCGTCGAGTTTCGTGAGAGCGGTTGGGACACGCGCGCGATGCTCAGGCGGCTCGTGACGAGCCGCACGTACCAGCAGAGCTCGCGCGTGCGCTCGGAGCTTTTCGAGCGCGATCCCGAGAATAGCTGGCTCGCGTTCTTCCCACGCCGACGACTCGGTGCCGAAGCGATCCGCGACGGCGCGCTGTTCGTGTCGGGACTCCTCACCGAACGATTCGGGGGGCCGTCGGTCAAGCCCTACCAACCCGACGGCTTGTGGGAGGAGGTCGCGATGCCGGCATCCAATACACGTGTGTACGCGCGCGGTGCGGCGGAGGAACTCTGGCGTCGCAGCCTGTACACGTATTGGAAGCGCGCCGCACCGCCGCCGTCGATGCTCGCGCTCGACGCGCCGACGCGCGAATCGTGCACGGTGCGTCGGCCGATCACGAACACGCCGCTCCAAGCACTCGTGCTGTGGAACGACGTGCAGTTCGTCGAAGCGGCGCGCGCGTTCGCCGAACGGTCGCTGGAGGGCGCCGGCGACGATCGCACTCGACTCGCGGCGATGTTCCGCCGCGCGACCGGTCGAAGTCCGGACGCGAGTGAGCTCGACCGACTCGCCGCCACGCTCGACGAGTTTCGCGCGCGCTACCGGTCTGCGCCCGCCGATGCGGCGAAACTCCTCGCCGCAGGCATGGCACCGCGTCGACCGGAACTCGACGACGCCGAGCTCGCCGCGTGGACCATGATCGGGAGCGCGCTGCTCTCCTTGGATGCAACGTTGTGCCGTGGGTGACGCGATGGATCCGCTCGAACAGCACTACCTGAACATCACGCGCCGCAGGTTCTTCGGTCACGCGGCGACCACGCTCGGCGCGGGCCTGGGATCGATCGCGCTCGCATCGCTCCTGGGATCACGGCGCGCGTTCGCCGATGCGAAGGCCGCGCCAAGTGCAGCGTCGCGCGCACCCCACTTCGCGCCCAAGGCGCGACGCGTCATCTACCTGCACATGGAAGGTGCGCCCAGCCAGCTCGATCTGTTCGATTACAAGCCCGAGCTGCGCGCGCGCTTCGACGAAGAGTTGCCCGACTCGATCCGTCAAGGACAGCGGATCACCGGCATGACGAGCGGGCAGACACGCTTCCCCGTCGCGCCGTCGATCTTCCGCTTCAGCCGTTATCCCAATGCGCACGAAGGCGCTTGGATCAGCGAGCTCATGCCCTACACGGGTAGCGTCGCGCACGAGCTGTGCATCGTCCGCTCGATGCGCACGAACGCGATCAATCACGAGCCCGGAATCACGTTCTTCCAAACCGGCAACGAGCAGCCGGGCCGGCCGTCGTTCGGCTCGTGGGTGAGCTACGGACTCGGCAACGCGAACTCGAATCTGCCGGCGTTCGTCGTGCTGATCGCGCAAGGCTTCGGGAACATGCAAGCACTCTCCGCGCGCTTTTGGGGCAACGGCTTCTTGCCGAGCGAGCACCAAGGTTGCTCGCTGCGCGGCGGCGCCGATCCCGTGCTGTACCTGCGCGATCCCGACGGCGTCACGCGCGCCGATCGTCGCCGCATGCTCGACCTCGTGGCCGAGCTCGACGAGAAGGAGACGGCGCGCACTCTCGATCCGGAGATTCGCGCGCGCATCGCCCAGCACGAGATGGCCTACCGCATGCAGATGTCGGTGCCCGAGCTCACCGACTTCTCCGACGAAGACTCGGAGACGCTCGCGCTGTACGGACCCGAGGTCCAGAAGCCCGGCACGTTCGCCGCGAACTGTCTCCTGGCGCGACGCCTCGCCGAACGTGGCGTGCGCTTCATCCAGCTGTACATGCGCGGATGGGATGCGCACAACAATCTCCCGGGGGAGATCCGCCTGCAGAGTCAGGCCGTCGATCAACCGCAGGCCGCGCTGATCCAAGACCTGCGCCGGCGCGGTCTACTGGACGACACGCTCGTGATCTGGGCCGGCGAGTTCGGCCGCACGGTATACAGCCAAGGCACGCTCACAGCGCAGAACTACGGCCGCGATCACCATCCACGCTGCTTCACCGTGTGGCTCGCCGGCGGCGGGATCCGGCCCGGCATCACGCACGGCGAAACCGACGAGTACGGCTACAACATCGTCAAGGACCCGGTCGACGTGCACGACTTGCACGCCACGCTGCTGCAGTTGCTCGGCCTCGACCACGAGCGTCTCACGTACCGCCATCAGGGCCGCGACTTCCGGCTGACCGACGTGTTCGGCAAAGTGGTGCGCGAGATCGTCGCGTGAAACCGAGGTGAACGTCTTGTCGAGCTGGATCGAAGTCTTCGGCCGCCTGCATCCCGCGCTGCTGCATTTCCCGATCGGCATCGTGGCGGCGCTCGTCGCGCTCGAGCTCGTCGCGCTGGCGCGCGGACGCCTCGTTGCGCTCGCGCACGGTCGAACCGGGCGCGAGTTCGCCGCCGCGGAGTCGACGCTCGTATGGGTCGCCGCGCTGTCCGCCTGGGTCGCGGCCCTGACGGGCTACACGCTTTCGCTCGAAGACGGCTACGAGCCGGAGCGCGTCCAACTGCACCTGCGCCTCGCGCTCGCGTCGGCGACGGGCACCTCCGCCGTCGTGTTCGCGTACGGGCGCTACTCGCGCGCGGTCTACCGGGTCGCGCTCTTCGCGACGATGGGTGTGCTCGCTGCGGCCGGTCACTTCGGCTCGGTGCTGGTGCGCGGCGAGGGGTTCCTCATGGCGCCGCTCTCCGCGGCGAAGGCACCCGCGCAAGTCAGCGATCGCTCGAGCTACCGTGACACGATCGCGCCGATCTTCGCGGCACGCTGCGGCGCGTGTCACGGCGAGACGAAGCAGAAGGGCGACCTCAAGCTCACGACTCCCGAGGCGCTTTTCGCCGGCGGAGAGAGCGGGCCCGCGTTCGTGCCCGGCGATCCGACGAAGAGCGAGCTGGTGCGCCGCGCACACCTGCCGCTCGAGGACGAAGAGCACATGCCGCCGGACGGAAAGGCGCAGCCGACGTCTGCGGAGCTCGCCGCGATCGAGGCCTGGATCGCCGCCGGCGCGCCGCTCGAGGGAGTGGTGCCGGAAGCGGAGAAGTTCGGTGCCGTCGTGCCCGCGACCGAAGTTCGTGCGACGGTGGCACGCGCCGACGCCGCGGCGCTCGCTGCGCTGCGGCAGCAACTCGTCCACGTCGCACCGCTCGCCACGGATACGAACCTCCTCGAGATCGACTTCTCCAGCGCTGGAACGGCTGCGACCGATGACAGCGTCGAGCGCTTGCTCGAACCGGTGCGCGAACACGTCGCACGACTCTCGCTCGCAAGGTCCGCGATCACGGATCGCACGCTCGCGACGCTCGCGCGCATGCCGCATCTGACTCGACTCGATTTGTCGTCGACGTCGGTGACGGATGCCGGGATCGCTCGGCTCGCTGCCCATCCCGCGTTGATCGAGCTTGTCTTGGTTCGCACACAGCTATCGGATGCCGCGCTGGCCCCGCTGCTCGGCATGCCCGTGCTGAAGCGCGTCTACGTCTGGCAGTCGGGCCTCGGCAGCGACGCGATCGCGAGGCTCCGACGCGAACGTTCAGCGCTCGTCGTCGAAGCAGGCGACAGGCTCGCGCTGGCCGCGATCGAAACAGAGCCCGCACAGGGCGCTCCCGTTCCGATCAACACGCTGTGCCCTGTGTCCGGCACGCCGATCGACGCTGCGCACACGCTCGAGTTTCAGGGACGCGTGATCGGGTTCTGCTGCGGAAAGTGTCCGGCGACGTTCTCGGCCGATCCCGCGTCGTACGCGTCGAAGCTCCCCTAGGGGTCCGCGCGATCACACGCCGAGCAGCGAGTGTCCCTCGGCGCGCGACTTCCGCACGTGG
>JANOFY010000515.1:0-1853 GCA_031413895.1 Planctomycetota bacterium | reverse complement strand
ACACCGAACAATTTTTGGCCTACTACCGCGCGTGCCCCGAGGCGCTCGACAAGCAGCACCTCGCGGCACTCGTGCGCGTCGCGGCGGAGTTCTCGGTGGCGACCGAGAGCCGTGTCCGCATCCTGGAAGTCGTGCCAGCGTACGCCGACCGCATCGACGGCGACGTGCGCAAGATGCTGCGGACCATCGCGGACTCCCCGTCGCGCGAGATCCACGAGGCGGCGCTCGTGACCCTCGTGCTCGTCGGGGAGAAGAACGCGCGCAAGGACCTCGTCTCCGACTACGACGCGCAGATCGAGCGCAACAAGGGTTGGGCGAACTCGTACGAGGCGCGCGCCAACGTTCTCTACCGCATCGGCGAGCACAAGGACGCGATCAAGGACTACACGAAGGCCCTGCAGCTCTCCGCCGACGACGTGCGCGCGCGCCAGGACACGGCGTACATCGGCCTCGCGCGCTGCTACATGCAGCTCGGCAAGCTGAAAGACGCGGCGCAGTCGCTCGAGAAGGCGACGATCTCGATGAAGGAGCTCGCCGCGCTCGCGCAGGATCCGGTGTTCGAGCGACTTGCCAAGGACCCGAAGTACCGCCACGTCTTCCGCCAGGAATGAGCACCGGCTGGATCACGAACGCGATTTTCCACAGGCACGACACCGGCCCCACACACCCGGAACGCGCCGCGCGGCTGACGGCGATCGAAACGCGCATCGAGACTTGCGGGCTCGCGGACGAGATCGAGCGGCTCGAAGCGCCGCCGATCGATCCCGCGCTTCTCGCAGCGGTGCACGACCCACGCTACGTCGCACGCGTCGAGCACGCGATCGCACGCGGCGCACGCGTTCTCGACGAAGGCGACACGCACGTCTCGGCGGACTCCTGGCGCGCTGCGCTGTGCGCCGCGGGCGGTGCGATCGCCGCAGTCGAGCGCGTGATGAGCGGACAGTGGAAGAATGCCTTCGTCGCAGCTCGCCCGCCCGGTCACCACGCCGAGCGCGGCGAAGCGATGGGGTTTTGCTTGTTCAATAATGTGGCGCTCGCGGCGCACCATCTGCGTCACACGCTGGGGCTCGAGCGCGTCGCGATCCTCGACTGGGACGTCCACCACGGCAACGGTACGCAGCACCTCTTCGAAGACGACCCGACCGTGTTCTTCGCGAGCCTCCACCAGTGGCCGCTCTACCCCGGCACCGGCGCGGCGAGCGAACGCGGCCTCGGCGCGGGCGAGGGCGCGACACTCAACGCACCGCAACCTCCGCACGCGGGCGATCGCGAGTGGCTCGGCGCGCTCGAGCGCGCCCTTTTGCCCGCGATCGAAGCGTTCCGGCCGCAGTTCCTCCTCATCTCGGCCGGCTTCGACGCGCACGCGCGCGATCCGCTGGCACAGACGGAGCTCTCGACGGAGGCCTACGGCCGCATGACGGAGCTCGTCGTCGAGCTCGCGCAGCGCACGTGCGCGGGTCGCATCGTCTCGCTCCTCGAAGGCGGCTACGACCTCGTCGCGCTGGCGGAATGCGCGGAAGCCCACGTCGGAGCGCTGTCTAGCGCTCGCTCAATCGAGTGACTTGCGCGCCCACGCGTCGACGACGATCGGCGAGAAGAAGAGTGATGTCACATCGGCTTCGCGCGCCGCCCACTCCGACAAGAATTGCGCGCGCTCGTCGGGCGAGAGCAGTCCCTGCGCGACCATCTTCTCGGAGAAGTGAGGAAAGAAAAGGCCGGCCCAACGGAAGACGCCCGACTCCGGCCCTCCGCACAGGACTGTCGGCGTGATCGAAACCGTTTCGAGTCCCGCCTCGGCGAAGAGTCGCGGTGCGCGGGCTGCGACCCACGCATCGCCACCCGCCGCGGCGTAG
>JANOFY010000514.1:0-4278 GCA_031413895.1 Planctomycetota bacterium | reverse complement strand
CAACAGATCCTCGACCTCGGCTGCGGGAATGGTTGGGCGACGCGCTTGCTCGCGAAATCAGCCGCGGGATCTTCGGCAGTTGGCGTTGACGTCGCGCCAGCGATGATCTCGCGCGCCGAGGAAGTGTCGAGTCTGACGATCCGAGCGCGGTACGAGGTCGCGCGCTTCGAGAACCTGCCGTTCCGCGATGCCGCGTTCGACAAGGCCTTCTCGATGGAAGCGATCTACTACGCGGTGGATCTGGATCGCGCGCTGGCCGAAGTGCATCGCGTGTTGAAGCCGAACGGCACGGTCGACCTCGTGCTCGACTGCTTCGCGGAGAGTGCGAGTACGAAGGGTTGGAGCGCGCTCGTCGGCTTGCACATGCACTGCCTCAGCGAGTCGGGTTGGCGCGAGGCGCTGACGCGCGCGGGATTCAGCAAGGTCGAATCACAGCGCGTGATCGATTCGCGCGGCCCGGGCGATCGAGCGCAATTCAAGCCGTCGGCGCACTGCCCCGATTGGGAAACACAGGCAGCGCTGCACGCGGCGGGAAGCTTGTGGGTGCAAGGCGAGAAAATCTGACGCTCGGCAGCGAGTCGCTCTCGATACGACTTCACACGAAATGTCGTGTGTCTTGAGCGAAGGTCCCAGTGCCCTGGTTTCTCTTCAGTTCTCCGCGTCGAAACCGTGGGTCTCGAGCCAGCAGTGTAGCGCTCGAATTGCGTTGGTGGCGTCCCCACCCCAGTGGTGCTGAAACCCCCACGACCACTCCCACACCGCTTGCTCGCGTCGACCTGCGCGGTACTCCTGCAACCCCGTGACGACGTCTCGATAGATGTCGGCCATGTCATCCGAGAGGCTTCCGATCACCGGATCCTCGGGCGGGACAGTCAGCGGATCGAACACCGCGCCGTACATATCCATCGGCAGTCGCGCACATGCATCGAAGACTGCTCGCCACTCCTCGTTGCCGACGCTGACCGCGTCCGGCTGGTCTTCGAGCGCCTCGCTCCACGGCGGCGGAAGGGTGAGCGCAGCGACGTACAGTCGCGTGGTCCGGATCAAAGCTTCGCGCGCGGCCGCATGCCCACGATCGGTGCCGCGCAGCGCCCACTCCTGGAACAAGGCTGCTTCTGCCGCGAATCGATCGACCGCGTCCATTGCGTCTCCCATGTTCGCAGCCTACCGCCCTCGATGTGTCCGGAGACGTTCGGTTGTCGTGCTTCTTCCAAGGCCGACGTACCCCGAATTCGAGCGCAAGCATCCGTCCCGGCGAAGCGAGCGAGCAGGCCGGTCTGGATGGGACGGAATTGTCTGAGCGTCTTCCGCGATCGTCAAGCGAGCGAAATCACCGACTGCGCACCGCCGAGTTTCAGACTATCGCTCCGCCTGGCCGACAGGAGAATCCCCGCCCATGCGCCATCTCCTTCTAGTCGCTCTGCTTCTCGTCTTCGCGAACGGCTGTGCCGCCTTTCGCGAGTCGGTTCCGGGCAAGCTCCCGGTCTATTCGGCGCGCTCCGCGGAGGGCGAGTTCCTCGCCGGAGCTGCAGCCGTCGACATCACGCCCGATCACGACTTGTACATGGGTGGATTCGACACGATGCGCGAGAGCGAGGGCGTTCACGATCCGCTGTACGCGCGCGCGCTCGTGCTGCGGCGCGGTGAGCTCGAGCTCGTGCTCGTCTCCGTCGATCTCGTCGGCCTGATGCGCCCCGAGGTTCAGGCGATGCAGCAAGCGATCACCGACATCGATCCTCGTCACATCGTCGTCGCATCGACGCACAATCATCACAGTCCGGACACGATGGGACTCTGGGGCGTGCCCGCGCTCAAGTCCGGATCGGATCCTGCGTACATGAAACAGGTTCACGCGGGCGTACTCGCGGCGATCGCGGAGGCGCGCTCGAATGCGCGGCCCGCCGAGCTCGGCGCGGCGAAGATTGCGTTCGATCCGCGCGGCTTCATCAAGAACTCCAGCCGTCCGGAGAACGTCGATCCCGAGATCGTCGTTCTTCACGCGCGCGCGGCGGGCGGGGGCCCGACCATCGCGACGCTCGTCGAGCTCGGGTGCCATCCCGAAGCCGTGAAGCGCAAGAACAAGAAGATCACCGCGGACTTCCCCGGATACACCGTCGCTGCTCTCGAACGCGAGCTTGGCGGTGTCGGGATCTACGTGTCGGGCGCACTTGGAGCGCTCGTTTCGCCTGATCGAAAAGGGATCGCGCCGGAGCACAAGGACGGTTGGCTAGCGGCCGAGCGCGTCGGTCAGCGGCTCGCGGCCGAAGCGCTCACGGCGGTGCGTTCGATCGCGCGCTACGACGCGGCGCCCGCGCTCGAGGCGTGGCACTCGCTGGTCTACCTCGACAACGAGAACTGGCGCTACGACTTGCTGCGCTTCACCGGCGTCGTCAACCGCAAGATGTACGGCTCGGGCTATCTCGAGAGCGAAGTGAACTTGTGGAAGGTCGGTGGTCTTTCGATCGCGACCGTGCCCGGCGAGATCTCCCCCGACCTCGGACTGCGCATCAAGCGCGCCGTGAATTCATCGCCGACGATGATCATCGGGCTCGCGAACGACGAGCTGGGCTACCTCGTTCCGCCGTGGGACTACGATCTCGCGTACTACGACTACGAGCGCACGCTGTGCGTCGGTCAAGATGCGGGTTGGTGCGTCGTCATGCGGCTCGAGGACCTCGCACTGCTCTCGCACTACAGCCTCAAGTAGCACCCGACAACGCGCACGGAGCAGGACCGCCGCGAGTCACGCCAGATAGCGCGCACGAAAGCCGCGAGTCGCGCGAGACGGCGACGCCCCTTAGCGTCCGAGCGCGACGTTCACGGCCGGCGGGTGCGACTCGTCGAGACGGGCGGTCGCGAACGTCACCGCGCGCGACACGATCCACTCGAGCGCGAAGATCGTCGTGTAGTGTCCGAACGGCACGTCGATGCGCTCCGGCCGCCCGAGCGCTTGCCACAGCACTTCGCGGCTGTGCTCGGGGACGACGCCGTCGAAACGCGCCGTGACGTACAGCACGCGCTGCGAGTCGATCGCGGGCGCGAAGCGAAGCGGATCGAAGTCGAAGCGCGCGCGAATCTGCTGCTGGAGCTCTTGCGGCGTGATGCCGTCGTCCTCGCAACGCTGTTTGACCCAACGCTCGAGCTTGATCTCGTCCGCTTCGAGCGCGAGCCGACTGAAATCCCCACCGGCGAGGCAGATGACCGCACAATCCAGGCGCGGCTCCACTGCGGTGAGCACGGTCGCGAGCATGCCGCCGAGCGAGAGTCCGAAGCAGCCCATGCGCGCGCCGTCGATCTCCGGCCTGCCGCTGATCCAATCCAGGAACGCGCGGTGTTGCCGCACGACGACGATCAGCTTCTCCTCGAGCTCTTCGATCGTGTCGCGATCCTTGAAGATGCGCCAACGTCGCTCGATCGAGCCGGCGGCGATCCCGTGGCGCGCGAGCGAGCGACAGACGCGGTCGGTGATCGACTCGCCGCCCGCGAGAATCGGGAGCACGAGCAGGAACGGCGCCGGCTCCGTCGTCAGCCCGGGCGAGTAGTAGCGGTACTCCAGCTCCTCACCCTCGATCATGAGCTTGCCTTCGTGCTTCCACAGCTCGCCGTCGCGAACAGGTTCGGAAGTCGTCGACGCCTGCACGCTCGGCAGGTCCATGCGCTCGATCAGCTCCGGCGCGAGCGTCTCACACTCACGACCCGCCCCGCTCGGTCGCGTCGTACTGCACGAAGCTGCGCAGACCAGGGCCAGTGAGGCCAAGACGCGCGCAAGCACTCGTGTGTGCAGGTCCCTCGTCATCGGTGCTGATCTCCGTGTTCTCGCTCGCCGGCGCTGTTCCCCGCGTTGTTCCCCGCGTTGTTCAAGGTGCAGTAACCACGCGCACAGGCGAGACCGACTTGTCCGACGGCCAGCGAAAGCGGCTCCAGGCCCGGTCCATGGCTTGTGTGTCGAGGAACGGCAAGTGTCCGTTCAAGAGGCTGAGTTCGGTCCCCGCGTCCTTCTTCTTGTGCCCGAGTACGACCACGCGAAAGACGGCCGCCGCCAAGCCGCTGCGGTCGACCCCGTGCTTGCAGTGGATCAAGTAGGGCGGCGGCAGCTCTTGCAGGGCCTGCACGAGCCGATCGATCTGTTCGGTCGAGTCGTTGAGTGCGGACCAGTTCAAGCTGCGGAAGTTCAATCCGAGCTCGCGGCAAGCGGCCTCTTCCTCGTCGTACCACTCCTTCCCCGGCTGGGCTTTGCGCAGACTGATCACCGAGTTCACGCCCTGGTCGGCGACGAAG
>JANOFY010000513.1:0-3678 GCA_031413895.1 Planctomycetota bacterium | reverse complement strand
CCACCATGCTCAAGATCGAGAACACGAGCCCGGCGTAGGTCGACTGGCCGCTCACGAACATGTGGTGACCCCACACGAGGAAGCCGAGCACCGCGATCGCGAGCGAGCTCAGCGCGACGAAGCCGTATCCGAAGATGCGCTTTCTCGCGAAGCACGCGACGATCTCGCTGATCACGCCCATGCCCGGCAGGATCATGATGTAGACCGCCGGGTGCGAGTAGAACCAGAACATGTGCTGGAACAGGATCGGATCGCCGCCCAGCGCCGGATCGAAGATGCCGATGTGGAACAGCCGCTCGAGCGCCACGAGCAGGATCGTGATCGCGAGCACCGGCGTGCCGAGCACCATGATCAAGCTGGTCGCGTAGTGCGCCCAGATGAAGAGCGGCATCCGGAACCACGTCAGTCCCGGCGCGCGCATCTTGTGGATCGTGACGATGAAGTTGAGCCCGGTCAGGATCGACGAGAAGCCGGTGATGAACGCGCCGAGCGCGGTCGCGATCACGTGAGTATTCGCGTACGTCGAGCTGTACGGCGTGTAGAACGTCCAGCCCGTGTCGACGCCGCCCGCGACCATGGCGTACGTCGTGAAGAGTCCGCCGGCGATGTAGATGTACCAGGACGCGAGGTTGAGCTTGGGGAACGCCAAGTCCTTCGCGCCGATCATCATCGGCACGAGGAAGTTGCCGAGCACGGCCGGGATCGACGGGATCAGGAAGAAGAAGATCATCACCAGCCCGTGCATGGTGAAGAGCTTGTTGTATGTCTCTGACTGAACGAGATCGCCCTGCGGCGTCAGCAGCTCCAGGCGCATCAACACCGCGAGCGCGCCACCGATGAAGAAGAACGCCGAGATCGAGATCAGGTACAGGATCGCGATGCGCTTGTGGTCGACCGTCAAGAGCCACGACTTCCAGCCGTACTCGACGTTGAGGTAGTTCTCTGATTGCGCGGGGTGCGCGGGGTGGGCGGGGTGGGCGGGGTGGGCGGGGGTGGACGTGCTCATGGCGCCCTCAACGTCTTGATGTAGGCGATCACCTGCAGGATCTGCTCCTCGCCGATTTGACCCTGGTACGTGGGCATGATCGGGTCGAACCCGGCCGTGATCTTCGCCATCGGCTTCACGATCGATTCGCGGATGTAGTCTTCGTCCACTATTTGAAGGCCGCCATCGCGCAGCTGAACGCGTTTGCCGAACAGCCCGACGAGCGACGGCCCCCGCGCACCGGCCGCGCCGGACGTGTCCGCGTGGCAGGTATTGCAACGCAGCGACTCGAAGAGCCTCAGGCCGGCGACCTCGGGCGGCTCACCGGCCGGAACGCCGCTCAGCCACTGCTGGTACTCCTCCGGAGTCTGCACGTAGATCTTCCCGATCATCGCCGAGTGCTTCGTGCCGCAGTACTCGGCGCAGAAGATGTGGTAGACGCCCGGCTTCGTCGCCTCGAACCACAGTTGGCTGTAGCGGCCCGGCACCACGTCGCGTTTCACCCGAAAGGCAGGGATGTAGAAGCTGTGGATGACATCTTCCGACGTCATCGTCAGGCGCACGGTCTGTCCGACGGGAACATGGAGATCGTTGATCTCGCGCTCGCCGCGCGGGTGCTGCGCCTTCCACATCCACTGCTTGCCGACGACGTACATGTCGACGGCCTCGCCGGGCGGCGTGTTCATGCGGACGTAGAGCGAGGCGCCTCCGATGAACGCGGTGAGCATCACGGCGAACGGAATGATCGTCCACAGGAGCTCGAGTTGGAGCGAACCCTCGATGCGCGCGGCGACGCGTCCATCGGGCTTGCGGCGATACATCATCGCGAAGGTGATGATCAGACCGCAGATGAGCAGCGAGAAGAACGCGCTCACCGCGACGAGGAAGATGTACAGACGATCGACGTCACCCGCGAGGGTGGACGCGCTGTCGGGGAAGAGAGGCAGGTTCTCCCACATGGCGGTGCGCTAGGTGCGCCCGTTCTGCGCGCGCAGCACGCTTCGTTCGCGCCTCAGCATCATGAAGATGAAGCCGACGAGTGCCGCGACCGTCAGGACGCCGAGCGCACGCACGAGGGTCATGATCGCGACGCCGTACTTGCCCGTCGTCGGATCGTAGTGGTAGCAGAGCAGCAGCACCTGATCGACGAGCGTGCCGATCTGTCCCGACGACGACTCGACGAGCGCGAGGCGTACGTCACGCGGCGAATATTCGACGCCGTAGAAGTACTTGGACACGCGGCCTTGCGGCGTCAGCGTCACGAACCCGCTGGCGTGGGCGTACTGATTCGTCTCGTCGTCGAACTTGAAGCGGAAGCCGACCGTATGCGCGAGGTCTGCGATCGCGGCTTCGCTGCCCGTCAGGAAGTGCCACGCGGAGGCGACCTCGGGCTTACCGTACTCGGCGATGTACTTCGTGCGCTTCTTCTGCGCGAGCTCCGGCGTCTCGCGCGGATCGATGCTGACGGTGACGATCTCGAAGTCGTCGCCGGGCTCGAGCGACAGCGCCCGGAGCATGCGCACGAATCCGTTCAACACCAGCGTGCACAGCATCGGGCACTCGTAGTAGACGAGGAGCAGCACGACCGGTTTCGTGCCGAAGTATCGGCCGAGTTCGACGCGTGCGCCGTTTTCGTCCGTGAACGGGAGGTCGAGCGCGACTTGCGCGTCGAGCTTCTGGTCGAAACTCACCTCGCCCAGGATGCGATCGGACTGCACCGCGTGCGCGGGAGGCAGTGCGCACGCGAGCGCCGCGAGCGCGAGAGCCGCACACACGAACGTCACCGCCGCTTCTCCCCGGCGATCGGAAGTCCCTCGGTGAGGGTGAGCTCGATCGCGCGGCTGATGGGCACGCGCACGATCCCCGCTTGACGATCGATCCAGCCGTAACTGTCGAGCGTCTTCTGCTCTTGCCGCCGGTGTTCGGCGAGACCGCTCGTCGCGAACGGACGCTCGCCGTCCGCGCCGAGCGGCGGCATGTCGTAGCCCGGCATCGGCTCGAGGCGCGGTTCGGGCGGTATGTCGATGTCGGCGGCGAGCGGATGCCGCGGCGCATCGTTCGCGCGGCCGCGCTCGGCGAGCGAGACGAGCAGCGCGCGCATGCCGAAGAAGGTCGCGACCGACAACAGCACGAGCCCGATGCTGAACAGGATGAGCGGCCGGATCTTGGCGTCCGTCGTCTCGTGCCCCGCGTGCGACGACTGAGGCGAGTGAGTGGAGTGCGTGTGCTTCACGATTGTGCCGGATGGGGTTCCTCGAGCATGCGCTCGAGCGCGCTGTCCTGGAGCGAGATCAGCGGCCGGCCTTTGAGCTGACGGATGAACCAAGCGACCCACAGCCCGCCGATCGCGATCGGCGTGACGAAGTCCAGCCACCGGATCGCGAAGCCCTCGCGATGGAACGCGGGCCCGATGAACCAGTAGAGATCGACGAATCGCATCGCGAGCAGTCCCAGCGCGATGATCGCGAGCACTTGCGCGTTGCGCTTCGACTTGCGCGACAGCAAGAGCAGGAACGGCACCGCGAAGTGGAAGACGATCAGAAGGGTCGCGAGCGCCTCCCAACCGTGTCCCGTGCGGTGCAGGTACCACGGCGTCTCCTCGGCGAGGTTGCCAATGCGTTGGCCGCCTGCTTTGAGACGGGCATTGATGAAGCATTCATCAAGGAACTGGCCAGGCGTAAGCCCTTGCGGGC
>JANOFY010000512.1:0-1992 GCA_031413895.1 Planctomycetota bacterium | reverse complement strand
GCGCTCGACCTTCTTCGGTGTCGGATCCTGCGCCGCGCCGCGGCAGACCGCGGGTGTGCACAGGACGAAGGCGAGCGCGAGCAGGGGGATTCTTAGACGGGACACAGCGGGACCGCGACCGATCGCGCGGGTCGCGCGCTCCGTATCGTGGCCGATAGGCTAGTCGAGCGTCCGCGCTCGTGACAACCGGCACGGGGCCGGTTACGCACTCCGTCGGCGCATGGGGCGCAGCACGACGTGGCGGCTCGTGCGACGCCACTCGCCTGGGTCCAGCCCGCCGGCATGCGGTCCCTTGGTGCGAGACTTCGCGGTGGGAACCTTGGGTGACGGCGGAGCGCTTGCCGCCGGCGCCACGCCATAAATGACGCGCAGACGCTGACGATGGCGGAAGACCCAAGAGCGCATGGCCAGGGGCTTTCGACTCCGCGCGATGCGCCGATTGAGTCGGAGCCCGAAATCGTGCGCGCGCGGCGAGAAGTTCCTTCCGCGGCGCGTGCTGCGCTGCCGCGATGCCTTATTCTTCCGGGCCTGGCCGGGGCCCATCATGTCGTCGCACCTCCACTCCTATCCGCTGCGATCCGCGCTCGATGCACACGACGTGATCGTGGTCGGCGGGGGGCATGCCGGCATCGAAGCGGCGCTGGCCGCCGTTCGCGTGGGAGCGCGCACCGCGCTCGTGTCGCTGCGGCTCGACCGCGTCGGGGAGATGAGCTGCAACCCAGCCATCGGGGGACTCGGCAAGGGGCAGATCGTGCGCGAGATCGATGCGCTCGGCGGCGCGATGGGCGAGATCTCGGACGCGACCGGCATCCAGTTCCGCGTGCTGAACACGGGCAAGGGATACGCGGTACGCGGACCGCGCTGTCAATCCGATCGGCACCGGTATCGCGACGCGATCACGGAGCGCCTCGGCACGATCGCGGGGCTCGAGCTCGTCGAAGGCGCGTGTGCAGGGCTCGTGTGCGAGAGCGATTCCAGTGGGAGCGCGCGCGTCGTCGGTCTCCGTCTCGCCGACGGCCGCGAGCTGCGCGCCGGCGCCGTCGTGATCACGACGGGCACATTCTTGCGCGCGGTGATGCACACGGGCGAGTCGCAGAGCGCGGGCGGGCGCGCCGGAGAAGGAACGAGCACGGGGATTTCCGCCGACCTCGTGAAGCTCGGCCTCACGCTCGGACGGCTGAAGACCGGCACACCGCCGCGCCTCGCGGCCGCGAGCATCGACTGGAACACGCTCGAGGAACAACGCGGCGACGAACGGCCGGTGCCGTTCTCGAGTCGCACCGACCCTCGGCGCTTTCCGGTCTTGCCGCAGGTCGCCTGCCATATCACTTGGACGAACGAGCGGACGCACGAGCTGATCCGCGCGAACCTGCACCGCTCCCCGATGGTCGCCGGTCGGATTCAAGGCGTCGGGCCGCGCTACTGCCCGTCCGTCGAGGACAAGGTCGTGCGCTTCGCCGACAAGACGCGTCACCAGGTGTTCCTCGAGCCCGAGAGTCTTTCGACGGACGTCGTGTACGTGAACGGCGTCTCGACGTCGCTGCCCGGCGAAGTGCAAGAGGAGTTCGTGCGCACGATCGCGGGCCTCGAGCGCGCGGAGTTCCTGCGCCACGGCTACGCGGTGGAGTACGACTTCGTCGCGCCGTCGCAGCTGAGCGACACGCTCGCCGTGCGCGCGGTGGCGGGCCTGTACCTCGCCGGCCAGATCAATGGCACGTCCGGCTACGAGGAAGCCGCGGGGCAGGGGCTCATCGCGGGTGCGAACGCGGCATTGTGGGTCCAAGGCCGACCGGCGTTCGTGCTGCGGCGGGATCAGGCGTACATCGGCGTGATGATCGACGATCTCGTCGTGTCGAATCCGACCGAGCCGTACCGCATGTTCACGAGCCGCGCGGAGCATCGCCTGATGCTGCGGTCGGACAACGCGCCGGAACGGCTCACGCCAATCGCGCAAGCCGTGGGGCTTCTGGGCTCGACGGAGCTTGGCGCGAT
>JANOFY010000511.1:0-1698 GCA_031413895.1 Planctomycetota bacterium | reverse complement strand
GCGCTCCTCGCCGCGGGCGACGCCGCGGAAGCGCTGAAGGCGGTTACGGCCGAGCTCGAGCTCGCGCCGGACGATGCCGAGCTCCTCGAGCTCGCTTCGCGCGCGGCCGAAGCGTCGGGATCGCCGGATGCGGCGCTCTGGTACGCGCGCCTCGCGTCGCGCTGCGAGGCGCCCGCGAAGGACGCGAAGAAGTTCACCGACGCGCTCGCCGCGCGCATCGCCGCGCTCGACCCGCTGCAACAGAAGGATCGTGCGGCGCTCGACGCGTACGCGGCGGCGCTGCTCGCGCTGGGCCAGAAAGCAGCGGCGAAGAAGTTCTATCTCAACGCCGTCGAGCTCTTCGAGCGCTGCAAGAGCACAGCGCTCGCCGCGAAGGCCGAAGCCGAGCTGGCCAAGATCCACGGCAACAAGAAAGCCGTCGAAGCGCTGCTCGACTCGGGGATCGACGTGCCGGTGCGCGCGAAGAAGAAGCGTTCGGCGGAAGCGACGGCGCGCGAGGACGCGAAGCACTCCGATTGGGAGCACGCTCACGTCATCAAGGGCGACAACTACACGATCATCACCGACATGGGCATCGAGACCGGGGAGGCGATGTCGCAAGCGATGGAGCTGATGAATCGCTACTACCGCAAGGTGTTCCACGTGAAGGAGCGCGGCGGCGACACGGCGCGCGTCACGATCCGCGTGTACAAGACGCGCGCGGAGTTCGACGACTACGAGGAGGGCGAGCAAGCGCCGGGAGTGAAGGGCTTCTTCCGGCCGGGCGCGAACGAGGTCGCGACGTACGATACACGCGAGGAAGGCTTCGCCCCGTCGTTCCTTTGGTCGACGCTCTTCCACGAGGCGTCGCACCAGTTCACGAGCTTGATCGCGCCGGGCAACTTGATCCCGGCGTGGCTGAACGAAGGCACCGCGAGCTACTTCGAGGGTGCGCGCCTCTTGCCCAACGGTTCGGTCGAGACGAACCTCGTCCCCGAAGGACGGCTCGCCCCGCTGACGGCGTCGATCTCGGCGAACTCGCCGCGGCTCGAATCGGTCGTGACGTACTTCCAGCCGGGCTCGTACGAGGGGAGCTACTACCCGTTCGGTTGGGGGCTCGTGTACTTCCTTCTGAATTACGAGAACGCCGAGTGCGAGCGGATCTACGAGCCGCGCTACCGCGAGTACATGCTCGCGTACAAGTCGGGCGCGACGCACAACGTCAAGGATCGCTTCGTCGAATACTTCGTGACGCGCGTCAAGGATCCGGAGGTGACGAGCTTCGCGGACTTCGAGAAGCGCTGGAAGGCGTGGATCGTCACGCTCGCGGACAACTACTTCGGCCCGCCCGAGAAGGCCGACGCGATCCTCGTGCAGGCGCAGAGGCAGCGCGAGAAGCAGAAGTTCGGCGCCGCGATCGAGAGTTATCGCTGGGCGCTGTCGAAGCGACCGGACGATCCGGGCGCGGAGTTCGAGCTCGCGACTGTTCTCGAGTCGCAGAAAGTCGCCGACGCCGCCGCGTACAGCTACCGGCGCGCGCTCGCTCTCGTGCGCGAGCGCGCGAAGGACGCATCGGTCGAACTCGGCGGCAAGTCGCAGGATCGCGCGTCAGCGATGGACCTGTGCGTGCAGCGCATCACGAAGCTCGACGCCGCGCTCGGAAGCGAGCTGCCCGCCGCCGAAGCCACGTTCCTCGCATCGTCGCTCACGATCGCGAGC
>JANOFY010000510.1:0-9936 GCA_031413895.1 Planctomycetota bacterium | reverse complement strand
GCGTCGAGTGATCGGAGGTTCCTGCGGGGTCACCTCGTGCTGGCCCGCGCACTGGTCCGGCTGGACGACCGAGCGAGCGCCGAGAAGCGCTTCGCGCGCTATCGCGCATGGGGCGGCCAGGAGCCGCTCGAATGAACGCGCTTTCCTGCGTTCGCGTGCGGAATTAGACTGCTCGGCGCTATGGGACCTCCCCTCGTCGGAGGATCCCGCTTCCATATTCTCCTCGGGGAGGACTCGCGATGCTCCGCTTGTGGTCGTCCGTATTGGCGTTTTTCATGCTCCTCGGCGGCGCCGCCGCGCAATCCGTCTCACCCGAGTTCCAGCCGACCTTCGACAAGGGCATCGCCGCGCTCAACGCCGGCCGCAACGACGAGGGCATCGCCTATTTCAAGCGCTGCATGGAGCTCGTGCCGACCGATCCGATCTCGCCCTACAACGTCGCGTGCGGGTACTCGAAGAAGGGCGAGCTCGATCCGACCTTCGAGTACCTCGACAAATCGGCCACGCTCGGCTTCGGCAACGTCGACCGGGCCGGCAAGAGCAACATCGTGCTCGCGGGCGAGGACCCCGATCTCGAGAGCGCGCGCAAGGATCCGCGCTGGGCGAAGTTCATCGAGCGCCTGACGACGATCCGTGCCGAGCGCGAGGTGGCGAAGAAGAAGGGCGAGGAGTTCGCCTCAAAGCCCGCGCTCTACATCCCCGAGCAGGTCGCCGCGCTGCCTGAGATGCCCGTGCTCGTCGTGTTGCACGACTACGGACAGACCAAGGACCAGATGATCGACGGACGCTACAAGGCGATCGCGGACGAGCTGGGTTATGCGTTGATCGCTCCGTCCGGCCGGATCCTCGTCGGTGCCGACCCGCAAGCGGGCATGGCCTGGTTCGACGACGCCAGCGCCTACTTGAAGAACGCGTGGCAGTACGAAAAGTCCATCGCCGAATCGGTCACGGCGTTCAAGAAGGAGCACAAGGTCGACAAGAACCGCGTGTACTTGATCGGCGAAGGTGTGGGCGGACTCGTCGCGACGAGCGCCGCGGTCAGCTCGCCGGGCCTCTTCAAAGGCGCGGTCGCGATCAACACGCAGCTCGCGGGGCCGCTCGTCTCTCAGAAGGCGCCGAACGCGGGGAAGATGGGACTGCGCCTCCGGTTCTTGAACGACACCGCTCTCTCTCAGCAGGGCCTGCCCGCCGGCGAGGATTTCGCCAAGCAGGTCGAGTCCTGGAACAAGTCGCTGAGCACGTGGGGCATCGCCGGCGGTGTCACCACGTACAGCGCCGATGCGCAGGATCCCAAGCAGCTCCATGCGCTCATCGTCGAAGCCGTCAAGTCGCTCGAGTCCGCCGTCCAAGTTGCGCCCGCGAGCGCTGCGAAGTAGCGCACGCGCCGACACCTACCGAATCGAACCCCCGTCGAACGATCGACGCGCGCTCACGAGCGCGCGTCTGTCATTTCACGGGGATGCGCTCGAGCATCGCGCGCGAATCTTGCGCCCACGCGCCGTCTGACTCCCGCTGCAGGTATTCCTCGAGCGTCGCGCGCGCCCCAGCCGCGTCGCCCTGTTGGAATTGGGCCTTGGCGAGGTTCAGGTGGACCGGCTCCGGCAGCTCGAGTTTTTCCGTGTGAGCGCGCGTCAGCACGGCCTGCCACAGTGCGATCGCTTCCGTGAACTCGCGGCGCTGGAACAGCACGACCGCCAGGTGGTTCTGCGCCTCGATGAAGTCGGGCTCGCACGCGAGCGCCGAGCGGAAGCGGGCCTCGGCAGCCGCTATGTCGCCGCGCTCGTACTCCGCGACCCCCGCGGCGACGCGCGCGCGCGCCGCATCGAGCAAGAGCCGCGCACCGGTCGCGAGTTCCTCGTCGGACAGCCCGTGTGCGCGCGCTGCGGCGAAGTGCGCGAGCGCGCCCTCGCGATCGTGCGTGAGGAGCGCCGCCATCCCGGCGCGCTTCTCGAGCGACGCGAGATCGCCCTCCAGTGACGCGCGTTCGCCGTTGGGCGACGCGAGGACGTGGGCGACCGACACTGCGCTCAAGACCTCGATCGCGCCGACGAAATCGAGCCGTGCCGCGAGCACGTCCGCGAGGAAACGTCGCGCGTCGACGTCGTCCGGGTCGAGCTCGCACGCGAGCCGCGCGTGACGCAGCGCGCCGTCGAGGTCGCTGACGCGCAGCGCGCCCTTGCCAGCGAGCAGATGCGCTTGCGCCAGCGCGCGATCGACGAACGGCAGCGCCGGATCCTGCGCGCGCGCCGCGTCGAGGAACGCGAGACCGCGCTCGGCGCCGCCTTCGCGCAGGAGCCACACGATCCCCTTCGCGCGCAAGAGCTCGGGAGCCTCTCCGCAGAGCTTCGTGCCGCGGACGATCTCCTCCCAAGCGGCGTCGGGTTTTCCAGCGGCGGCGTAGATCTCGGCCGCCGTCGCGTACACGTCCGGGTCGCGCGGGGACCCTGTGCGCGCGGACTCGATCGAGCGCAGCGCGGCGATGAACTCCCCGGAGAGCGCGTCGCAGCGCGCAACGAGCAGCGACTCTTCCTCGTCGGCGCTCGCCGCCGACCGCAAGAGAGCGCGCGCCTCGGCCAGCTCTCCGAAATCGATGTGACGTCGCAGCGCCACGACAGCGGGGGTCTGCGCGCGCGGGCGCTGCTCGACGCGGGTCGCGACGGGCGCGGTTTCGGCCGCCGGTGCCGCGCTCGCTTCGTCACCGCGACTGCAGCACACGCACGCCAACGCGCATGCGACCAGGAGGAACTCCGAAGCCGGGCGCGTCCTGCGAAAGAGTGGGCTCACGCTCGGCAATCTACACCGGACCAGGGGCTTCACGTCCGGCGCGAGGCGAGCGTAAGCTCGCGCGCATGACGAAACGCGACAAGGCCGAGCTGGGCGAGCTCGCGGGCGCGCTCGAAGCGCACACGCGCCGCCGGCGCGCGCTCGGCATCCGGCGGAGTCCGAAAGGCACACACAAGTCTCGGACAGCGCGTGGAGCACAGGGACCGGCGCGTTCGGCGGACGACGTGAAGGAGCAAGCGGCCTCGTGCTCGACGCTCGATGAGCTGCGCGTGGCCGTCGCGCGCTGCGCGGCGTGCGACCTGTGCCGGACGCGCACGCAGACCGTCTTCATGGACGGCGAAGGATCGACCGGGGTCCTGTTCGTCGGCGAGGCGCCGGGCGCGGACGAAGACCGCACGGGCGTGCCCTTCGTGGGCCGCGCGGGACAGCTCCTCACGGACATCATCACGAAGGGGATGGGCCTCCCGCGCACGGCCGTCCATATCGCCAACGTGCTCAAATGCCGCCCGCCCGACAACCGCGAGCCGACGGGGCCAGAGAAGGAGACGTGCACGCCGTGGCTGGACCGGCAGATCGCGCTCACGGATCCGAAAGTGATCGTGCCGCTCGGCCGCCATGCGGCGATGCACCTCCTTCAGATCGTGGCCTCGATGGGCGCGATGCGCGGTCGCGTCCACGAACGCGGCGGCCGTAAGGTCATCCCCACCTTTCACCCCGCGTACCTGCTGCGCAGCCCGGGCGAGAAGAAGGAATGCTGGAAGGACATCCAGCTCGTGATGGAGGAGATCGGTCTTCAGCGCCCGCCGCACCCCTCTCAACCGACCGGCGAGACGCCGAGTCAACCGACCGGCGAGACGCCGAGTCGACCGACCGGCGAGATGCCGGGCGATCCGTAACCGCCGAGCGACGCGCGGGTAGGCCGCGCCATCCCGTGAGCGTCTTGCGCGGGAGGTCGTCGAGAGTGCCGCGCGGCGTTGACCATCCGCAAAACCACCGGTATCCTCCTCGGCCGCTCTGCCGACCCCTGGGTGTGATTGCCGAGGGTTCGTGGGTTCCAATACGGGTTCTTGGTCGTCGTCACACGCGCCGCGCGCGGAGCGTGTGAGCGAGTCCCCCGTTGCTTCGCGCGCGCCGCGGTGCAGTCCCCACGAGCTCGAGTTTGCGGTGATGCGCCTCGATCGGTGCGAGCAACGACCTCATCCGTCTCGACCGACGCCAAACACGAGCACCATCGAAGGCGCGACCTTCGGACTCTTGCTCGTAATCGGCGCTCGAACGCGAAGGCTGAGCCACCGACGTCAATCCCCATCCCTTGGCTGCGACGCATCTGCCCCCCCCGATGCCGGCTGGTATCGCTCTCGAATTCTTCGAACCCGACAGCGGGTCATCGTTGTGGGCTGCCGCGAGCGCAACCGCCGAGACTTGGCCGGATATCCGGCTGAGCTACCCGCGGTCCAAATAGCCGTCGACTCCACGGAAGGTCTCACAACCCATGCGCCTGAGGTTGCTCCTCGTGCCGCTCATCGCGGCGCTCCCCTGCTCTTGCAAATCGAGTGGTTCCAATACGCGCACGGCGGAACCGACCGCTGCTCAGTCGGCTAGCGACGTGGGCGCGGCCGAGGAGGAATCCCCGGCGGCCGCGGCGGCGCGACAGGAAGGCCAGATCAGCGAAGACGCGGCGCGCGTGGTACGGCGCTCCGAACAGCAGGCTTTTCTAGCGGGCGAATACATCCGGCAGGGCGACGTGCTCCTCGAGCAGGCCGACCTGCCGGGCGCGTTGAAGTCCTACGCCTCCGCGCTCGAGATCCAGCCGTCGAGCGACGCCGCGCGCCAGAAGCTGCGCCGCGTCGAGTCGTTGATGGGCTCGGCCTACCAAGACGCTGCGACGTTCATCCAAGACGTGACCGAGCAGGAGATCGTGCGCCGCGCACAGGCGCGCCTGGCCGCGGAAGACGCCGCGCAAAAGGGCGACCTCGCGATGCGCGGCAGCCTGTACGGCGAAGCGATCGAGCACTACCGCCAAGCCGAGCTCATCCTGCGCTACCACCCCTTGATCACGTCCGATTCGCTCGACGAGCGGATCGTGTCGGGCAAGCTGGCGAGCGCGATCGCGGCCTACGACGAAGCGGCGCACGTCGCGGATGCGACGGCGCAAGCCGCCGCGGCCGCGGCCAAGGAAGCGCGTGAGCGGGAAGAGCGGACGTACCGCGAGAACCGGCTGCGCACGCTGTTCAGCGAGGCCAACTCCGCGTTCCTGAACGAGGACTACGCGCGAGCGGAGGCGCTGACGTCGCAGATCCTGCTCGACGACCGCAACAACGAGGCGGCGCTCGCGCTGCGGCAGACCGCGCGCGACGCGCGCCACTACCGCAAAGCGGAAGTGAATCGCGAGAACTACCGCGAGCAGTGGGTGCGCACGTTCGAGGAGCTCGACACGATGAACGTGCCGCAGACCGACACGCTCGTCTTCGACGACTTGAAGCGCTGGAACGAGGTCGCCGGACGCACGCCGCTCGAGTTCAGCAAGCTCGACTCGATGGCGAGCGAGGACAAGGAGCTCGTGCTCGCGCGCCTCGACGCCGTGACCTTCGCCCCGAACTTCGGCGGCGCGGACGGCGCCGGTTCGCCGCTCGAGGAGATCGCGTCGTTCCTGCAGAGCCTGACGGGCGTCAACTTCATGCTCAGCCCGAAGGTGCGCAGCGAGCTCGACGAAGAGCAGAAGAGCATCAAGCTCCAGCTGCCGCCGCGCAGCGTGCGCAAAGTGCTCGACATGATCTCGGAGACTTCCGAGAGCCTGCGCTGGAAGATCGAGGACGGCGTCGTCAAGTTCGTCACCAAGGACGAGCTCAAGGGCGGCCAAGTGCTGCGCACGTACGAAGTGCGCGACCTGATCCACCCGATCCCGGACTTCCCCGGTCGCGAGATGAACGTGGCCCCGTCGGGCGGCGTGCAGCTCACCGAAGAAGAAAAGACCGTGCGCGAGTCGAACGTCGTCACCGCCGACGCGCTCGACACGCTCATCCGCAACAACGTCGCTCCCGGTTCATGGGAAGCCGACCCGCAGAACAGCCTCAAGATCACCGAGACCGGCAACATGGTCGTACACCAGACGCCGGAGGTGCACGATCAGATCCAGAAGCTCCTCGACGACCTGCGCGAAGCCACCGGGATCATGGTGGACATCCAAGCGCGGTTCCTGAAGGTCGAGGACAACTTCCTCGAGGACATCGGCGTCGACTTCCGTGGGCTCGGTCAGCCGGGCCTGGGCACCAACGAGCTCTTCAACGACTTCGGCGACTCGTCGACGCAGACGGACCTGGGCAAGGAGATCGGGCAGTCGAGCGACCTGGGCGCGTACTTCGACAACGGTTTCAACGGCGACATGCGCGCGCGCGTCGAGGAGCTCTACGACGCCGGCCTCGGCGACCCCAACGTGATGCGCGGCTCGGGCGGCCTGTCGTTTCAGTGGACGTACCTGAACGACCTGCAGCTGCAGCTCATCTTGCGCGCCGTTTCGAAGTCCGAGCGTGTCGAGCTCGTCACGTCGCCGCGGATCACGCTCTACAACACCGCGCGCGGCAACCTGTCCGTCCTGAACCACATCGCGTACGTGCAGGACTTCAACGTCGAGATCGCGCAAGCGGCGAGCATCGCCGACCCCATTGTCGCGGTCACGCAAGATGGTGTCGTGCTCGACGTTCGACCGGTGGTGTCGGCCGACCGGCGCTTCATCACGCTCGAGCTGCGTCCGACCGTCGCGACGCTGAAGCGTCCGATCCGCGAAGTGGTGACGACGCTCGGCAGCGCGAACTCGGTCACGATCCAGCTGCCCGAGGTCGAGTTCCAAAAGGTGCGCACGTCGATCCCGATGCCGGACGGCGGCACGGTGCTGCTCGGCGGTATGAAGACCTCCGACAAGCAGGACATGAAGTCGGGCGTTCCGATCGTGAACAAGATCCCGATCGTCTCGTTCTTCTTCGAGCGCAAGGGCACCTACGCGTCGAACCGCAAGCTCCTGATCCTGCTGAAGGCGACCATCGTGATTCCGCGCGAGCACGAGCCGACGCCCGCGCAGTCGCGGCCGCCTAGCCGGACGAGCCGCCTGTGATCCAGCCCCAAGTCCAGAGACCCACGACCCGCCCCGAGATCCCCCCGATGTGGAAATCACGAACCGTCCTCTCTCTGTGCTTGATCGCTGCGGCCCTGGGCTGCAAGTCGTCGCCGCCCCGCTCCGCGGACGAAACGCAGCCGCCCGACGCACAGGTCCAGGCGGGGGCGCCTGCGGAAGCTGACGCCGGCCAAGCGATCTCGCCGAGCGATCAACTGGCGCAAGACGCCGCCAAGCAGTCGCTCGCGAATCAGCGGCGCCAATTCTTGGTCGAGCAACACGTCGCTCAAGCGCGCGACTTCCTCGGCCGGCTCGCGCTCGAGGATGCGGCGCGCGAGGTCGAGCTGGCGCTCGAACTCGATTCCGAGAGCCCGGCCGCGCGCAGCCTGCGCGCCGAGATCTCCGCGCTGCGCGGCGAACCGGGTGGCGAGGTCCAATCGGTCACGCAGGAGATGAACCAGGAGTACGCGCTCCGCGTGCAGCAGATCAAAGCCGAAGCGCAAGACGGAGTGCGCAAGGCGAAGCTGATGATCGCGCGCAACGACTACGCGGGTGCGATCGCCGAGCTCGAGATCGTGAGCAGCCTGATCCGCTTCGCGCCCTACTCGATTCAGTGGGACGGCCTCGATACGGAAGCCAAGGCGCTGCTGGAAGGAACGCGCACCTCGCGCGAAGGCGCCGAGCGCGCCGCCGAAGAGATGGCCCAGAGGCGCGCATACGAGCAGCTGCAGTCCGAGGAGTCGGTCGCGCGCGAGATGAAAAAGGCGCAGCTCTCGACCGCCCTCGACCGTGCGATCACGGCGTTCGAGGCCGGCGATTTCGAGGAAGCCGAGTTGATCGCGAAGCAAGCGCTCGAGAAGGATCCCCGCAACGAGCAGGCGAAGGAGATCAAGGACGCGGCGTTCCGCTCCGGCCGGACGAAGGTCCGGCAGGACTACGTGCAGCAAAAGCGCGAGCAGTTCCGCCGCTGGCAGGAGGACATGAAGGAGCTCCAAGTCCCCTGGACGGACATCATCACACTGCCGGATGCGGACCGCTGGAAGCACATCACCGAGGCGCGTGCGAAGCGCCGCGGGATCGACCTGTCGCAATCGATGAACGAATCGGAACGCGTCCTGCGCGACCAGCTCCGCACGACGAGCGTCCAAATGCCGGCCGTCAGCGAGGAAGAGAGCCTGACCGCTGTCATCGACACGCTGCGCACGATCACCGGGCTACCCGTCGTCGTCGCGCCGGCCGCGCAGACCGCCGTGACGGACGCGGGCATCGTGTTCAACTTCTCGTTCGAGAACCGACTCTCTGTCGAGCACGCGCTCAACCTGATCTGCGGCATGGCCGGTGAGACCGTCACCTGGACCGTGCGGCACGACGCCGTGCTCGTCACGACGAAGGAGAAGGCGCGCGACAAGCCGATCATCGTCAACCACGACGTGCAGGACTTGATCTTCGGCCTCACCGACTTCTCGGGCCCGCGCATCGACCGCTTGCGCCTGCTCGACGAGATGCAGGACGACGACGGCGGCGGCCCGTTCGGCGGCATCGGCGAGAAGCCGAAGCTCCTCGAGCCCGCCGACCTGGCCACGCTGATCCAAGAGAACGTCGAAGTCGGATCGTGGCAGGAAGAAGGCGTCTCGATCGATGCCGGCGAAGGCTACGTGCTGATCACGCACACACCCGACGTCCAGACACGCGTGCGGCAGTTCCTCGAAGACCTGCGCCGCTTCAGCAGCTCGCTCGTCACGATCGAGTCGAAGTTCATGACCGTCGGATCGAACTGGATCCAGGAGATCGGCGTCGACTTCCGCGGCATCGACAGCGTCGACGTCAGCGACGTGACGAACGGCCTCGAGGACATGGCCAGCCGCGGTCTCGACAACAACGGCAGCGGCGCCGGTGAAGGCGGACAGAACTCGGCCGGCCACCCCTCGGCCGGCGCGTTCTACAACGACGGCGAAGACGGCGATTTCCGCGGCACGACGCAGAACTTCTTCGAGAGCGCGCTCGGCAGCACGTTGTCGACCGTGGGCGGGATGACCTTCCAACTCGCGTACCTGAACGACATCAACCTGTCGGCGATCCTGCGCGCGGTGGAGAAGAGCGCCGACTTCGAGTTGATCAACGACCAAGTGCTCTCGGTGCACAACACCCAGCGCGCCTACGTCGCGGTGATCAATCAACGCGCGTACATCCAAGACTTCGACGTCGAAGTCGCGCAGTTCCAAGCGGTCGCCGATCCGCAGATCAACGTGCTGAACGAAGGCGTCGTCCTCGACGTGCGCCCGACGATCCACCACGACCGGAAGTACTTGACGCTCGAGATCCAGCCGACGGTGGCGAAGGTCGTCGCGCTGCGGGACTTCTCCTCCACGCTCGGCGGCAACACGTCGCCGGTGGAGTTCCAGCTCCCCGAGCTCGAGGTCGCCAGCGTGTTCACGACGGCGATCATCCCCGACGGCGGATCGATCATGCTCGGCGGACTCTCGCGCGTCCGGAACATCGAACGGCGCGCCGAAGTTCCCTGGCTCGGACGCATCCCGATCCTGGGCTTCTTCTTCAAGCAAGAGGGCTACAGCGACGAGAACAAGGGCCTGATGATCCTGATCCGCGCCCGCATCACGGACGTGCGCGACGAGCTGAAGAAGATCGAGACCCGGTAGCCAGAGCCGCAGGAAGAGAACCAGAGCCAAGGCACCCGCAAGGCTCGGTCTCCGAAGTAAACGTCAGAACAGCGAAGGCCCGTCCGCGGGCCTTCGCTGTTCTGACGCTCGCGGCGTCCTCGCCGCGAAATCAGCTGCTTGCCCCGCGCAACTCGCCGTTGCGGCGCACCGGCGGATGGCGCATTTCTGGCGTTGCGCTGCGCGCAGGAGAAAGCAACGCGCACGGGGCGCTTCCAGGGCGGCCGAGGAACGGCCACCCGCGTCCTGACTGTGCGAGATACGGCGTCATGCGCGATACGGTGTCCGAAATACGGAATACGGTGTCAGACACTTTTCTCCGCCCCCCGCGTTTCGCGGGGGGCGAAGAAAAGTGTCTGACACCGTATT
>JANOFY010000509.1:0-5989 GCA_031413895.1 Planctomycetota bacterium | reverse complement strand
GGCTGCCCGCCGCGTCCCGACGCGGTCATCGATGCGCTGCTCAAGCTGCAGAAGAAGATCGAACGCGAGCGGCCCGTGCACAAGCTCTTGCAGCGCGACACCGGCGTCGTGCGCGAGGACGTCGGGAGCGACACCTTTCATTTCGCGCCGAACAACGCCGTTTCGACGAACCGCAGCGGCGAGTTCCTGCCGCCCGGAGACTATCCGTGAGTGTCCTCGAGCGCGTTTCGGCGGCACTCGCATCGATCCCCCACACGCTCGCGACGCCGCGGGACGGGATGGTGTGCATCGACGTCGACGCGGCGCGCGTGCATGAGACGTGCGCCGTGCTGCGCGACATGTGCGGCTTCGAGACGAACACTTTCGTCACCGCGATCGATCACTTCCCGCGCGAGCCGCGCTTCGAGGTGATCTGGCAGTTCCTCTCGATCACGCACAACGACCGCGTGCGCGTGCGCGCTCTCGTGACCGGAGGCACGCCACGCGTGCCGACAATCATCGATCTGTGGCCCGGAGCTTCCTACAGCGAGCGCGAGTGCTTCGACATGTTCGGGATCGTGTTCGACGGGCATGTGGGCTTGAAACGCCTCTTGATGCCGGACGGATACGATCACTTCCCGCTGCGCAAAGACTTCCCCCACCAAGGCATCGAACCCGATCGGCTCTACCGCGAATGGAACGAACGCCGGCACGAGCGTCATGAGCACCACGCAGACGCTTGAGTACGAGCGCGGCGCGCTCGACGCCGACGATCCGCTGCACGGCGAGCTCATGCAGCTCAACGTCGGGCCGCAGCACCCGGCGACACACGGCATGCTGCGCCTCGTCGTCACGCTCGACGGCGAGCTGATACGTTCCGTCGAGCCCGTCGTCGGCTATCTCCACCGCGGCAAGGAGAAGACGTGCGAGACGCTCGGCTGGCGCAAGTTCTTCGTGCACACCGATCGCCTCGATTACGTGCAGCCGTTGATGAACAACATCTCGTACGCGCTGGCGCTCGAGAAGCTGGCCGGCCTCGAGGTGCCTGAACGAGGTCAAGTGATCCGCGTGCTGCTCATGGAGCTGTCGCGCATCATGGCGCATCTCATCTACCTCGGCACGACGAGCATCGACCTCGGTGCGGTGACGATGTTCTTCTTCACGTTCACCGAGCGTGAAAAGGCGTACACGCTCGTCGACGCGTACACCGGTCACCGGATGAACAACACGTACGTCCGGATCGGCGGCGTGTACGCCGACGTCGAAGAGAGCGTCGAGTCCGCGATGCGCGCCTTCTTCGACCAGTTCTCGGCCAAGATCGACGAGTTCGAGAAGATGCTCAGCGGCAACCGCATCTTCTACGACCGCAATCACAACGTCGGGATCATCAGCCGCAAGGACGCGCTCGCGTGGTCGCTGACGGGGCCGATCTTGCGCGGCAGCGGCGTCGAGTGGGATCTGCGCAAGGCGCAGCCCTACTGCGGCTACGAGGGCTACGACTTCGAGGTGCCCATCGGCACGGTCGGTGATTGCTACGACCGCTACCTCGTGCGCGTGGAAGAGATGCGGCAGTCCGTGCGCATCGCGAAGCAAGCGCTCGATCGCCTGTCGAAGACGCGCGGCGGCGAGTTCCTCGCCGCAGATCGCCGCTACGTCCTGCCGCCGAAGGAAGACGTGCGCGGCTCGATGGAAGAGCTGATCCACCAGTTCAAGATCGTCACCGACATGAGCCTTCCCAAAGGGGAGGCGTACGTGGCGATCGAGTCGAGCAAGGGCGAGCTCGGTTTCTTCGTCGCCTCCGATGGCACGAGTCGCCCGTTGCGCTGCCACATCCGCGCGCCGGGATTGATGAACGTGCAGGCGATCCCCTTGGTGGCCAAGGATCGACTGCTCTCCGACATGGTCGCGATCATCGGCAGCCTCGATTTCGTCATGGGAGAGGTGGACCGCTGATGGCGCTGCCCAAGCAACTGATCGCCGAGTTCGACGAGATGTGCACGCACTATCCCGCGCGACAGGCGGCGCTCATCCCGGCGCTGCACCGCTGCCAAGAGGAGCTCGGCGGCTGGATCTCGCCCGACACGATGGAGGATCTCGCGAGCTACTTCGCGATCGAGCCCGTCGAGGTCTACGGCGTCGCGTCGTTCTACCCGATGTTCCGCATGCACCCGCCGGGCAAGCACGTGGTGTCGATCTGCCACAACATCAGCTGCGCGCTGCGCGGCGCGGACGAGATCGTCGACGAGGTCTGCCGCGTCACCGGCGCGAGCGTGCACGGCACGTCGCCCGACGGCCGCTTCACGGTCGACACCGTCGAGTGCCAAGGCGCGTGCGCGAACGCTCCGATGTTCGACCTCGACGGCGTGTACCACGAGGATCTCGACGTCGCGAAGGTGCGCAAGATCCTGGGAGGCGTGTCGTGAAAGCCTTCGAGACGTACCTCCTCGATCGCTGCAAGGTCGACGGCGCGCACACGCTCGCGTCGTACAAGAAGCTGGGCGGCTATCAATCGATCGAGAAGATCCTGAAGGGCATCTCCCCGACCGACGTCACGAACGAAGTGAAGGCGTCCGGTCTGCGCGGCCGCGGCGGCGCCGGTTTCGCGACGGGGCTCAAGTGGAGCTTCATGCCCGATCCCGCGAAGGATCCGCGGCCGCGCTACCTCGCCGTCAACGCCGACGAATCGGAGCCGGGCACGTGCAAGGACCGCGTGCTCATGGAGCGCGATCCGCACGGATTGATCGAGGGTTGCCTCGTCGCCGCGTACGCGATGCGCGTGTCGACCGTCTACATCTACGTGCGCGGCGAATACCGACTGCCCTACAAGCGCGTGAAGGACGCCGTCGCCGAAGCGCGCGCGGCGAACCTCGTCGGCAAGAACATCCTCGGCAGCGACTTCTCGTGCGAGATCTACATGCACCAAGGCGCCGGTGCGTACATCTGCGGCGAGGAGACGGGCTTGATGGAGAGCCTCGAAGGCAAGCGCGGACACCCGCGACCCAAGCCGCCGTTCCCCGCGACGTTCGGTCTGTGGGGACAGCCGACGACCGTCAACAACGTCGAAACATTGTTCAACGCGCCCTTCATTATCACCCGCGGCGCGAAGTGGTTCAAAGCGCTCGGAACGACGGCGTCGACCGGCAACTTCCTGTGCGGGATCTCCGGCCACGTCAACAGGCCCGGGGTGTACGAGCTCCCGTTCGGTGTCAGCGCGCGGGAGATCCTCGACGAGTGCGCCGGCGGTGTGTGGCAGGGTCGCTCGCTGAAGGCGTGGTTCCCGGGCGGTTCATCGACTGGGTTGCTTCCGGCCGCGGACATCGACGTGAAGATGGACCACGACTCGATCAAGGCGCGCGGCTCGATGTTCGGCACGGCCGCGATGATCATGCTCGACGATCGCGCGTGCGTCGTGCGCGCGTCGGCGGTGATCGCGCACTTCTACGACCATGAGAGCTGCGGACAGTGCAGTCAGTGCCGCGAGGGCACGCAGTGGCTCTCGCAGATCTTCGATCGCATCGAGCACGGCCGCGGCCTGCCCGATGACATAGACACGCTCGAGAGCCTCGCGAAGAGCATGGCGCCGGGGAAGACGATCTGCGCGCTCTCTGACGCCGCGGCGATCCCGACGCTCGCCGTCATCAAGCACTTCCGGCCCGAGATCGAAGCGCACATTCATGGGAAGGGCTGCCCGCTTTCCTCCGGTGTGCAAGCTCGCGGCGGACGACACGGCGCGGGAGCTGCGGCGAACGCGCTGGAGATCCACGCGTGACGAAGATCACCGTCAACGGACGCGAGATCGACGCCGATCCGAAGCAGCCGCTGATCCATGCGTGCCATTCACACGGCGTCGACGTGCCGATGTACTGCTACCACCCCGGGCTCACGCCGGTCGGCTCGTGCCGCATCTGCCAAGTCGAGGTGAAGCAAGGCACTGGGCCCGCGCGCGTCGTCGTCGCATGCAGGACGCCTGTCGCCGAAGGCATGGTCGTGAACACCGAGGCGCCGGCCGCGCACGAGACGCGCCGTCAGTGCCTCGAGTTCCTGCTCAAGAACCACCCGCTCGATTGCCCGATCTGCGACAAGGCCGGCGAGTGCGATCTCCAGGACTTCGCGTACAACGAGGGCCAATCTGCGGGCCGCACGCACGAGCCGCGCCGCAAGCTCGACAAGCGCAAGTCGCTCGGCGACGTGATCGTGCTCGACGAGGAGCGCTGCATCCTGTGCAGCCGCTGCGTGCGCTTCTTCGAGGAAGTGCCGAAGAAGGCGCAGCTCACGGTCTCCGATCTCGGTTCGCGCTCGACGATCTCGACGTTCTTCGATCGGCCGCTCGCGGGCAACTACCAAGGCAACATCGCGGACCTGTGCCCGGTCGGCGCGTTGACGCTGAAAAAGTTCCGCTTCCAGGCGCGCGTGTGGAACCTGGTGAAGGTTGCGTCGACTTGTCCCGAGTGCAGCCGCAATTGCTCGGTCACGGTCGAAATGCTGCGCGGCGGCGAGATCAAGCGCTTCCGGCCGCGCGAGAACGCGGCGGTCAACAAGTGGTGGATGTGCGACACGGGTCGCTTCGCGTTCGGACCCGTGAACATCGAGGGCCGGCTGCAAGGCGCGCTCGTACGCGGCGCGACGGGCTTGGAGAAGGCCACCGTCGAGGACGCGCTCGCATCGATCCGCGATACGCTCACGCTGCACAAGGGCCTGATGCTCATCGTCTCACCGTTCCTCACGATCGAGGAAGGTGCCGAGGTGCTGGAGCTAGTGCGCGCGCGCGGGCTGACGACGCGGCCGATGTTCGTATCCCCGCTCGCCAATGGTCTAAAGGACGACCTGCTGCACACCGGCGACCCGTGTCCGAACCGCCGCGGCCTGACGGACCTCGGCTTCGAAGCCGTGCCGCCGGAAGAAGTGCTGCGCCGGCTGAACGCGAGCGCGGCTGCGATCCTCCTCGGTGAGCGCGTCGGCGAGCTCATCGGCGTGGCGGGACTCCGCGATCTGCCGGTCAAGCTGCGACTCTTCGTGTTCGACTGCGTTGCGCTCGACGTGCCAGCGACCGATGTCTGCATCGGGATCCCGACGTGGGTCGAGCGCACCGGGACGTACGCGAACATCGACGGCGTGCGCGGGCCGATCTCGGCCGTCAAGGCGCCGCCCGCCGGCGTGCGCAGCCTGTCGAGGCACGTCGGAGCGCTGAGCTCGCGTGCGCCGCTCCTTGCGAGCGAGGCTCCGCGATGAGTGCGTTCCAACAAGAGCTCCTCGTCTGGTTCATCAAGTGCTCGGTCATCTTCGGCGGCCTCTTGGCAACGGCGGCGTTGATGACGCTCGCCGAGCGCAAGGTCTCGGCGTGGATGCAGTACCGCATCGGCCCGAACCGCGTCGGACCCGGCGGATTGCTCCAGCCGCTCGCCGACGGCGTGAAGTTCATCTTCAAGGAATCGGTGATGCCCGACGGCGCCAACCCGACGCTGTTCCGGTTCGCGCCGATCATGGCCGCGCTGCCGGCGATGATGACGGTCGCCGTGATCCCGTTCAGCACGGACGTCGAGATGTTCGGCGTGCGCACGCCCTTCTCGATCACCGATCTCGACATCGGGATCCTGTACGTGCTCGCGATCAGCAGCATGGGCGTGTACGGCATCATCCTCGGCGGCTGGGCGAGCAATTCGAAGTACTCGCTGCTCGGCGGGCTGCGCGCATCGGCGCAGATGATCAGCTACGAGCTCTCGATGATCCTCTCGATCCTCGCGGTCGTCGAGATGTGCGGCAGCCTCAACCTTCGCGAGATCGTCGAGGCCCAAGTGCACGACGGTATCTGGAACGTGGCGCGCCAGCCGGTGGCCTTCGTCTTGTTCGTGATCGCGAGCTTCGCCGAGACCAACCGCCATCCGTTCGACTTCGCGGAGTGCGAGCCCGAGCTCGTCGGCGGCTTCCATACCAAGTACTCCTCGATGAAGTTCGCGCTGTTCTTCATCGGCGAATATTCGGCGATGATCGTCATGTCCTCGCTGACGACGAC
>JANOFY010000508.1:0-13001 GCA_031413895.1 Planctomycetota bacterium | reverse complement strand
GTGCAGTCAAGGGGAAGGCCCGCCAGGTAGCACTTCCGGGGCCACGGCCGGCCAGGAGCTCGATCATCCGGCCACCGTTCCGGCGACGCTGTCCAAGCGCTTCATCGTCGATGCGAACTCCGGCGGCTACGCGACCAGCTTGCGGGTCCTCAGCCTGAAGTGGGGCCGGCTCGTGAACGTGCTCGACTCGACGGGCGAACTGCAAAACGCCGATTTCGTGGTCGGCGAGGACATCAACACGACGGCTCCGTCGCCGGCGTATCCGACGGGCGAGTTCCAGCTCTTGACGAACCCGGTCACCGAGATCACCACCGTGACGATCGGCGCACCGTACTCGCCGTCGACGTTGGTGAATGGCGTCGAGACGTCCCTCTATCAGAAGGCCTTCAAGAAGCTCGACAAGAACCTCGGACGCATCGACGACGTTCCGCCCGACGCGAACCCCGTCGACAATCCCTTCCCGCTCATCCCGCGCAACGCCGCGGTGGTCGTCACGTTCAACGACATCCTCGATGCGGACACGATCGCAGCGGAGACGGTGCGCACGCTCGTCGGCTACCCGCCGATCTCGCCGCTGTTCTGCCGATTGGTCAAGGACAGCAACCACGGCGACCTCGCGGATTTCGAGGGCGATAACGCGCTCGAGTTCTATTCGACGCGTGTCATTCTCGACACGACCATTTCGCAGATCGATGCCGTAGCATCGAATCCGCCGCTGCCTCCCAATCCGATCGGGTTGCCGGCCAGCGTGACGACGACGCAGCCGAACGTCCTGATCCGGATTCCCACGAAGACCGGTCTGAATCAGGTCGTGATCCTGAAGAATCCGTCCGGGCACGGCGTGTCGTTCACGAACAACGGCAGCCGCGACACGGCCTCCGCGACGCGCGATATCTGGCGTTCCGCGCGCGCCGGCGGAAGTGGTTCCAGCACACCCGACGCGAACAACGGCTTCCTGTTCGACAACGTGCAACCGAGCGTGCTCGGCACGCAATCCGTGTTGGTCCTCGGCGCTGCGACCCCGGTGGGAGATAACTTCGTCGTCAACCTGGAATTCGACTTCCCGGCATGTGCCAGCTCACTCAAGGTCGGCGACGTGATCCAGCAGCCGGGCTTCGTCGCCCAAGTCGTGGAAGCGTCCGATCCCCCGCTCAACGGCGTCGTCGAGGCTCACTTCCGAATCGTGGCGGGTGATGAGCTCGATGTCGGCCTCGCGGAGATCTCGTCGGTGTTCGATCCGATCGCGAACTTCGGCAAGGAAGCGTGCTTCGTCCGCTTGACGAACCTCAGCGAGCCGCCGAACAAGAAGGTCGCCACGGACTCCGCGATCGTCATTCGATTCAGCGAGCCCATGGATCCCTCAGGGATCACGCCGTTCGACAACATGACGATCACGCGCATCGCAACGGCACCCAGTGCGACGCAGTTCATCGTCGGCTCGATCAGCCCGTCCACCGACCTGCGCGAGTTCACGTTCTTCCCGACGGTTCCGTTCAAGCACCGCGCGGCTCCGCCGACGGCCGAGAGCTACTTCTTCAACTTGGCTGGAGGCACGGCTGGCGTCACGGACCTCGCCGGGAACGCGCTCACGGGTACGTTGCCGCAAGTGAACTTCACGATCGACCCGGCCGAGCCGGAGCAGAGCAACGGCAGCATCGTGCTCCGCTTCAATTCGAGCGACGAACTCTTCAACGACGAGAAGCAGGAGATCCGCTCGGCGCAGCTCCTGTTCGACCTGGAAAACGGCCTCCTCCGCCCGCGCTCGGTGACACGCCAAGCCGCGACCGCCGACCGTTCGAACCCCGTGCCGAGCAACATGCCGACGTTTCCCGGTGGAGTTCAGACACCGCTCTCACGCCTCGGAAGCAAGATGCACGCTCTGTGGCGCTACTGCGACGTCGGATTCGCATTGACGGACGAGTCGACGACCAACATGGACGTCGAGGGGCTGAGCTGGGCTCCGGCGAACGGCGCCGCGCTGCAGGATACGTACAGTCGCTTCGAGATCAGTCTGGCGCACTGCAAATACCTCCCGGATGAGAGCTTCGACACTACGAATCTGCTGCCTGTGTTTCCGAACTCTGGCTTGGTCGCGCAGTTCGCAAACAACCAAGCGGACCCGTTCAACGATCCGCTGCGCGTCGTGCACGCGCGTGAGCGCGGCTACAACGTATTCCCGGGTGACATCTACGAAGCCGACACGGGAACGCGTTTGATGCCCTTCCCGCTGAACCGCGGCATTCCGAAGAACCAGTTCAAGTACTACACGTGGCGCGACACGGCCTTGCAGGTCAAGGCGGCACCGCCGGCTCCGCAGGGGTCCCAGGGTTGCCCGGGTGCCGAGCTTCCGATCGTCGTGACGATCACGGGATTGGGCATTGTCGGCTCGCCTTACCCAGCAGGTGCGCCAGGCACGTCAGGCAATGTGCCGACCGTCGGATTGCCGCTCTTGATGGAGTTCAAGTGCTTCCCGGATTCCGACGCGCTCGGGCTCAATGCGTTCGACATCTTGCTCTCGAACACGAACAGCGCGCAGCCGAACTTCCGCGCGTTCTCGACCGGCGGAACGAGCACGAGCGGTGACGTCGAGAAGGATCCGGACCTCCAAGTCACTGCGAGCGGTGGGTTCAGCCCGACGTCCACGCCGCCGGGTGCGGCGACTCCGGGAGTCGATAACTCCTTCTACGTCGGTCAAGCCGATCTCGTCGTGCGCATCAGCCGCGCCCACACGATCTGGTTCGACGCCGGCCCGGGCGCGAGCCCCAACTACAGCGCACATGTCATCGAACCGCGTGAGTCGGACCTACCGTTCGGCACTCAGCTCCTGCTGGCGTTCCGCGGCGCCAGCAACGCCACGCTCGCCGCTGCGAAGGATGCCGACTCCCTCGACGCTTACGGCGAGCCGAGAGCACCGGCGAACGTCAACGGCGTTGTGACGTATTTCGAGGGGGACAGGACTTGGAAGCCCAAGCTCTCCGATTTCAACGGAGCGCGGTTCTTCCAAGCGCGTGTGAGCTTCATTGGCAACACCGAAACCGATCTCGTGCCCGAGCTGTCGGCGCTCGGCTTCGCGTTCCGGCTGTGACCGTCGACTCCTCGAGGCCTCTGGCGAAATCAACTGAACCTATGCGGAATCAAACTCACGACCGGACCATCGACGTTCTCGTCGGTGTTTTCGTGGCTCTCGTCGTCGCGGCTTGCGGGGGTGGTTCATCGGATGACGAGGACGACGCGGGCAGCAACTTCACGCTCGAATCGAGCTCGCTGATCGACGGCGCGACTTGGGAGATCAACAGGCCGATCGAGTTCACGTTTACGAGTGACGTCGATTTCTCGACCGTCAATCAGAACTCGATCAGCGTGCGCCGCGTCGGCGGAGCGCCGGCCACCGGGACGTTTACGGTGATCGACGAGCGCACGGTTGCTTTCCGTCCAGCGTGCCCGACCGCGGCCGACTACTCGGACGCGGGCCTGTTGCCCGGCGGGTTCACGTACGAGGTCGTCATCCGCGGGGCAGACAGTGGCTCGAGCGTGCGGTCGACGACCGGTGAGCCACTCGGCGTCGAGCAGACCATGCACTTGATCACGCCCGCGTCGACGCTTCCCACCGTCCTCTTCATCGACGGGGGATTCGGCCCGCCGCGCGCCGTGATCGGTCAGCCGGCGGGGAGCTACGTGGAGAAGGGCGCGGACCCGTCGAGTCGCGAGTACTTCGCCGACCCCGCGGATCCCGTCACGGGCGCGAGCACACCGGCGAGCTTCGAGTCAGCGCTCAATCTGTACAGCGATACCGCAAGCCGAGTTGCGATCGTCGTCGTAGTGAATCAGCCGGTTGACCCGAGCGACAACAACGTCAGCGCCGACAACGTGGGCCTGCAGTACGACACGCTCACGGGCTCGCCGACTACGTGGGCGAATGTTCCACACACGGTCGAACTCGTCGCGAATTGCACGGAGTCCGGCGCGGTACTGCGCATCACGCCGAACGGAATTCTGCCGCAAGGGCGGCGTGTGCGCGTGGTGCTCGGCACGCTGTTCAAAGACATCGTCGGCAACGGCAACGTCGTCGCACTGGCCATCGCGTCGTTCAAGGTCGGCGAAGCGCTCGACCCGGAACCGCCGAACGATCCGGGTGACGGCGCTGACGAAGTGCTCGAGGAATTCGTCGTCAGCGGCGACGATCCCGACTCACTCGAAGACGCCGATGCCGCATTCGCCACCGCTGGGGCGGTGTGGAGCGGAGGCACGCTCTCCGCCGCTTTCGCGTTCAACGGAACCGGTGGCCCTCCGAACGGCGACTTCGACTGGGAAATCGGGACCGAAGGTGCCGTCGTGGTAGAGCAAGCGATCCTGGACACGACGTTCACCCAGATCACGAATACCAACAACACGGCGTCCACTTCGGTCGTGAACGGGCGAGTCGACATCCGCAATCTCACCATCTGGCCCAATGGGCGGCTCACGATCCAAGGGCCGAACGCCTGCACGATCCTCGCGTCCGGTACGGTCACGATCCACGGCAAGATGATCGTGAAGGGGAGCAACAACCGTGGAGTCTCCTCGTTCAACACGGCGCAGATCCCCGAGCTCGGTTCCGCCGGCCAAGCGGGCGGCGGGACCGGCGGCACGGGTAGCCCGCTCACGAGTCAGTCCGATCCGCAGGGCCTGCCTGGCTTCGGCGCGTTCGGTCTTCAGAACGCGGGCGGGGGAGGCGGGGAGTCCGGATACAGCGACGGTGGTATCAACTCTCGGCGTCCGGGTGGCGGCGGCGGCGGATCCTTGGGACACAACGCACTTCTCCCCACACCGAACCCGGACCGATGCCCGGACCAGGCGATCATCGGACTCGACGGGGAGCCCGGATTCAACGGGGCAATCGGCAACGACAACTTCACGAACAGTGGCGCCGTCAGCGGGCCCAATCAGCAGCCGAAGGGTGGTGCGCTCGGACCCCGTCCGTTCCTTGATACCGACGCGCAAGGAGATCCGCTCGACGACAACGATTTCTGGGGCACGATGTTCACCGCGCAAGGTGAGCTCATCCGAGGCGAGCTCTCGAAGGCTTGGGCGGGTGCTGGCGGCGGTGGCGGCGGCGACTCCGTGAAGGCGCTGACCTTCCCGCAGGTCCCATTCCTCGTGACGTTGAACCAAAAGGGCTGTGGCGGCGGTGGCGGCGGCGGTTCGATCACGATCCTCGCCCTCGGCGACATCAAGCTGGTTGGTTCCGGGAGCATCGACGCCTCGGGCGGCGTCGGCGGCGGTGGTGAGAACACCAACGGAACGAACCGCATCGGCGGCGGATCCGGCGGCGGGTCTGGAGGTCACATCATTCTCCAGACCGCGTCGAAGATCGATCTCTCCGGCGTCACGTTGGACGAAGACGGAAACCTGTATCCGTCGTCGGCGGCGGGCGGACTCTATGCGGTGGGTGGTCAGGGCGGGGAAGGTCAATTTGGCGTGGGCGGTTCACAGTCCAACGGTATTCCCACGCCCGCCCTCAAAGATGCGCTGCCTCCGAACAGCTATCCCAGCTCGGGAGCGAGCTCCGGCCCGTGCGCGGTGAATGGCAACGTCGTCGGCGACACCGGGGTTACCGGGAGCGCCGGGCCGATCGACGTCGTCTTCAACTGCGGCGGCGACGGCGGGCCCGGCATCATTCAACTGCACGCACCGGCGCTTGCAGACATTCTGCCGCCCGTAGGGGGGCTCGCCACGCTAGGGAAGTGCGTCCGACCGAACCCCATCGGGTCGACACCGGACAACGTCGACAATCCCTCGGCGCCATGGGACTTGCTCCTCCCGATCTTCAGTCGCTTCTCGACAGCGCAGTCCAAGTGGATTCCGCTCGGCACGGCTGCGGTCGATCCGAACTCGACGACACCTGATCCCGTCAACTTCGTGTTCGACGGAACCGACACCGACGGCGTCGGAATTCAGGGGGCGATCGAGACCGACGGGGTCGGCGACGCGGCGGTCGTGCGTCCGTTGCCTTCGATCCTCACGCCGACGACGCTCGCGACCGAGCCGACTCTGCCGTTCATCACGGCGGACAAGCGCACGATCGTGCTCGATCGGACCACGTTGACCGATGACATCTACGTCCGCAATCCGGCGTTGCTGCGTCGCTTCGAGCTGCGGCTCACGCAGCCGGGACTGCAAAGGAGCTTCGAGGTAGCATCGGCTGAGCTCGGTACGGGTAACGAGTTGCGATTGACGGTGACGGGTACCGGCACGCCGCTCACCGGCTTCGGGTTCGGGGCCACGGTCGTCGTCCGGCCGCGCTTCTTCCGCGTGATCACGGACGGCGCGCCGGACTCGTTGCCCGCCTCGAGCCTGATCGTGATGCAGTTCCAAGCGGCTCCCGCCAACCAGCAGGGGTCGCCCAACACGAACGTGGGCCCGCTCGGCGCCACGGACTGGGTGCCCGACATCGAGACCATCAACACGCACCCGAACGTCGCGAACTTCCGCTTCATTCGCTTCCGCATAACGTTCGACATCGTCGCGGACGGCGGACAGTTGAGCTTCGAGACTCCGATTCCAAGCCTCGACTTCTTCCGCATCCCGTTCCGATTCTGAGCGACCCGCGGAGCGGCGTTCACGCGATCGTGATCCACGAGGCCCGGTGCAAACCGGGCCTCGTCGTTTCCGGGCCGTCGCAGCTCGATGAAAGCACGGGCGGCTCGCCGCGATTGCACGAGGCTCTCGGCACGAAGTGAACCGATGGTCGCGCGAACCTTGTTTCCGGGCCGTCGCAGCTCGATGAAAGCACAGGCGGTTCGCCACGATTGCACGAGGCTCTCGGCACGACGTGAATCGATGGTCGCGCGAACCTTCAGCTGCGCGCGTCGAAGTGGTTCAATGCGAACGTGAGCGAACCTCTCACGGCGAACGCCGCGGAAGCGCGCGGCGGCGTGCGCGCGACGGCTCGCAGCGCCACGTACGTGTTCACGAGACGCCTCGGTGACCTCTGGAACCAAGCTCGCGCCGCGGGCGAGCGACAGTGCCTCGAGTGGACGATCCCGCTGCTCGTATCGGCGCTGATCTCGGCCGCTTGCAGTCGAGCCGCGGCCCCGCCGCGCGCGCTGCACCACCGGCTCACCCGTCCTGCGAACCCCGACGGAGTGTTCCTCAATGAGGATCTCGTCTTCTACTTCTCCGACGACATCGATCGCACGTCGGTGACGAGGGACAGCGTCCGCATCTTGACCGCGGACGGAGCGCAGGCGCATGGATCGTTGTCGGTCGACGGCACCAGCGTTCGATTCACTCCCGACCCGGTCCTCGCCACGGATTTGTCCGATGGCGGGTATCGCCCCGACACGCACTACGCCGTCGAAATCCGCGGCTTTCCGAGTCCCGATGGCGTGCGGGGAGCGCACGGCGAGCCGCTCGAGTCGACTTATCGCTGGTCGTTTCGCACGGTGCGGCTGACGATGCCGCGCACGGCCCTCCTGTTCGACGACCTCATGCAGGATCAGCGGCCTGTGCTGAGACTCTTCCCGCCGCGCAACGCACTGGATGCTCCGCCGTTCGTGGCGCCGCGCGACTCGATCTACTTGTCCTGCAACAAGCCGCTCGATCCGTCGAGCGTGCGTGACGAGGACTTCGCGCTGCGTCCACTGGCGAGCTCCGGATCCCGCGTCGAGGTCCGCGCGCGCTTGATCGAGAACCATCCGCAGCCGACGGCGCACGCGCGGCGGCCTGCGGTGCGTTCGAGCGCCTCCATCGAGAACTGGGAGCGCTCGCCTCGCGCGGCATTGATCGAACTCACTCCCAAGCAGGGACTTGCCGTGGGCGAGTACCTCATCACCGTCGGCGCGGCGCGCGACGGCGAAATCGCGGGGCCCAGCGATTTCAGCGGTCGCTCCGCCCTGAACTATTTGGGGCCGCTCACGGTGCGTGTGGCCGAGGCGCCCCTCGACACTGGACGCGGCGTACTGCACGAGGAGTTTCTAGACACGCGCCTGCGCTCGCCTGTGGCGGTGCCGGGTTACGACGGGACCGCGCATTGGAGCAACACGGGCCGCGTCGAAGTGCGCTATCCCGCGGCCGCGGGCGACGGATCGCAGGGAGAAGTCGAGCTTTCTGGCGACGAAGCTCGCACGGACATTCACGCCACGCGCGTGCACGTCGGCGAGGGAACGACGGCGGCGCTTTCGTCCGATCCGGGCGTCGTGGTGCTGCGCTGTCAGGGTCGCCTGTGGATCGAAGGCGATCTCACGCGTGCGGCACCGAGTGAACCGCGCCTCGGCTTCGAAGGTAGCGGCGGCACGCTGAGCGAGTGGCTTGCTCTCGTGAGCGCGGAGAGACGCACGTGGACGGTGCTCGTCGCCGGCGGCGACCTCGTGATCGACGGTGCGGTGCGCGTCTCCACGCCGCTCCTGCTCTGCGCCGGAGGCGTAATCCGCGTGTCGGGCACGGTGGCTGCCGCGACGGGCCAGCTCTTCCTGCTCGGCGAAGGCGGCGGTCTCAGCATCGATCCGTCGGAACGCGCGAAAGCACCGCTCGTGATCGACGCACCGATCTCGAACCCGCTCAAGGCGCCGCTCCGACTCGCGGTGCTGTCCGGACCGATTCCACCGCACGGCGAAGTGCTGCGCTGGCTGGGCGAGGAAGTGCGCGGCTCGGAGCCCGGTCGCGGTACACCCGGCGGGCGCTGGAGCGTCCGCTACGTGCAGGAGCTGACGGCGACCGCGATCGCCGACGAGCGCCTCGTGCCGGTCGAGAGCCCGCGGCTTTTCGAAGTTCCGGGATCGCTGCAGCTCCTGATCACGCTCGAGGTCGACCCGGTGCCGCTCACAGATCGCAGGCCCGCGTGGGATCCTCCGTTCGTCGACTACGTGCGGCTTTCCTGGGAGAGCGTGCGCTGATGCCGAACGACTTGCCGCGCGAGTTCTGGTGGACGTGGTGGAGCGTCTTCGGCCTCTTCGTCGGCTCGTTCCTGAACGTGGCGATCCATCGTCTCCCGCTCGAGGGGGAGAGCGTGTCGCACCCGCGGCGCTCGCGCTGTCCGAGCTGTCGGACGACGCTGACCTGGCGTGAGAACATTCCGCTCGTGTCCTGGCTCGTCCAGCGCGGCCGCTGCCGGACGTGCGGATGGCGCATCCCGTGGCGCTATCCACTGGTCGAGACGCTGACGGCCGTGCTGTGGTTCCTCGTCGCGCGTGAGTTCCTCCCCGACGAGCTTGGGCGGGCCATCGTCTGCTCCGTCGTGATGTCGGGCCTCGTCGTTGCGACGTTCGTCGACTTCGATTGCTTCGAGATCCCCGACGAAGTGTCGATCGGCGGAATGGTCATGGCCCCGATCGCGGTGCTCCTCGTGCCGGCGCTCCACGAGCATAGTTGGCTCGCGCTGCAGATCACGCCCCACCGGGCGCTCGAGGTCGATCGGGCGGCCGCGCTCCTGGCCTGCGTCGCTGGGATGATCGTCGGCGGCGGACTTCTATGGAGCGTCGGGTGGCTGGGGTCGCGCGTCTACGGGCGCGACGCGATGGGCTTCGGTGACGTGAAGCTGCTCGCGGCGGGCGGAGGGTTCATCGGTCCGGGCGGAGCGCTCGCGGCGCTCATGGTCGCGTCGCTCGTCGCATCGGTCGCGGGCATCGGCAACATGCTGCGGTTCATGTGGGTCGTGCGCTCGCGCGCACGCCGCCGGCGGCGCCGCATTTCGCTCGCTCAGAGCTTGCGCGTCGCCCGCATCGCGGGGAGGTACGTGCCGTTCGGTCCGTATCTCGCGATCGGAATTGCGATCGTGCTCTTGTATTGGGAGCGCGTCATCGGTTTGCTGCCTTAGTCGATGGAGGATCGCCGGTGCGGAGCCGGGGCGGCTCGAGCGACGTCCATCCGGTGACGAGAGCGAGCGACTGTCCGCTGTGCGCTCTCCCGAAGGAGCATCGAAATTTCACGAGGGGGTAATTGGAGCCGATGATTACGAAGACATTGTTCCGCGCGTGCATGGCGGGTGTGCTGCTCTTCTCGCCCGCTTTGACCAGCTGCGTGAGTAGCCGCGGCTATCAAGCGGCGCTCGACGATCGCGACGCGGAGATTCGCAAGCTGCGCGAAGAGCGCGCGGCGTTGAAGAGCCAGATCCAGTCGATTAAGTCGAACTTGGACACCGTCCAAGGCGAACTCGTCGACGCAAGTTCGCAGCCCGCGGAGCCCGCGGCCGAGCCGCAGAAGTTCCCCGAGCTCGACAGCCTCGGAATCGACTACGGCGTGCGCGACGGCAACATGGTGATCTCCATTCCGTCGTCGATCACGTTCGCGTCCGGACAAGCGACGATTTCGAAGGAAGGGCAGAAAGCGCTGAAGGAGGTTGCGGCGACGCTCAAGCGCCAATACCCCGACGCGCGCTACTCGATGGAAGGGCACACCGATACGGACCCCATCCAGAAATCGAAGTTCAGCTCGAACCGGGAGCTCTCGGTCCAGCGTGCGATGGCGGTTTTGACGTACCTCGTCGCCGAGTGCGGCGTGCCCGACGCACGCTGCGTCGTCGCCGGACACGGCGAGTACGATCCGGTCGCACGCGGCGACGGCAAGGGCGACAAGGCCAAGAACCGGCGCGTCGAGATCGTGGTTCTCAAGCACGGCGCCTGATCCGGCTTTCGTGCAGCGAGCGCGGACGGTCCACGGGCCGTCCGCGCTGATTTTCGGGGGCGCTTTTCACGGTGCGAGAGAATCGCCGCCCGCGACCGTTCGCGAGGCATGCGCGCTTGCACGTGTGCACTTTGGCAAGGCGGCGCAGGTGGGTTAGGATGCGCCGCCCTCGTCGGATCCGCGTGATTCGGCGGGTCGCATTCCACCGAGCGCGGCGGCGCGCCGCGAGCCACCGGAACTCTTCGCAGGAGTCGACCGCCCGATGCCTACCCCCCCGTCCAACCATCGCAACATCGCGTTCGCCGGGCACCCTTCCTCAGGCAAGACGACGCTGGTCGATGCGCTCGCGCACCTCACAGGTGCTTCTCCGCGCAAGGGTTCGGTTGCCGACAAGAGCAGCATCTGCGACACCGAACCCGAGGAGCAGGACAAGCAGCACACACTTCAGCTGGCCTCTGTCGCGGCGAATTGGCACGGGAAGCAATGGACGTTCATCGACTCGCCCGGGTATCCGGATTTCCAAGCCGAGACGATCGGCGCGCTCTTCGCGGTCGACCTCGTGGTCGGCGTGGTCAGTTGCGCCGGCGCGGTGAGCTACAACCTGCGCAAGAAGATGGAAGCGGCGCGGGACCTGGGCCGAGCGCGCGCGCTCGTCCTGACGCACGTCGACGGTGAGAACGCGAGCTTCGACGAAACCGTCGAAGCCCTGCGTGCAGCGTTCGGTGAGGTGTGCGTGCCGTATCACGTGCCCGACCAATCGGGCCCCAAGTTCTCCGCGCTCAAAGCGACGAGGCAGGATCCCGAGGGCCTCTGGCGCCAGGCCTTGATGGACGAGGTGATGGACGCGTGCGAGGACGAGGAGCTTCTCGCGCGCTACCTCGAGACGCAGGAGATCTCGGACGACGAGCTGCACGTACTCCTTCCCAAGGCGATGGTCGCCGGGAAGCTCGTGCCGATCCTGCTCTGCAATCCGGCCAGCGGACTGGGAGTCTCCGAGATCCTGGAGTTCCTCGAGCACTACGCTCCCGGCGCCGACCTGATCCAAACCAGGGACGCCGACGGCGCGGTGATCGCGCCCGATCCGAAAGGCGATCTCGTCGGCACCGTGTTCAACGTCAAGGCCGACACGCACGTCGGCAAGGTGTGCCTCGCGCGCATCTTCCGCGGAACGATGACACCGACGTGCCTCGTCGCCGGACCGCGCACGCCCGACAAAGGCGAGAAGCTGGGCGGACTCTTCCACTTGGTCGGTGCGAAGAAACGCGAGCCGATCAACGACGCTGGACCAGGCGACATCGTCGCCTTCTCGAAGGTCGAGTCGATCGCGTTCGGCGAGAGCTTCACCGTCGCCGGCAAGAAGCTCGTGCGCATGCCGTTCCCCGCGACGCCGCGCACGACGGTGACCGTCGCGCTCGAGCCGAAGAGCCGCGCCGACGAGCAGAAGATCGGCGAAGCACTGCACAAGCTCGAAGCCGAGGATCCGACGTTCAAGGTCGAGCACCGCGCTGAGACGCACGAGATGGTCGTGCACGGCATGAGCGATCTCCACCTGCAGATCATCGAAGCGCGGCTCAAGCGCCGGTTCGGCGTCGAGATCGTCACGCGTCAGCCGCGCATCGCGTACCGCGAGACCGTGACGAAGCCCTCCGAAGGTCACCATCGGCACAGGAAGCAGTCGGGTGGTCGCGGTCAATTCGGCGAGTGCTACGTCCGCGTGCGGCCGCAGCCGCAGGGCACAGGCTTCGTGTTCACCGATGCCGTCGTGGGTGGGTCGATCCCGCGCAACCTGATCCCGGCAGTCGAGAAGGGGATCCGCGAGATCATCGCGCAGGGCGTGCTGACGCAGGGTCAGGTCGTGGACGTCGAGGTCGAGCTCTACGACGGCAAGTTCCACGACGTCGACTCCGACGAAGCGAGCTTCAAGATCGCGGGCGCGCGCGCGTTCCGCGACGGGTTCATGAAGGCGCATCCGGTGTTGCTCGAGCCGGTGATGGAGGTCGAGATCCACGCCCCGATGCACGCCGCGGGATCGATCTTCTCCGACGTCACGAGCCATCGCCGCGGCCACGTCCTCGATCAGGGCAACGAAGCCGACGGCGCGGTGACGGTGATCAAGGCCGAAGTGCCGCTCGCGACGATGCTCACGTACTACCGCGACCTGAAGTCGCAGACGGCGGGCGAAGGGAGCTACTCGATGAAGCTCTCGCACTACGCCCAGGTCCCGGCCGTGGAGCAGCAGAAGGTGCTCGCCCACTACGGGAAGAAGCACGCGGAAGAGGAATAGCGGCCCGGGGACGGATCCTCGGGGCCGGGGAGCCTCGGATGGGCCCCTGGGAGACGGACGGGCGGCCCGGACGGCCTCGCGGGCCGGAGGCGGCGCCCGCGGGAACCCTGTCCCTGGA
>JANOFY010000507.1:0-2391 GCA_031413895.1 Planctomycetota bacterium | reverse complement strand
GTGCAAGCTCGGCGCGAGGAAGATGTGATAGCCGTACAGCGAGCGGCGGTACTCCTCGTACGGACGCGACGCCGGGAAGTCGACGGCGCCGCCGACGTCTTGGTGTTGGACGAGCTCGCGCAGCCGGTCCAGACGCGCGCGCACGACGTCCGTGCGCGCGATGATCATGAGCGACAGCCGCAGCGCCGGCATCTCGCGCCACGCGCGCGCGAACGCGCGGACCGCCATCTCGAAGCCCTTCTTTTCGACCGCGCGACCCGACGCAAGTACGCGCACGAGTCCGTCGGCTGCCGGACGGCGCTCGGCGAACTCCGTGTGGGAAACGGCGGTACCCAAGTGGTGCACCACGACCTTCGCCGGCGGGCAACCCAAGCTCTCGACCTTCGCGCGCATCGCATGTCCCTCGACGAGAAAGAGCGTGCCGGCGCGGAAGAGCTCGACGTAGCGGCGCTTCCAGCCTTCATCGCGCGAGTTCTTCCAGATGTCGGCACCGTAGAACGATGTGACGTGCGGAATGCCGCACGCGGATGCGAGCGCGAGATCGGTGAAGCCCTGGCTTCCGAAGTGCGAGTGCAAGACGCGCGCGCCGTGCTCGCGAATCGCATCGCGCATGAACGGGAACACGCCCTTTCCGAGACGGCGAGCGAGGCGTTGCTGCATCTGCCTCGCGAGGGAGAGATCCGTGAGCGCGTAGACGCGCTCGAACGGGTACTGCGCGGAGTTCTCGCGTCGCTTGCAGACGACGATCGCGTCCCAACGCTGGCGCGATTGAAGCTGCCCGTACACCCAGCTCCCCGTGCCGAAGAGGAACGGGTTGACGGAGTGCGCGACGAACGGCGAAGACATCACGATGTGGTTGCCCGTGCCGGCTTGACGGCCGCGAAGATCGCGCTCGACGTGCGCTCGAGCATCGCGTCGAAGCTGTGAGCCTCGGCACGCCGCCGTGCCAGCACTCCGGCGTCGCGCGCCTTGTCGCGGTCGTTCCAAGCGAGCATCGCGGCCGACAGTTCGTCCGCGGTGCAGTCGCTCGAGACGACCGCGCCGTGGACTCCGTCGTCGACGAGCTCCGCTGCGCCGGCTCCGTCGGTCGTGATCACCGGCACGCCCGACGCCATCGCTTCGAGCACAGTGAACGCGAAGCTGTCGTAGTGGGTGGGCAGCACGTGCACGTCGCTCGCCGCGAAACACACCTCTGGATCCCTGCGCTCGCCGAGAAAGCGCACGCGGTCCTGCACGCGCAGTCGCTGGGCGAGCCGCTCGTACGTCGGCTGTGAGGAATCGCGTCCGGCGACGAGCAAGCGCGCGCGAGGTGCGCGCGCAGCCACGCGCGCGAGAGCTTCGAGCGCGCGATCGAGACCCTTGCGGGCGAAACCCTTGCCGATGAACAAGAAGACCGTCTCATCCGGCGCGATTCCGAGCGCGCGCCTCATTTCGTCGCCGCGCGCGCGCTCGCGCGGGTGAAATCGCTCCAGGTCGACGCCGTTGTAGATCACGTCGAACGCTTCGAGCGGGACGTCGTAACGACGCGCGATGTCGCGCTGGACCATGCGCGAGTTCGCGAGGACACGCCGGTAGGCGCCGGGCGCGTACGCACGCCGCTCGATCTCGAGCGCGGCGTGGTCCTTGAGCGCTCGAAACACGGCGCGGTCACGCAGCGAGGTGATCCCGGAGCGCTGCATGCGCTCGATGAACGTCGCATGGGAGCCGCCGCCCGTCCGCACGACATCGTGGGTCCACGTCTTTCCCAGGCCGACGACGAGGTCGTAGCTCGCGCTCGCGACGTGGCGCTCGACCGCCGTCGCGAACGCCCACATCCGCCATGCGCTGCCGATCACAGGGCTGCGCAGCACTTCGAAGCGGACGCTAGCGTGCGGCAAATCGGAGTGACTGCGGCAGACGATCGTCAGCTCGTGGCCCTTCTCCGCGAGCTTTCGCGCGAGGCCGTTCAGTACGAGCTCCGTTCCACCGATCGGTGCATGCCGCATGTGGACGAGCGCGATTCGCATCGCGAACCAGTATAGAGGGACGCCGAGACGCTTCCATCGGCGCCGCGCGGGTTCCAAGATCTACGGCTCATGGAGTCGCGAGGCGTAGCGTGGGAGTGTGGCGGTGCGCGCGGCGTGCGCTTCGGAGAGCTGCCACTCGAGATCGCGCGATCGCTGCCACGTTGGATCGAGGCGGCGCGGGTGGACGACGGAATCGAGCTGAAACCCGGCCGCGTCTGGCGCGTCGGCGAGTGGACGATCAAGCGCTTCGAGCCGGACAGCTTCGCGGGGCGTTGGTTACGGGCCTCACCGGCCGTGCGCAGTGCGCGGCTGTGCGCTCGCATCGCTCCCGTGCGTACTCCGCGGCCGCTCTTCGCGCTCCAGGATCGCCGGCTCGGTTGGAGGT
>JANOFY010000506.1:0-3827 GCA_031413895.1 Planctomycetota bacterium | reverse complement strand
CGAAGAATAGGCCGACCGCAGTCAGGGCGAGACCGATGAGTCCGATGACGAGAAATTTGTTGGCCAGCGCAGCAGTAGACGCCGGGGCCGAAGAAGCAGCGGGAGTACTCATGTTACTTCAGGCCTCCACGTTGCTCAAGCGGGACATCGTCGATGGAGGCGTGGTGCGCGCGTTGCAGCGCCCGCACATAAGCCACAACCGCCCAACGTTCATCGGGGGAAAGTTTATCCGCGTAGGAAAACATCGTGTTCTTGCCGTGAGTGATGGTGTTGAAAATTTCGCCCTCAGCCATCGTCCGCAGACGATCATCGTGGTAAGTAGGAGTCGAAAGCATGCCATATGCTTTGGTGATGCCGTTGCGGCGGCATCGTCCGAGTACTGGATCAGCCGGATCGTGTAACGATTCGTGAGATCCAGCAGGAACGCCTTGTCGTCCGCGCTTCCCGATTGCGCCGACTGCATGTTCGCAGCCGCGACGTCGACGGGCGGCGCGGCCGGAGCGGCGGTCTGCGACGGACGCAGCAGCGCGCCGGGGACCAGGCCCTCGTCGGCCGCGCTCGAAGCGGCAGCGACGCCTGGCGAGTGCTGTCGACCGAGCCAGTACGCGCCGCCGACGGCGACGACGAACACGAGCGCGAGCTGGACCGTCTTCTTATTGGAAAGAGCCAGACGCGGCCGCGCGCGCGCGGCGAATGCCCCGATCGGGACCTCGCTGCCGGGAGACGACGACGGTCGCGGCGCGTGCGCGGCCGTCGGCCTGAGCACCTCGAGCAGATTCTTCTTGCGGGTAACCATGGGCGCGCGGCGGGCGCACGGACGATAGGGGCGAAAGAGGGTAGGCGCGATGACGCGATCGGTCAAACGATCGGCCCCACGATCCGCAGCCGCCGGGAGCCCCATGCTCTTCTCGCGGCGCGCGATCGGCTACAGACTGGTCCCGAAATGTTCGTCCCTCGTCCCAGCGCGAGCGCCGCGTGCGCCCTGGCGGTGTCGATCGCGGCCGCGTGCAGCCCGTCCCCCGCACCGCCGGTGCCAAGCGGGCCGCCTGTGGAGGATCTCGTCGACGAGGCGACCGTGCGCGGCCTCACCTATGTGAATCGCTCGGGCGAGCCGGCCAAGGCCACGATCCTCGAGGCGAACGGCGCAGGCGTCGCGCTGATCGACCTGGGGCGCGACGGCGATCTCGATCTCGTGTTCACGCAAGGCCTGGCGAGCTTGAAGCAGCTCAGGGCCGGCCCTGGCGCCGACGTCGAGGTGTTCGAGAACGACGGCTCGGGTCGCTTCACGCGCCGCGCGGGTCCGGGTCTGTCGGGGTGGTGGACCGGCATCGCCAGCGGCGATGTCGACGGTGACGGCGACGGCGATCTCGTCGTGGGAGGCTTCGGAGACGTCGCGCTCCTGCTCCAGGACGCGCGCGGCGTGCTGACGATCGCTCCCGCGAGCGGCGTGGCTCCGACGGGTCCGCATGCACGCCTCGTGATCGGAGCCGCGCGCGAAAAAGGCCAGCCGCCGCTGTGGGCCAGCAGCGTCGCGCTCTTCGACGCCGATCGCGACGGCGCGCTCGACCTGTACGTCGGCCAATACCTCGATCTCGATCCGGTCGACCCGCCGCTCGATCGGCTGGGAGAGGGCCCGCTCTCCGTGCCCTGCCGCTGGAAGGGTCACGCCGTCTTTTGCGGTCCGCGCGGGATGAACGCGCAGCCGGATCGAGTGCTGCGCGGAAAGGGCGACGGGACGTTCACGGACGTGACGAGCGCCTGGCTGCCCGGACACGTGCCGGGGTTCGCGCTCGGTGTGCTGCCGTTCGACGCGGACGGCGACGGCGACACGGACGTGTTCGTCGCGAACGACAGCTCGCCCAACTTGATGCTCATCAACGACGGCGGACTCGACGGCCAGTGCACGTTTCGCGACGTGGCGCAGGCCGCCGGCGTGGCCCTGGGAGCTGATGGCCGGATGCAGGCCGCGATGGGAGCCGCCGCGGGGGACGTCGATCGCGACGGCCGGCTCGACGTCAGCGTGACCTACTTCTCCGACGAGCCGACGGCGCTGTACCTCGGCGCCGAGCGCGGCTTCTCCGACGCGACGTTTCGCTTCGGCCTCGCACGCGAGACGCTGGCGCTCTTGTCGTGGGGCGTGCATCTCTTCGACGCGGACGGCGACGGCTGGCTCGACCTCTTCACCGCCAACGGTCACGTGTATCCACAAGCGGATCTCGAGCACACCGGCACGCGCTACGGTCAGGCGGCGACGCTCTGGCGCCTCGGGCCGGAAGCGCGCGCGCGGCCGTACAGCGCGGCGAACGAGCGCTCGCTGCTCGCTCCAGCGATCGGCGCGCGCGGGAGCGCGATCGGCGACGTCGACGGCGACGGAGCGCCCGATGTCGTGCTCGTGCGCATCGACGCGCCGGCGGGGCTGGGCCTGAATCGCTTGGGACCGGCGCATCACCGCGTCGCGATCCGCTGCCTGGGGCCGGAGCAACCCGTCGGCCATTCTCCGCGCACGAATCGCGACGGGATCGGCGCGCGCGTGATCGTGATCGCGGGCGCCGGCGCCGACGAGGAAGCGTGGGTCGCCGAGTGTCAGACGGCGGCCGGCTACCAATCAGCGTCGAGCCCCTGGGTGCACATCGGCCTGGGCGCGCGCACGACGTACGCGCACATCCAAGTGCGCTGGCCATCGGGCCGCATCGAGGAACTTCCCGGCGGGGCGGCGGATCGGCGCATCACGGTGCGCGAGGGCTCGGGAGTCATCGCGTCGGAGGCGTTCCGATGAGGGCGGCTGACGCAGGGCTCGGGCTCGCTTGGATGCTCGCGCTGCCGCTCGACACGCAGCCGCAGAGCGAGCGCGACGTGCTTCTCGAACGCTGGCGCGAGTCGATCGAGCTCGAACTTCCGCGCGAGGTGCTCGACACGGGCCTCGCAGCGGTGTCGGGCGCGGGCCCGCTGGCGCGCGACGGCGAAGCGATCGCGCTCGTGTGCCGCGCGCTCACGCTCACCGGCGGAACGGCGCGTGCAGAAGCGCTCGCGGGCGCGGCGTCGGTCGAGCCGAGCACCGCCGCGTGGATCACGGTCGCGCGCGCGCGCCTGGCGCTCCTCGACGACGATCTCCCGCGCGCGGTGTCGCTCCTTCTCATGCCCGCGAGTTCGCAGAAGGGCGATGTCACCGCGCGCCTGCTGCATCCCGAGAACGCGCAGTGCTGGCTACTCCTCGGTCGCGCCTGGGTGCGCGCCGGTCGTGCCAGCGACGCGGAGCCCGTGCTCGCGCGCTTCGTCGAGATGGCGCCGCTCGACGCGGAAGCGCCGGCGGCGTGGCACATGCTCGCGCAAGCGGCGCGCGCGCGCGCGGCACTCGACGTCGCGGCCGAGCGCCAGAAGCGCGCCGAGCAAAGCGCCCAGTGGCAGGCGTTCTATCGCACGCGCCGGCTGCAGATCCGCGAGTCGCCAGAGGAGCCGCTGCCGCGCCTGGGGCTCGCGCAGTTGTGGCTCGCCGCAGAGGAGTTCGCGCGCGCTCAACGTGTACTCCGGGATCTCGTCGCGCTGGCGCCGGAGTTCTGTCGCGGCTGGGCGTCCCTCGGCGAGGCGCTACGCAGGTCAGGCGACGTCGCCAGCGCGAGAACGGCGTACGACCGCGCGCTGAGCTGCGATCCGGCCCTCCCTGAGGCACTGTTCGATCGCGGCTTGCTGGCTGCGCTCGACGAACGCTGGTCCGCTGCGCGCACCGATCTCGAGCGCCTCGTCGACGGTCCGGCGTCGAGTGAGCACAGGTTCCTGCGGGGTCACCTCGTGCTGGCCCGCGCACTGGTCCGGCTGGACGACCGAGCGAG
>JANOFY010000505.1:0-10194 GCA_031413895.1 Planctomycetota bacterium | reverse complement strand
ATCGACGCGGGCGGGAACAACATCGATCTCGTCGGCGACTCGAGCAACGCGCTGGGCAACTTCAACTTGGCCGTGCCGCTGGGGCCGATCGAGCTGCGTTTCGACACGACCACCGTCGTCGGGCAGACGTTGGCGCCCAAGGCGCTGGGCCTCAACCTGGCGACGAACACGTCGCTGGGCAACATCACGTTGGCCCAGGGCTACTTGCTCTCGGCGATCGTCCGCGGTCCGGGCGCCGTTCCGGTCAACAACTGCGATTTGGACGTGCACGATTCCACGGGTGCGAAGCTGTACACGCCCGGCGACAACACGAACGCATCTGGCTTCGTCGACACGATCATCCCGGCCGGCAATCTCACGTTCGAGTTCGGTCCGCCGTTCGCGTTGCACTTGGTCACCGGTCTCGTCGGTCCGCAAACGGTTGCCGGCCCCACGAACCTAGGGACGATCAACCTGATCGCGGGCGTCGTCCTTTCGGGCACCGTGCGCGACTACCTCAATGCGACCGTGTCGGGCGCGGATATCGATCTGTCGAACTCCGCCACGGCTGTGAAGGTGGCGACGACCGACGACAACACGGGCGCAGGTGGAACCTACCAAGTGATCGTCCCGACGGGGACGTTCACCGTGCGCTTCAGTCCGCCGACGGGTTCACCGCTCGGGTCGGACTTCCAGTACAACGTGGCCATCAACGGCAACATGGCGTTGAACGGGGTTCTGCCGCAAGGACACGCGACGTTTTGCTACGGCGACGGATCGCTCGCGACACCGTGTCCCTGCGTGCCGCCGAACACCGTTCCCAATCCCAGCGGTGCGAGCGGCCAGGGATGCGCCAACTCGTTCAATCTGAATGGGGCCAAGCTGCGCGCGGGCGGATCGACCGCGCCGGATACGATCGAGTTCACTGCTGACGTTGCGAACGCCTACGTCGGATTCTCGTTCCTCATCAAAGGCAATGCGCAGGATCCCAACGGAGTGGCGGCCGCAGACGGTGTGCGTTGCGCGGACGGTCAGCTCATCCGATTCGGTGCGCACAGCGCGGCCACGAACGGCGCTCCGAACGGCTCGTGGACGTACCCGAACGCCGTGCAGTCGACACCCGTTTCCGTTGCGACCGCCCAGAGTCCGGGTCAGGCGGCGTATTACCAGTACTTCTATCGCAACACGGCTGCGAGCTTCTGCAACTCTGCGACGACCAACTGGTCGAACGCGGTGCAAGTGAACTGGTGATTCGAGGGATCGGAGCCGTGCGCGGTCTGGCGATCGTCTGCTTGGTCGCAGTCGGGGCGGCCTGCTCCGGGCGATTGTCCCTCGACAATTCGGGCGGCGGCTCGTCACCCGGCGAGCTGCCGCCGCTCTCCGGCGATCACCCGACCGTGGGCCTGGTCTCCGCCGCTGGCGGACCGGGAATGCTACGGGCCGACTGGCGCATGCCCGCGTCAGTCGCCGATGATGTGCAGCTCGCGCTCTTCATCGGCTCGGATGCGGCGACGCTCTTTGCCACGGAACCGATTCCAGTCGTCCGTGCTACCGGCCGCAGCGTCGTGCGCGGACTGCCGCGCAATGTCGCACTGCTCGTAGGGCTGGGGATGCGCACGAGCTCGAACGAGCCGTACTCACCGAGCGGTCCGGCCCTCACCGTCAGCACGCAGTCACCGGTCTTCGTCGATGTCACCGCCAACCCCGCGGTCGGCGATGGACTGACGCCCGAAACCGCGTTCAACGATCTGCTGCTGGGTGTACTGATCGCGTCGTCGCAAGGCCGTGGGAACGTATGGGTGGCGGAGGGCGTGTACCCGAACACGGCACTTCCGATCTACACGGGCGTGTCCGTGCTCGGCGGTTTCACGGACGCCGCGCAGCCGCCGGGGAAGCAGCCGCTGCGGCCCACGCGCAAGGGAGCGCCGCAGGCGCTGGACGACGATCAGTTCGCGCAGCTCCTCGAAGCACGCGATCCGCTGCACCATCCGACGCGACTCCTCGGTGCCGCGGGGCAACCGATGACGAAGATCGAAGACGGCGTGGAAGAGCCCGCAGTTCTCGACGGGCTCGCACTCGACGGCGGGGGGGGGGCGCTCGCGGGAGTCGATGACACGGCGCGGCCGCTCGAGCTGCGCTCCGTGTCGATCGAACGCTGTCAGCGCGGAATCAAGCTGCGTCCGACTCCCGGCATGGCGCTCACGCGCGTCGTCATGACGGGCGTGAGCACGCTCGCTTGCGACCTCGAGGGCATCTCGGTGGACGGTGTATTCGACCTGACGATCGAGGCCAGCCAGAGCGTGCAGAACCAGAACGAAGGTCTCGATCTGAACGCGCTCGTGGCGCCCGACGGAACGATCGCGCGGCTCTTCCTGCGCGGCTCGTCCTTCGACTCGAACGGGACCGAAGGTGTCGAGGTGCACTTGGCGGCTCCGCCCCGCGGTGGAGTGACGGGCGGGACGTTCGACGTGGTCGTGCAGGACTGCGATTTCACGCGCAATGGGCTGGCCGGGCTCGGCATCGACATCGAGTACGAGCAGTTCCCGTTGTGGCGATCGAACATCGTCGTGCGCGGCGTACGCGCGAGTGCGAACCGGACGTCGGGCGTACACCTGGACGTCGACGCGCGCGCGACGGTGCTCGTGCACCGTTTGGCGAGCAGCGCGAACGCGGAGGACGGGTTGTCGGTCACGTCGGAGTCCTTCCCCGGCACCGTGACCCTCTCTGCATCGTCCTTGATGGGCAATCTGGGCGCCGGGATCCGCGTCAGCGGGGGCAACGTCGGAATCGTCGCGTCGCACTGCGTGATCGCGGGGAACGGCGCGGGCGGTCTCGTCAGCGAACTCATTCCATCGATCGCCGTGTCGAGCATCGCCTATCTGCAACCCGACCCGTCGATCGGCAGCTCGAGCCATCAAGGTGTCACGCAGGAGTTCGTCACGCCGGCGCCATTCCTCCGCTGTCCGCGCGAGTTCGCGCGTGCGGTCGGAGGGAGTTCGGGCCAGCTCGTTCTGGAACACGCTCCGAGCTCACCCAGCGGGTCGCTCGTGGAGGTCGCTGCCGACGATGTCGCGCGAACGGCGAGCACGATCGCCGGAAGCACGTTGATCGTCGCGCCGGCGGTGAAGTCGATCGTGCTCCCGGCCTCCGTTGCGTTCTTCGATGGCCCGCTCGAGGCCGGTGTCACCGACGACCTGCGACTCACGGCGAACTCGTCCGCCACGAACGCGGGCATGGCACCTCCCGGGCGAGGCGCGATCGATGCTGGACCGTTCGCGGCTCCGCTCGGCGGTGCGCCGGGCCGCGAGAGCCAGCTGCCGCCCGCGCTGTTCTACCTGGGCTCCGTGCAGCCGCCGTGGACGTTGCCACTCGATCCACGCGCCGAACTGCGACTCGAATTCGTCGGCGGTGAGCCCGACCTCGCCAGCGCGCTGTCGACGGTATTCGTCATCGACGCAGTCGGGCGCAGCGTCCCGATCACGCTGTTCGTGGAAGGCCGCGAATTGATCGTCGCCCCACCGCTCGTCGGATGGAGCGGAGGTGCAGTGCTCGAGTTGTGCACGGGACTGCGCTCGATGACCGGCGTCGAGCTCGCGTCTCCCATCGCGATTCCGATCCACGTCCCATGACGCATCGACCATGAATCCATGAGCATCCGTCTGCGTCTGATCCTGGTGGTCCTGGTCGTGGTCATCCCGGCGAGCGTCGCGGGGCTGCTCTCGTACGGGATGCACGTCGACCTGCGGCAGGAGCTGGAGCAGCTCAGTCCGTACTCGAAGACCGTGCTCGACCCGATCTCGATCGTCGGTCGCGAGTTGTCGTTCGAAGGACGCTGGAGCGAGGACGGTGCCTTCGTCGCGTCGAACATCGAGGAGCTTCCGCTGTCGCGCAGACCGAAGCTGCGCGGTGCGATCCAGGCCGTCCAACTCGCCGATGGCAGTCTGACGATGTTCGGGCGGACGATTCGAATCACCGACGACACCGAGTTCGAGGAGGCGGGTTCGCTGTCCGCGCTCGCTCCCGGCCAGCGCATCGAGATCAGCTGCAAGCTCGATGCGCCGGGCACGTGGGTGGGGCGCAAGGTCAAGACTCACGGCCTCAAACAGAACGACAAGATCAAGGGGCCGATCACGCGCGCCGCGACGGAGGGGAGCGAAAAGCGACTCGAGATCGAGGGCTTGCCCATCGTCGTGCCCTCGAAGCTGAAGATCGACAGCCCGCGTGGACCGGTGCATCGAATGGAGCTCACCTCGCGGATGGCCTTTGCGATCCAGTCCTGTTTGACGACTGCGAACGAGTCCTTGAAGGAGCGGTATCGCTTGCGTGACGCGCGAACGAAGGGTGACGCTCAACGTGCCTCCGAGCTTCAGAGTGCGTGTGAAGACGTGGAGGACCAGCTCGAAGACGACTGCAAGGAGTTCATCCAGGTCGTCGTGCGAACCCGCTCGATTGCGGAGCAAGAGATGCGCGCGCTGTCGGACGAAGGTGCGGCGGAGCTTGCGAGCGAACTGAAGGACGAGATCGCACGCTGGCTGATCCCCCTCGCGGGTAACGGACCGCGGCTCGAAACCGACGTCACGCGCTTCGTGGCCTTGGCGAACGCGGACGTGGATGCCGCCCAGGTGTTCCTGATCGACACCCTCGAACCGCGACTGCGCGGAGAAGTCCTGCCGCTGATCCACGCCTACCAGCTCGAGATCGAGGAAGAGTTGGCCGAGGAAGTTCAGGGTCTGGCCAGTCACTCAGCCACGGCCGCCCGCGTGGCGATCATCGCGACCGTCGCAGGATTGGTGCTCGCATCGACCCTTGGTTTCTTCGTCGCTCGCTCGATCGCCAAACCGATCGGTGAGCTGCGCGCGGCCGCGCGCAAGATCGGCGACGGAGATCTCTCGGCGCGGGTCCAAAGCACCGCCGGCGACGAGATCGGCATGCTGGCGCGCACGTTCAATCAGATGGCGGAGCGTCTGTCCGCGACCACCGTCTCCATCGGAAACCTGAACGAGGTCATCGACTCGATGGCCGGAGCGCTGTTCCTGCTCGGTCCGGATGGAAAGATCGTGAGCGCCAATCCGGCGGCTTCGAAGCTACTGGGCTACGAGCCGGCTCAGTTGATCGGCACGCCCTTCACGACCATCTGTCCCGAGTTCGGAGCACCGACCACTTCAGTCGAGAGAGTCGGGCCGGTCGCCAGCGGCGAGCATCGATTCCGGACGCACGCCGGCACGATCGTGCCTGTGTCCTTCTCAGCGTCCGCGCTGCGCGGCGACCACGCGACCGTGCGCGGCTACGCGTGTCTGGCGCAAGACCTGACCGGGCGCAAGCAGTTGGAAGAGGATCTGCGCCGGTCGCTCTCGGAGAAGGAACTCCTGCTGAGAGAAGTGCATCACCGCGTGAAGAACAATCTGCAAGTGATTTCGAGCTTGCTCGATCTGCAATCACGCACCGTGTCCGACCCGCATGCGCTGACGAAGTTCCAAGACAGCCAGGATCGCATCCGCTCCATGGTCCTCATCCACGAACAGCTCTACCGGTCGCTGAACTTGGAGTCGATCCACATGCAGGCGTACCTCGAGCTCCTGGTCGCGAACCTGGCGCAGTCGCACGTCGACCGCCCCGGGCGCATCAATGTGTGCGTAAGCGTCGACGACATCTGCCTGTCGCTCGATCAGGCGCTCACGTGCGGGCTGATCGTGAACGAGCTGGTGACCAACGCCTTCAAGCACGCGTTTCCTGCGGATGCCTCGGGTGAAATCCGTGTCGTGTGTCAGCGAACACACGAGGGTGCGATCGAATTGAAGGTGTCGGACAACGGGCGGGGATTCGTGGGAACTCCTGCGCGCGATATTGGCACGGCCTTGGGGTTCAGCCTCGTCGAGGCCCTGGTGAAGCAGCTGCGGGGGAGCCTGAAGATCGATGGTTCGCGCGGTGCCGCGTTCCGGGTCGAGTTCTCGGCGGATAGCCTGGCTGTGGCGAGTTGAAATGGTCGCCAATCAGAGAGTCTTGATCGTCGAGGACGACAACATCGTCCAGCTGCATCTGCGCATGATCGTTCAAGAGCTGGGCTACGACGTCTGCGGCGTGGCCTCGACCGCGCAGGAGGCCTTGAAAGCCGCCGCCGAAACCCTCCCGAATCTCGTGCTGATGGACATCCATCTTTCTGGAGATCGCGACGGGATCGACGTGGCGCGCGAGCTGAGAGCTCACCACGACACGGCGGTGGTGTTTCTCACCGCGTATGCGGACGAGGAAACCGTCGGCCGTGCGCAGGAGGCCGGTGCGCTGGGTTACCTGGTGAAGCCGATCAGCAAACCCCAGCTGCGCGCAGCGCTGTCCACGGCCTTCAACGAACAGCGACGCCGCCGGGGCGCGCACGAAAGCGAGCACGCACTGGCCGCCAGCCACGGCAGCCGTCGCGACGCCATCATCGTCACCGACGATCGAAACCGGATCAGCTTCATCAATCCGATCGCCGCAGCGCTCATGCGCTGCAAGCAGCACCAGGCACTCGACCGAAGCGTATTCGAGGTCTTGCACGCAAGCGGCCGCCTCGAGCACCCGCCGGCGTTGCAGTCGGCATCTGGGTCGGAGTCGACGGGTTGTGCGCTCGCGGATCAGGATCTGACCATCGTCGACGCGAACGGGGATCGACTCGAAGCACACACCGAGACGTTGAACGACACGGATGGTTCTCGGCGCGGCACGATCTTCGTCTTCAAGCGCAATTCCAAGCGAGCGAGTCCCGGGTCGACGAGCGTCGCGGCGGACCCGCGGCCGTTCGGCGTCGGAACGCGCGTGGCCATCTTCTCTCACGACACGCTCGGCTTGGGGCACCTGCAGCGATCGTTGAACATCGCGCGGGCACTGACGGCGCGATTTCCTGGGCTTTCCGTCTTGCTCCTCACCGGATCCCCAGCGGTTCATCGGTACGCACTTCCTCAGGGCGTCGACTACATCAAGCTTCCGGCCGTGCGCAAAGTCGGTTCGGAACGCTACGAGGCCCGTTCATTGGGCATGTCCGACGAGGGCATCCTTCGTCTGCGGAGCAACATCTCGCTGCGTTCCCTGCAGGATTACGATCCGCACGTCCTGATCGTCGATCACGCACCGGTCGGGATGAAGGGCGAGTTGCGCCCCGCGCTCGAGTGGCTGCGCGACAATCGGCCCGCGTGCATCAAGATGCTGGGATTCCGCGACGTGCTGGACGACCCCGAAGCCGTCGCGAAGTCGTGGCAGGAGCACGGGATCTACGACGTACTGCGCGACCTGTATCAGTACATCCTGATCTACGGTCAGGCCGATGTGTTCGACCCCGCGACAGCGTACCGATTCCCTCCCGACGTGAAATCGAAGGTCGTCTACTGCAACTACGTCGGCGAGTTCGAGCCGGGCGCGGGAGCTCCCGATGCCGCACCGGATGTCGCGCCGAAGAGCACCAAGCCCCTGGTCGTCGTCACCGTTGGCGGTGGCGATGGGGGAGAGCCTCTCATCGGTGCCTATCTGGACATGCTGAGTTCGGCCGAAGCACCGATCGCGCACGACACGATCCTGCTGACCGGTCCGTTCCTGGATCGAGATGCGCTCACTCGATTCCGAGAGCAGGCGAGCAGTCTGCCCGTGACGTTGCTCGATTTCGTGCCGTCGACGAGTCCCTATCTCGAACGCGCCGACCTGGTGATCTGCACGGGTGGATACAACACCGTCGTCCAAACGCTGCGCTTCGGTAAGAAGGCGCTACTCGTCCCGAGGGTCATGCATCGCGCCGAACAGCTGATCCGTGCGCGAAGGCTTGCGGAACTCGGACTCGTCACGCTCCTGCCACCGAGCGAAGTCACTCCCGAGCGACTGCGCGCGTCCGTGAAGTCGCTCCTCGCCGATCCGTCGCGGCCTCTGACCGAGGCACGCGCTTCCGCTCGACTGCACTTCGACGGGGCGACGCGCGTCGCGGATCTGTGCGCCCAGCTCGTCGTGTGCGATGCTCCCGTCGACTGAGCTGGGAAGTCCGGGCTCAATTCGGATCGTTCTCAGGCGTGGGCTCGGGGGGCGGCGAGTCCTCGCCCGTCTCCTCCATCATCTCGTCGAGTTCGTCCAGCGCTTCATCGATGTCGTCCGCTTCGCCCATGGACTCGTCCTCGAGCTCCAGCGCTTCCTCGAGGGCTTCTCGCGCTTCCGCCGCACTCTGCGCTTCCGCGATCTTCGGAAGGAGGAAGACCGGCGCGAGCATCGCGCTGACTCCGCTCACGCCTCCGAACAGCCCGGACACGCCGCATGCATTGACGAGCATCGAGCGATCGGCCTGCCACGTCACGACCATGTCGTCGCCGTCGATGCGACCCAGTTGCGCGAACGCCTTCGAGCCCTTTTCGAGCGCAGGGTAGCTCGGCATCACGATGCCCGGATCGCGCGACGCGTCGCTCTTCGAGCGCAGCGCGTTGTCGAGCGCCGCGCAACCCATGCCGACCAAGCTGTAGCCGTCCCGTAGGAACCTCGGCGTGTCCATGAAACTCAGTGAGTAGAGATCGTCCAGGTCCTTGCCCGCGACTTCCACGAAGCGTGGATTGCTCGCGAGGCCGTCGTGGCCGTCTTTCGAATGGCGGATCGCGGCGAGCAGCGCCTGCGGGCTGAGCGCGAAGTACACGTAGCCGTTCGCCAGTGCGTACGACACTTCCATCGGAACCGGCAAGCCCGGGAACGTCAGCGTGCTGATGTGCTGTCCGTCGACGTGACGAACGCGCAGCGCGACGTACCCTTCCGCTTGGGCCGCGGCCAGCGAGTTGATCTCCGACTCAGCCCACGCGAGCGTCTGACGCATCTTCTTCTCGTCCTTCACGGCCGAGAACGCGACGAGCGAAGTCCAGCCGCCGCCCCCCGTCGTGTCGGACGTGTACGCGCCGGCCGTCTCACCGAATGTGTCGAAGAGATCCGCTTCGATGTCGAATCCGGTGAAGGCTTCCAGCAGCGCGAACGGATCCATGTCCGCGCCGCTCTCCTCCTTGACCTGCGCCGCGATCGCTTGGCGCATGACCGTCATGATGCCCTGCGGGTTCATGCGCCAGATCGCGGCCCACGTCGCGTCGCTCGGGATCATCGCGATCTCGCGCTCGGTGAGCGGTCCACTGGGGAGTAGGTCGCTCGCCTTCGCCGCGGTCACGTAGTTCTGCGTGCGACTCGCGCCGTACAGTCGATCGGCGCCGTAGCCGATGCCGCCCTGCACGGTCGTGTCCTTCATCCACATCATCCCGGCCAGCGCTGCGTCCGAGGCTTGCGCGTCACCGCCGGCGCTCGCCGCTGCGAACTGCATCGCCTGCGCCATCGCGTCGCCGATCTGCCGGTAGTCGACCTTGAACGCGAAGATCGGGCGGACGCTCTCCGGGAGATCGAGCGATCCGAGCTTCGGCATGTCGGTCGCGACGTCGTTCACCGCGATGACGAGCTCGTTTCCGAGCGCGCCGTGGTACGCGGACATCGGACCGAGCGGCACCATCTGCAGACCGTGCACCGCTTCCGACTTGCCCAGCGACGGCACCCCGTACTGATTCAGGATCGTCGCGAGCCGCTCCGCCATCGCGGCCGAGTCTTCACCGTTGCACGGCTCGACCGTCAGCTGGGCGCGGAAGGGGAGTTCACCGGGCAGCGCCTCTTTCTCGATCGCCAACCGGAGCGACATCGGGCTCGCCATCACGTCGAGGGCGAAGAGCAGTGCGTCGAGCGGAAAATCGGGCTCTTCGATCTGCTCGGGCAGCTCCGCGAGCCGCGTGTCGATCATCGACAGCGCGGAGTGAAGCTCCTCGTCCTTCTCGTCGACGAACCAGGCGTCGGCGCCCGCGGACCACACCATGACGCCGTCGTCGCCGGCGATCGGGGTGAACTTGGCCGGCGGCAACGCCCGCGATGACGGGCCGGACGAGCAAGCTGCGAAGAAGAGAACAACGAGGGCGAGCGGTCGCGTCAGATTCATGGCGAGAGGATAGTGCCCGGTCGTTCGGAGTCCATTTTGATCCGGGCCCTGCGCTGCCCGCCGCTACGGGATCTCCCTGAGATCGACAGGTGAGCCGGCGGGCTGGTACCGTGCTCCGCGCTTTTTCCGGCCCGCGAAGCGAAAGAATCCGGTCACAGGCGACGCCTTGGCCTCGAAAACTCCCACGGATCCGCAGGATCAGTCGCGGTGGCCGGTCGACGGCCGACGCTTAGGGGTCGGTGGGCAACGGCACGGGGAGG
>JANOFY010000504.1:0-3353 GCA_031413895.1 Planctomycetota bacterium | reverse complement strand
GCGTTCAAGACGTGGGACAGCGGCGCGGCGGGCGGCCAGCTCTTTCCGTTCCTGTTCGTCACGATCGCGTGCGGAGCCTGCTCGGGCTTCCACGGCCTCGTGTGCTCCGGGACGACTTCGAAACAAGTCGCGCGCGAGTCGCACACGCGCTTCATCGGCTACGGAGCGATGCTCGCCGAGGCGTTCGTCGCGCTGATCGCGCTGGTCACGGTCGTGATCTTCACTCGGGAACAGCTCCACGGACTGAAGCCGGGCACGATCTACGGCAATGGCATCGGCGAGTTCATGACGCTCATCGTCGGCCAGGACCAACGTGCCTTCGCCGTGACCTTCGGCGCGATGGCGTTTTCGACGTTCGTGTTCGACACGCTCGACGTCGCGACTCGGCTCGGTCGTTACATCATGCAAGAGCTGTTCGGCTGGAGTGGAAAGACCGGCGCGCTGCTCGGCACGCTGATCACGATCGCGCCGCCGATCTTCTTCCTGACGCTCGCGGACGAGAGCTCGTACTTGCGCTTCTGGTCGCTCTTCGGTGCGTCGAACCAGTTGCTCGCGGCGTTGACTCTGATGGCGATCGGCGTGTGGCTGAAAGGGGAGGGCCGCAGGAGCGCGTTCGTGCTCGTCCCGATGGCCTTCTTGCTGACGATCACGATGTGGGCGCTCACGCAGCTCATGATCGCGAACATCCGCCTGTCGCACGGGATCGACGTCGCGTTCGCGAACGCGGTCGCGGCCGGGTCCTTGCTGCTTCTCGCGATCTACCTAGTTGCCGTTGGCCTCAGGCGGCTTACGAGGCTCCCGAGCCCAGTTCCGTTCGGCGGTTAGCCCCCGGCGGTGCGCGGAACGGGCGCTCTGGCTTTGTCGCACAAAGAACTTGACAGAAATCGGGAAGGCGGTGATTCTGGGGGTATGCCCGCCCCGGAACGTCTCCGTGCGCTCCCGCCCGCGCCGCGTTCGCTGGCGGACCGGGCGATCGACGACGTGCATTTCATCCGCGGCACGATGGAACGTGCGGTGTCGTTCACCGCGGTCCCCGGCTGGGGCGGCGTCCTGATGGGTGCCGTCGCCCTCTTCGCCGCGCCGCTCGCCGCGCGCGCGCGGAGACTCCCCGTGGCTGGCTTTTCGTTTGGATCGGCGGCGCGCTCTTGGCGCTCTTGATCGGAGCTTCGAACCTGGCGCAAAAAGCGCGCGCGCAACGCGAGTCTTTGCTGCGCGGGCCCGGCTGGCGCTTTGCGATGAGCCTAGCGCCCGCCTTCTTCGCCGGGGCGTGCCTGACCTGGGTCCTGTACGCAGCCGGTCACGCCAGCGCGCTGCCGGGCATGTGGCTCCTGCTCTACGGCGTCGGCGTGACCGCGGCCGGCACGTTCTCGATCAAGCCCGTTTCGTTGATGGGTCTCTCGTTCATGGCGCTCGGGGTGCTCGCCTTCGTGCTCTCTCCGACTTTCGGCAACACGCTGATGGCGCTCGGATTCGGTGGACTGCACGTCCTCTTCGGCCTGTGGATCGCAAGGCACCCCCATGACTGATCGCAAACCTGCTCGCAAGAAGTCGCCCGCTCCGCTGCTGCGCGCCGTCGGAGGAGTCCGCGTGTCGAACGGCGCGGGCGAGGTCGACAAGCTGATCCACGAGCGCCTGCGGCTTGCGATCGTCAGCGCGCTCGCCGTGCACGAATCGCTTTCGTTCAACGAGTTGAAGGAGATGATCGGCACGTCCGACGGAAACTTGTCGGTCCACGCGCGCAAGCTCGAGGAAGCGGGCTACATCTCGTGCAAGAAGAGCTTCGAAGGCCGGTTGCCGCGCACGGATTACGTGCTGTCCGCGACGGGGCGGCGTTCGCTCGAGCGCTACCTCGCGCACATGGAGTCGTTGATTCGCGCCGTCCGCGATCGCTGAACTCCTTACGCATGTCACCGTCCTCGCAGCGGCGTTTGCACGTCGCCATCATCATGGATGGGAACGGGCGCTGGGCCGAGCAGCGCGGACTGCCGCGCAGCGCTGGTCATGTCGCAGGCGCGCAGGCCGTCAAGCGCGTCGTTCGCGCCGCGCTCGCGCTGCCGATCTCCGATCTGACGCTGTTCGCGCTCTCCTCCGAGAACTGGCGGCGGCCGCGCGCGGAGCTCGACGCGATCCTCGAGCTCTTGCACCGATACTTGGAGTCTCAGACGGCAAGCTGCGTCGCGAATGGAGTCCGTCTGTGCGTGATCGGACGCCGAGACCGGTTGCCCTGCGAGCTCCTCGCGGCGATCGAAGCCTCCGAGCGCGCGACGGCGTCCGGCGGACGGCTGACGTTGCGTCTCGCGATCGACTACTCGTCGCGCGATGCGATCGTGCGCGCCGCGCGACGGTTCAACGTGCAGGCCGCGCTGGGTGAGCCGCGCGACGGATTCGGCCAGCTGATCGCGCACGACGATCGCATGAACGGGGACGTCGGCGACGTCGACCTGCTCGTACGCAGCGGCGGCGAACAACGGTTGTCGGACTTCCTCCTGTGGGAGTGCGCGTGGGCCGAGATCGTCTTCACGCGCCGCATGTGGCCCGAGTTCGGTGGCGCGGCGTTGAAGCACGCGCTCGACGTGTTCCACCGGCGAGAGCGTCGCTTCGGCGGCATCGACGCGGTCGACTCGGCGGCTTCCGGGCGCAGCCGCCGTCCGGCATGAAGACGGTCGGCTTCGTCGTCGTGCTCGGTCTCGTGATCGCGACCGTGCTACTCGTCGGTTGGTTCGCGCTCGTGCGCCATGACGAGACCGTCGGACAAGGCGGCGAGATCCTGTGGGACGACTTCGGGTTCGGCGTCGTGAGTGCGCGGCGTGCGACCGAGCTCGGTCCTGAGGAGCAGCTCGTGCGCGCGCGCGGCGTGTTCGTCGTCGTCGACCTCGAAGTCACGAATCACGCGCAGCGCGTCGACTACGACACGTCGAAGCACACGGCGGTGCTCCACGACTTCGCGGGGAACGAATACCGCGTCGATCCGTGGGCGCAGGCTGCGCTGGACAGCAAACCAGGAGTGGCGAATCGAGCGCCCGCGCGGCTCGCGGCCGGCCGGTCGTGTGTCACTCAGCTCGTGTACGACGTTCCTGCGGACGCGAGCGGCCTCTACGTGAAGATCTCGTGGGGCGGCGAGTTCGTCGACACGGTCGACTCCGTGGTGTTCGGAGATCGCCGGATCGAGGTCGCGGCGAATCGCACCCGATAGCGCGCCGCCCACCGACGCGCGCGCGCGGTCGCGTACGATGCCGAGACCCCCATGAAGTACACGAAGCTCGGCCGCACCGCTCTCAAAGTCAGCCGTCTGTGCCTCGGCACCATGAACTTCGGCCCGCAGACCAGCGAGCGCGACTCGTTCGCGATCATGG
>JANOFY010000503.1:0-9757 GCA_031413895.1 Planctomycetota bacterium | reverse complement strand
TGCCGTATCGCTCGGTCTTCGCGGGCCAGCGCGCGTCCCTCGTCTACCCACTGATTCACCGGCTCCCAGTTGTTCTTCGGCGCTTTGAGCAGTCCCGTGCCGACGTAGTACATGAGCCGTTGATCGCCGACCTTGCGCGTGATGTTGGACGCGTCCTGCACGGCGCCGTAGTCGGCGCCGGTTGTGAACATCGGCCGGATCGGAACGAAGCTCAGGCCGAGCGCGGCGACTCCGGCGAGCGCCGCGACGCTCGGTCGCCAAGCGACGCCAATCAGCAACGAAGCCGACGCGCACAGCGGAGCCGCGAGAAACCGCCCCATCATGAAATCGCCGCCGACCTTGACGATGAAGACGAGGTACAGCGCTATGCCGACCGCGATCGGAATCATGCGCCGCTCCCGGAGCACGATCGGCGCGATCAAGCCGGCGAGGATGCCCACGATCGTCACCGGATCCATCTCGCAGGCATTCAGCAAGTACTGCACGCCCTGGCGCGCCAGATCCGCGCCCTCGATGCCGGTGCTGAGCTTCGCGTACGCGGTGTTCGGGAAGAAGAAGCCGTAGTAAACGAGCGAGAACGACTCCCACGCGATCATCGGCGCGAATCCGAGCGCAACGGTGCCGATCGAGCGCCACGAGCGCGCGCGCCACAACTCGAGCGCCAGCGCCGGCGCGTAGAACAGCACGGTGTCCATCCGATTCAGCGTGCCGAGGCATGCGAGAAGCGCGAGCCAACCGAGCTTGCGGTTGGAAAGGTAGACACCGATGAAGAGGACGAGCAGCAGATTCGAGAGCGGGTTCTCGAGACCGCTCGTGCTGTATTCGACGAACGCTTTCGACGAGAGGAGCAGCGCGGCGACCGCGAGCGCTGCGGCCGTCGAGCTCGCCATGCGGAACACGAGGTGTCCGAGTGCGGCCAGCGACAGCAGCATCGAGAACACGAGCCCAGTCACGTAGAACTCGCGCGTGACGAACACGAGCGCGGTCATGCACATCATCCACAGCGGATGCGTGTAGACCTGGACGCGCTCGAACACGTTCCACCGCAGTCCGTGTCCGTGGACGAAGTTGTCGATCGTGCGGAACGTGATGTAGGCGTCGTCGCAGCACCACGCGGTGCGCACGAGCAGCACTGCGAACGCGAGCAGCGGCAGCGCGCGCCAGATCCACGGCTTCGATGTGCGTTCGCTGTGGGTCATCGCGCGGTGCGTCGGCTGATTAGAACTGGAAGTAGATGAACGGGATGTAGCCCGTCTGCACCCAAGGGAGCGTCAACGCCCACACGAGGCCGTAGCACACGCCCCAGCTGGTGTCCGACATGCGCTCGCCGATCCATGTGGCCACGCCGCGCTGCGCGGCGATGTGCACGGCGAGCAGGATCGTGGGCATCATGAACCACCACGCGTCGAGCTCGCGCGAGGTGCTCGTCGCCCCACCCGCGAGCATTCCGAACATCGTCCACGCTTTGTCGAGGTTCTCGCTGCGGAAGACGACCCACGCCGCGAGTACGCCGAGCATCGTGAGCGGCGCGCCGAACAGCGCGGCGAGTCGTCCGGCCGCCGAGTCCTCCGGTGCTGCGCTCTTCCATACGCGGTGCGCGATCAAGAACGCGCCGTGCATCAGTCCCCACACGACGAAGTTCCAGCTCGCGCCGTGCCACAGGCCGCACAGGAAGAACACGATGGCAAGGTTGAGATACGTGCGTCCTGCTCCGCGCCGATTGCCGCCCAGCGGGATGTAGAGGTAGTCGCGGAACCACGTAGACAACGAGATGTGCCAGCGACGCCAGAACTCCGTGATGTTCGTGGCGAGATAGGGGAAGTCGAAGTTCAGCGTCAGCCGGTATCCGAGCAGCCCCGCCGTCGCGATCGCCATGTCCGAGTAGCCCGAGAAGTCGCAGTAGATCTGGATCGCGTACAGGACCACGGCGATCCAGTTGGATGCCATCGACCAGGCTTCCGGTGCCGCGAATACCGTGTCGACCGTCGGCGAGATGTTGTCGGCGATGCAGGCCTTCTTGATGAACCCGATCACGAACAGCGTGGCGCAGGTGCGCACGTTGACGTCCTTCCAGAAACGCAGCGAAGTGAGCTGCGGCAGGAAGTCGATCGCGCGCACGATCGGGCCCGCGACGAGCTGCGGAAAGAACGTGACGAACAGCGCGAAGTCGAGGTAGCTCTTCGCCGCCGGCAGCTCGCGGCGGTACACGTCGATCGTGTAGCTCATCGATTGGAACGTGTAGAAGCTGATTCCGACCGGCAGCACGATCGCCAGCGTCGGTGCGTGCACGTCGAAACCGAGCCACGAACCGAACTCGACGGCGGACGACACGAACCAGTGGAAGTACTTGAAAAAGCCCAGGATCCCGAGGTTTCCGACGAGCGAGATCACGAGCCACAGTCGCCGTCCACCCGGCACCGGATCGCGGCCGAGCATCCAGCCGATGAACCAGTCCATCGTCACGGACACGTACATCAAGCCGAGGAACCGCCAATCCCACGCGCCGTAGAACACGGCGCTGCAGAGCAGCAACCACCATTTGCGCGCGGTGTGAGCGCGCAGCGACCAGTAGACGCACACGCACAGCACGAACAGGACGAAGAAACGTCCTTCGGTGAAGACCATCTAGTTGCGGCCCTCGCGCTTCATCTGCTCGGCGAGCGTCGCGCCGAGCAGCTTGCTGAACTCGACGGCACCTTCGCGGTTCAAGTGTCCGGCGTCGAAGTAAAGCTCGAGGTCGAACATCTTCGGGAACCGCTCTGGGTCATAGAAATCGAAGAGGAGCGGGATGTCGCCGCGCTCGTGCAGCGCGAGGATCTCGGGCGGCGCCTCTACGGCGGCGAACAAGAGGTACACGAGGCGCGCACCCATCGATTCGGCCGCGCGGTACTGCGCGCGCAGCGCGTCGAGGTCGTAGTCCGAGAGATCCGGCCGTTCCGAGCGCTTCTTGGTCATCTGCGCGATCTGCTCCTCGATCGCCTTGCGATTGGCGAGCAAGTTCGCGCGCAGCAGCGCGTCGTCCTTGTCGGACATGGTCTCGAGCGCCTGATATCCGCGGCCGTCCGCAAGTTGTTCGGGCGTCAGCGCGCGTCCATACGGATCACGACTCTCGCCCGTGATCGCCGCGACGAAGCTCTGTCCGCTGCCGTAGTTCGCGTACTTCCACAGCAAGAGCTGCACGTGCGTGACACCGAGACTGAGCTTGTCGAACCACGACGTGTCGAGCCGCGACGTCGCCTGGAGCGCGTACTTCGTCTCGGCCGGCGTATGCCAGAACACCGTGCGCGCCGCGTGGACGTTCTCGGTTCGAATGAACGTAGGGTCGAACGCCAGACCCTCGAAAATGATCCAGCGCAGGCGCGCGGGCTTCATCTCGGCAATGCGCTGCAGCAAGTAATCGGTCTCGAACGCGCCCATGCCGCCGACGGCGAGGTTGAACGAGCGAGCGGGCACGCCGGCCGCGGCGAGCTCGGCGTCGACGATGCGCGGATCGATGCCGCGGAACACACGGCTCGAGCCGAAGTAGACGACGTCGAACTCGTCCTTGTGCTCCTCGAAGAACTCGAGCTTGGCCGCGTAGCCGTACTCCTCGGGCCAGGGCGCGCGCAGCGCGAGCGTGACGGCGAGGGCGACGAACGCCGCGAGTGCCGGCAGGAAGAGCTTCAGGAGCGCGCGCACGGACTGTCGTCTATCGGACGGCCTGCCGTTGGCCGTGCAAGCCGGCGATTCTAACGCGGCCGATCGCGCTCGATCCATGTCGAGCGAGCCGTGCGGATGTCCGTGCTCAGCGCGCGAGGAAGGAAGACGCGCCTGTGCGGGGATCTCGTGTCGCGGTTGGCACTCGGCGCGCTTCTCCAGTGCTCGACGTTCAAGGATTCAGGCGACCTGGCCGACAGTCTCGTCGCGCCGGCGGTCTTTCGCCGCACGGCCGGACCCCTTTCCCCGCGCAGGATCTCGCCATGGCCTGGATCGACGAGCTGTTCAAGAAGATGGTCGCGTGCGGTGCTTCCGACCTCCACATGACCGCCGGCCAAGAGCCGAAGTTCCGGCTGCACGGGGACATCATCCTCGTCGAAGGCGCGCCGAAGATCGGGAAGGACGAGCTGCGCCGGGTCCTGTACGAGATCACGCCCGCGATGAACCGCGAGGAGTACGAGTCGGACAACGACACCGACTTCGCGTACGAGCTCGAAGGTCAGGGCCGCTTCCGCGCCAACCTGTTCACGGACAGCAAGGGGATCGGCGCCGTGTTCCGGCTCATCCCGTCGAAGATCCTCACGGCCGAGGATCTCCAGCTGCCGAAGGCCGTGATGGACCTGTGCTACCTGTCGAAAGGCCTCGTGCTCGTGACGGGTCCGACGGGCAGCGGCAAGTCGACGACGCTGGCGGCGATGGTCGACCACATCAACCAGCACCGCGCCGACCACATCATCACGATCGAGGACCCGATCGAGTTCGTCCACCGCGACAAGAAGTGCCTCATCAATCAACGCCAAGTCCACCGCGACACGCAGAGCTTCAAGCGTGCGTTGCGCGCCGCGCTGCGCGAGGACCCGGACATCGTGCTCGTCGGCGAAAGGCGCGACCTCGAGACGATCGAGATCGCGATCGAGACCGCCGAAACCGGCCACCTCGTATTCGGCACGCTGCACACGACGACCGCGTCGTCGACCGTCGACCGCATCATCGATCAGTTCCCGGCCGACCGGCAGGCCCAGATCCGCACGATGCTGTCGAGCTCACTGAAGGGCGTCGTCGCGCAGACCTTGTGCAAGAAGCAGCCGAAGGGCCGCGTCGCCGCGCTCGAGATCATGATCGCCACGACCGGCATCTCCGCGAACATCCGCGACGGCAAGACGCACCAGCTCCAGTCCGCCATGCAAATGGGGGTGAAGCAGGGCATGCGCCTGCTCAATGACTCGCTGCTCGATCTCGTGAAGACCGGCGCGGTCGATCCCAACGAGGCCTACCTCAAGTCGGTTTCGAAGGACGACATGCTCGCCAAGATCGCGTCGGTGGGTAAGAAGGTCGACGCGCTGCGTGGAGAGAACACCGAGGGCGGCGCGCCGAGCATGCCGGCTCATCACGCCGCGGCGGCACAGACGCACCCCGCGCAAACGGGACCGCGCATCCAGATGAATCCTCCCGGTGCACCGCTTCCGAAGCAGCAACCTGGAACTCCGGCGCCCGCGGCGGCTCCCGCGCGTCCGGCGGCTGCGACGCCGGCGCCGAGTGCGCCGCCTGCAAAGCCCGCCGGTGGTCCGTCCTACACGAACCCGTTCGATCAGTTCCGCACGAAGCCGAGCTGATCCTCGAACGCGGAGCGGTCCGCGTTCGCGCCGAGGGCCCTTGGAGCAGCGCTCGCAGAGCGCTGCGTCCATTTCCATGGAGCGCGGCGAGCGCTTTCACACGAAGTCAGCTAGCTCGCACGTGTCAACGTGGGGCTGCGGGAATCGCTCTACTTCGACTTCGCCGGCTCGCCCCAGGACGATTCCCACTTGGAGATCTCTTCCGCGCGCTTCTCGACGTACACGCCGATCTCGCTGCGTCGCGTGGCCAGGCTGCTCTGCTGATCGAAGTCGAACATCAGGCCGCAGATGAGTTGGCCCGCGACGGTGGCCTTGTTGCGCACGAACGCGGCCCCGTGGATGGGTTCGGCCGCGCCAGGCAGTTTGAACTGGATGGCGACCTTCTCGACGTTTTCGAGATCCTTGGCGTTCTCTACCGGCACGGAGATGCCCACGCCCGTCTCCGAGACGTTCGTCACGTGGGCCTTCAATTCCTTGTCCGACCAGCGCATCAGTACGGTCAGCTTGCGGTCGAGCTCCGGCCGCACGCGCACGGCGCGCCGGCGGTTGAAGATGCGCGAGTAGAACGCATCGAGCTGGCTGTATAGATCGCCGATGTTGACGAACTCGAACCCCAAGCGGGCGCTCTTCCCGTCGGACTCCATGTGAACGAGTTTGCCGGGTGTCGTGACTTTGCCGTGGGAGAGGCTCATCACGGTGAGCTCGAGCACGTCGCCGAGCGTGAGCTTGGCGCCGCGTTCCGCCGTCACCTTGAGACCCACACCGTGAACGCTGACGTCGAGGAACTCGGCTTGGAGCGTCTCGTTGTCGCGCTTCAGCGTCGCCGACAACGGATGTTTCTTCGACTGCGGGATGCGGTATTGCCGGCGGCGTTCGCCGCGTTCGGTCGTCTTGGGCTTGCTTCGGAAGAACATAGGCGTGCGCGGGTTCTGGGACTGGAGTCGGCGGTTGCTCGCCTGCTGCTTGGCTACCATCGACCAGAGGGGCGGCCGAGCTTCTGTGATTGGCATCCGAACGCCCGCTCGATTGCGCGCTCCGACGCGCCGGGCTAGAAACCGGACCATGTCTGGTGCGGTCTTACGAAGTGCCTGCGCACTATCCGTTCTCGCGCTCCTGGCCGCCTCGACCGCGGCGCAGACCGGCTTCACGACCGAAAAGCACGACGAACTGGGACTGACTTTCCAGGTGCCGCTCAGCTACGAGCCGCTCCCGGTTCCGCCCGATGAAACGTGGGTCGTTCTTTCCTATGCCGAGAAGCTGCGGCCTCGGACCGCGAAGGCCGTGCGCCCGACGATCGAGGTCGTCTGGATCGACGCGCCTCCGGCTCCGACGCCCCCGGCGTCCCCCGCGTCACTCGAATCGAGCGCGTCCGACGCGCTCGGGCGCACACAGGTCCACACCGTCGAACGCTACGTAGCAGCGCGCTTTCCCGGGTGGACGATCGGCAAGGGAGTCCAGGGCAAGGCGCAGGGCGCGTTCACGGCGCGCGAGGCCCTGCTGATGCCGGGGGATGGGGAGATGCGACCGATGGTCGGCTGGTTCTACGCGTACTCGAACGAACGTCGCACGGTCGCGCTGATCGGCACGTGCGGAGATCACGAGCTCAAAGAACAGGTCGCGCTGTGGCGCACGTGTGCCGAACGGCTGCGCCTCTACGATCCCGTCGCGACGGACGAGCCCGCGCTCGCCGCGCTGTATGCGAAGTCGACGCTGCGTGACGCGCCCTTCCGCATCGATGTCCGGAGGAGGCTCGTGCGCGGCTGGCGCGCCGAGGACACCGAGAACTACATCGTCGTGTACAGCACGAAGGACCAGCCGCTGATCCGCAAGATGTGCCTCGACATCGAGTTCTTGCGCACCCAATACGGCAAGTACTTCCCGCCGGTGGCGCCGATCCAAGCGGTTTCGACGGTGCGCGTGTGTCGCGATCGCGACGAGTACCTGGCGTACGGCGGCGACGCGGATTCGCTCGGTTACTGGCACGCGGCCGCCGGTGAGCTCGTCCTCTACGACGCCGCGAAGGCGCGCAAAAACGTGATCTCGGACGACTCGGAAACGTTCGAGGTGCTCTACCACGAGGCGTTCCATCAGTTCATCCACTACTCGGCGGGTGAGCTCGCGCCGCATCCGTGGTTCAACGAAGGCCACGGCGATTTCTTCGGCGGCGCGATCGTGCACGGCGAAGTGCGCGCGATCGAAGTGAACGCGCGGCGTCTCGAGGTGATTCAGGCGGCGATCGCCAAAGGAAAGACGCTGCCGTGGAGCGAGATCCTGCGCATGGAAGAGCGCGCGTTCATGCAAGACGCGTCGCTCGCCTATGCACAGAGCTGGTCGATGGTGTACTTCCTCCGGCTCGCTCCGGAAGCGCAGTCGAACCGTGCGTGGGCCAGGGTCCTGCCTACGTACTTCGACACGCTGAAGCGCGCGTTCGCCGAGGAGAAGTCGGGTCTTCCCACGGACCAGGTGGCAGATCGCGTCGCGCTCTGGCAAGCGGGTCGCGCCGCGCGGATGAAGGCGTTCGACGCAGCGTTCGCAGGGATCGATCTCGAGGAGATCGAGAGAGCGTGGAAGCGCTATTGCGTTGGGCTTCAGCGACCTCGACCGAAGTAGTCGGTCGGGCCGCCTGTTTCGGGTTGATTCGCGGTGCGCAGGAACCGTCGCAGGAATGGGTAGTAGAGCGTCGTATGGTGACGCCGCAACAGCTCGTCGTGGAGCTTCGCGTCGCTCGTGAGAACGAGGCAACTGTGCTTCCTCGCAACGCGCACGATCGCCGCATCGGCCAGGCCCAGACGTGGGTAGGCAGTCTCATCCACGACCTTGATCGCCAGTGGCGCAGATTCCTTCACTCTCGGAGGAGTCCTGGCCACCAACCTTCGGCACTCCATGCGTCCAGGATCACCGATCCTGTCGAGAAGGTTGTCGGCTTCGGTCAGCAGGTGTGGCGTCAGAATCCACGGCCGCGCCCGATCCAGCAGGCTCGTCAAGAAGTCGAGGTCACGTTCGCAGTACTCCCCACCAGTCACCTTTCGTCCGACGAACGAAGGCTTCCAGAGCCCGACGAAGACGACGACCAAGAGATTCGAGTCGAGAAGAACTCCACGCCGGACGTGATGCGCGATGTGTGATGCATCCAGCTCAGGAATCGTCGCGCTCATGAGCATGCATCCCGATGAAGGTCCCATCTTCCGCAAGACGAATGACGGACCTGAGCCGCGGGCCGGCAACCGGCACGCCGAGCAACTCCCGAAACGGCGAGTAGCCGATCGTGACTTGCCACTCCTTGCGCCTCGGCTTCGGAACTTCGATCGCCTCGACGAGGACGCCCTCTACGTGACGCCCGACTTGAACTTCTTCAAAGAGTTTGAGGGCGATCCTCGCAGCTTCAGACGGACTCATACGAATAAGCTCGCTGCTCATGGCGGAGGGACCGCGCTCCCTCCGCATCGGTTTCAGGAAACGTACCGAGAGAGTAGTCGAGATGACCAGCTTGCGCACTCGGACCGGCAGCGATGGACGGCGGTGGACCGTCGACAGCCGGCCGTTGAAGCGGGTCGAAGCCCCCGCTAGTCTCCCCACGCCCTCCCCGGCACACGACGCATGCACGACGCCAAGACGACGCTGCTCATCGTTCTCGGAGTCGTCGCCGTTGCGTTCGTCGTTTTCTGGACGCGATCGCTCATCGCGCTACGGCGATCGACGTCCGAGCGCGTCCTGCCGAATGCGTACGAGCTCTTCGTCGGTGTCGTCACCGACTTCTTCGACACGCTCGGCATCGGGTCGTTCGCGACGACGACGGCGCTGTATCGCGCGCGTCGAACGATCGACGACCGGCTGCTCCCGGGCACGCTGAACGTCGGACACACGCTGCCGACCGTCGCGCAGGCGTTCATCTACATCCAGGTGATCGAGGTCGAGATCACGACGCTCGTCACGATGATCGTCGCGGCGGTGCTCGGTTCGCTCGTCGGAGCGCCGATCGTTTCGCGCTGGCCGCGCCGCAACATCCAGCTCGGACTCGGCCTCGCGCTGCTCGTGCTGTGCGGAGTGCTCGTGTACCGGCAGTTCGGCGATCCGCAAGGCGGCGAGGCGCTGGGTCTCTCCGGTCCGATGCTCGCGCTCGGCGTTTTCGGCAACTTCGTGCTCGGCGCGTTGATGACGATCGGTGTCGGGCTCTACGCTCCGTGTCTCGTGCTCGTGTCGATGATCGGCCTCAACCCGTCGACCGGTTTCCCGATCATGATGGGCTCGTGCGCGTTCCTCATGCCGCTCGCGAGCGTGCCGTTCATCAAGCGCCAGAGCTATTCGCCCAGCGCCGCGCTCGCGCTCACCGTGGCGGGCGTGCCGGCGGTGCTCATCGCCGCGAAACTGGTGAAAAGCCTGCCTCTGTACTGGGTCAAGTGGCTCGTCGCCGTTGTCGTGATCTACACGGCGATCGCGCTCCTGCGCGC
>JANOFY010000502.1:0-4226 GCA_031413895.1 Planctomycetota bacterium | reverse complement strand
GCTGCAGCCCCGGGATCAAGTACTTGCACACGTGCTTCGAGCAGGCCAGCACGACGCGTCGAGCGAGCAGTGAGCGGAACTGTCCGTCCGGCGTGCGATAGACGACGCGCACGCGGCCGTCGGTCTGCACCGACACCTCGACCGCGCGCGTGCCCGCGCGCAATCGATTCAGATGCCCGTGCGAATACGCGTTCACCAACCGCTGCCAAAGCACATCGGCGACGTAGGCGTTGCCGCCCGGGCAAACCCAGCGGCCGAACTCCTCGGCAGCGATGAAGTTCCAACCCGCGGCGGCTGAGATGTCGTCCCAACCCGCGTCGAACGACGAATAGCAGTAGCCCTGGATGCCCGCGGCCAAGAACCGTGGTATCGGGAGCCCGACCCTTTCCTCGATGTCCTGCCGCAGCGACTTCTGGTCGAGCTGCAGGATCCAGGCGTTGTCGCGATCCGCGACGAGCGGGATGTCGGGATAGCTTTGCTCGGCGTAGTGCTGCACGACGCGCGCGTAGCGGATGAAGGCTTCGACCTGCGCAGCGGGCAGCCCGGCGCCAATCCAGAAGTCCGGTCGAATCACGCCGCCGACCTCGACCAGATCCGAGCCTACGCCACTGAAGCGGTAGACCTGGTCCAAGCCCAGCTCGCGGTACAAGCGTTCGAGCAGCGAGCCCTCGTCGGGCTGGATGAAGTAGGCACTCCCCATCGAGTAGCTCGTGCCCATCCACGTCTCGCCCTTGGCCACGCCGCCGAAGCGCTCGTGCAACTCGAACAAGACCGGGTGGCGATGCCGCAGCAGGTACGCGGTCGTCAACCCGGACAACCCGCCGCCGACGATCGCGATGTCGACCTCCTCGTCGGGCGCCGGGGCCACACCGCCCGGGTATTGAGTTTCCGAGGTGTGGAACGGGATCTTGGTGCTCGGATACGGATCACCGAAGAATCCCGCTGCGAACGGAAAGCCCTGCACGTCGATCGATGCCGGGCTGTCGTCGATCAGAGTCAGCGGTCGTCCACGCCACAGACCGGCATCGAACGCGGGCAAGGGGGCGCGCCCGCGCGCGAGATGCATCCAGCGCGGATCGCGCGACAGTCCAAGGAAGAAGGCCGACAGCCCCCCCTGCAGGAATTCACGGCGGCTATTCACGTGTTGTTCGGCGCGCATGGCCGACACGCCGCCGCCGAGAACCTCACGTTATCCGAACCTGCGTGAGCTCACCACCCGATGCGCTCGCAGTTGCGTGCCGATGCGCTCGCAGTCGCGTGCCGTTGCGCTCGCAGGCGCGGAGCACGCTGAAAACTGCGTCGTGGTTCGCGACGCGGGCGCCCTCGGTCGACTGCAGGCGCTGGAGCAACTGAGGCTGAAGAGTGCTCTCGCGTCGGCGCGCTCAGCAGCAATCACATGCTCGCGAGCACGAGTTGGAGCTGCGAGCGTCCGCTCCGAGCAGCATGCGGGCGAGAGCGGATGGTGGGCGACACTGGATTCGAACCAGCAACTTCCACGCTGTGAACATGGCACTCTGCCAATTGAGTTAGTCGCCCGCGCCCCGTCGATTGGGGGCGCAGATGCTAGCCGCGTCCCGCGGGGCTGACAAGTGGCGGCGAGGCAGCTTCGCGCTGCGAGCGGCACGGCGCGGGCTGCATCGCGTCCGCGGTTGCGGCGCCCGGTTCTCGAGCGAATCAGCCGCGGTAGTTCTTGCCGATCGACTTCTTCAGGATCTCGTTCAAGCGCGATTCGGCCCGGCGCAACATCATGCGCACCGCGTCTTCGGTCTTGCCGCCCATCAGTTTGCCGGCGTCGCGGAGCTGCATGCCTTGGAAAAACACGAGCGTGATCGCCTGGCGGTGCTCCGGTGAGAGCTCCGCGAGCGCGACGCGCAAGTGCTCGTAGTCCTCGCCGCGCTGCACCTGCGTCGTCACCGACAGATCCGGGCTCGAGGGCTCGAACGACGGCATCGAATCGCCGTCGGCAGTGGGCGGCGCGTCCATTCCACGCTCGCGCGAGAGATCGCGCTTCGTCGCGGAGTAGAACTCGGCCTTGTCGCGGATCTTGTTCTGAAGGATCTGCATCAGCCAGCGCACGAGCGAGCCTTCGCCGCGGTACTCGTAGTTGGCGAAGTCGCGCGTCGCCTCACGGAACGTCGTCTGCGCGAGATCGTCGGGCTCTTCCTTCAACCGTAGACGCGGACCGATCTTGCGTCGCGCTGCTTCGACGACGAGCTGGTGGTAGCGCGCGAACAAGTCGTTGAGCGCACTGGCGTCACCCGCTTGGGCGCGCGCGATCAAGTTCGCCGTGCGCGTGTCTTCGAAACCGGCCGGCAGCTCGAAACCGAAGGAAGGTTCGCGCGCCGGACCCGGGATGTCTTGGTTCTTCTCGTCTTGCATGGAGGTCCGCGGTCGGGTCCGCGGTGACGGGCGGCTGGGGGGCGCGGCGGGATCTTATCGGACATCTCGCCCACGCCGCATGACTAGCCCGTTCCGCGGGGCGTCTCAGGGGCTAACCACGGCCGATCAGCTTCAAGAACTCCGGCTCGAGGAGCACCGTCACGCCGAGCTCGCCCGCCTGCTTGGCTTTGCTGCCGGGCTTGCCGCCGACGACCAAGTAGTTCGTCTTCGCGCTGACCGACGACGCCACCTTCCCGCCCTGATCCTCGACGATCTGCTTGGCTTCGGCGCGGCCAAGCGACTCCAACGTGCCGGTGAACACGACCGTCTTGCCTGCGAACACGCCGCTCCCAGCGTCGTGCTTCGGATAGACGATCTCGACACCTCCCGCGAGCAAGCGCTCGACGAAGCGTTGATTCGAACGGTCCGCGAACCACGCGGAGAGGCGTGTCGCCACTTCGGGCCCGACGCCGTCGATGTGCTGCAGCTCGTCGATCGATGCCGCGCGCAATAGATCGAGTGACGTGAAGTGCTGCGCGAAGAGCCGCGCCGTGGCCGGACCGACGTCGGGGATCGCGAGCGACACGAGGAAACGTGCGAACGGAACGCGCCGGTGCGCTTCGAGCTCGGCGAACAAGTTGTCGACGCTCTTCTCGCCCCAGCGCTCGAGCTCGATGAGACGCTCTTTCGCGCGCGGATCTCGATCGAGGTGGAACAGGTCCGCAGCGGATTCCAAGAGGCGCGCGTCAAAGAGCTGCGCGATCTGCTTTTCGCCGAGGCCGTCGATCTCGAACGCGTCGCCGCCGGAGAGGACGAGCGTGCGACCGATCACCTGCGGCGGACAGGCGGGGTTCGGGCAGCGCCAGTACTTGCCTTCCTGCACCGCCTTCGTGTCGCAGGCCGGGCAGCGTTCGGGCATCGCGTAGCTCTCGCCCCACTGCCAAGCGACGCCGGCCCGAACTTTCACGTTCGCGTCACGAAGCTCCGCAGGCGCGTTCGGGTCACGAAGTGCCGCTGGCGCGTTCGCATCGAGCAACTCTTCGGGAACGCTTGTGTCCCAGCCCTTCGGCGCCTTGCCCTGCGCGGACTTCGCGACGCCCATGATCTGCGGGATCACGTCGCCCGCGCGGCGCAAGAACACGCGGTCACCGACCTTCACTCCGAGCGACGCCACGTAGTCGGCGTTGTGGAGCGTTGCATGACGGACCGTGATGCCGCCCACCTCGACCGGATCGACGTGCGCGCGCGGAGTCAGCCGACCGCTGTTGCCGACCATCGTCTCGATCGCGCGCAACGTGCTCGAAGCTTCGAGCGCCGCGAACTTGTGCGCGTACTGCCAGCGCGTCGCGCGCGACGTGCTGCCGAGTCGCTCGCGCAGCGCGAAGGCATCGAGCTTCGCCACGACGCCGTCGATCTCGAACGGCACGTCGAGGCGTTTCGCCTCGAGCTCGTCGTGGTACTCGATCGCTGCCGCGATGCCCCGTACGGACCGCGAGTAACCGGCATCGCGCAGCCCCCAGTCTTTCAATGCATTCGAGACTTCGACCTGCGTCGCGAACGCTTCGCCTTCGATGCGCGGCGCGGCCCACGGATAGAACTCGAGCGGATAGCGCGCGACCTCGGCCGGGTCGTTGCGCCGCAGCGCGCCGGACACCGTATTGCGCGGGTTGGCGAACGGCTCGAGCCCCAGCTTCACGCGCTCGGCGTTGAAGCGCTCGAACTTCGCGCGGTGGATCAGCACTTCGCCGCGCACTTCCAGCACGCGTGGCGGCTTGCGTTCCGATGCTGTCGATCGACAGCCTGTTCACCGTCGACGAAGTGCGTGAGTTCGAGAAACGCATCGTGCG
>JANOFY010000501.1:0-25698 GCA_031413895.1 Planctomycetota bacterium | reverse complement strand
CGAAGAAGCCCGAGCGTGAAGCGATCGTCGAACTCGCTCCCGAAGTTCTCGCGGCGGCTGCCGCCGACACGATGACGTTCGAAGCGCGCATCGTCGACGGGGAGTCGCGACCGATTCGCGGAGCCACGATGCGCGTTCAGTACGGCAGCATGGTCCGCGAGGCCGAATCGAACAGCCGCGGGGAAGTCGTGCTCGTTCTGGAGATGCCCGCTCGCGACGGACACGTCAGGTTCACGGTGCGTGCTGCTCGGCACGCCACGTTGTCCCGTTACGAGTTCATGGCGGGCAATCCCACCTTGCATCTCGGTGATCTCGTGCTTGCGCCGGGTGGCGTGGTCTCCGGACGCGTGCAAGACCGCGATGGAGCACCGATCGCTGGCGCACGGGTGTCCCTCGACGAGCTAAATTTGCCGGAGTCGGAGCTCGCGCAACGGTTCCGGCCGTTCGTCGATCCGCACAAGGAGCCCTCGACGAGAACGCGCGATGACGGCACTTTCCTGCTCGAGGGGGTACCGGTCGGCTTCGCGCGACTGATTGCGGGCGATTCAGCGCACGTTCCCGGATTCACGGGAATCGTCGAGGTCCGCGCGGGCAATGAGAGCCGCGACGTCGTGATCGCACTCGACCGGGTAACTGACGATCGCCTGCTGCGCGGCATCGTGCTCGATCCCGGCGGCCACTCGATGGGGGGCACGTACGTCGAGTTCCGCACCGCGCGATCGAACGGCATGTTGCGCACGGATTCCGATGGCCGTTTCCAGACGCTGTGTAGTCCGAACGAATCGTTCGAGCTCTTCGCGGCGGACTCGAGGCAACGCTGGGCGGCCGTGTGGCTCCGCGAAGTGGGGCCGAGCACGGACGAAGTCGTGATGCAGTTCGTAGAGCCGCGAACTTGCGCGATCGTGGCGACCGACGCGTCCGGAAATCCGCTCGGGCACTACGCCGTGCAGATTTGGGCGGCGGACCGCTCGCGGATCCTGATGGAAATCCCGAACGAGTCGCGAGCAGACGGACGCGCGAGCCTCGTCGTTCCGTCAGCTGACTTCGAGATCCATGTCGACGAGCCGATGCACTGGGTCGGCGTGCTCGGGCCGTTCTCGCCCGCAACGGTCCCGCCGGAGCTGTCGATTCGCCTCGAGGCCGCTCCACGAATCCACGGGCGCGTGATCGATTCGTCGGGGCCCGTCAATGGCGCGCGCGTCGAGCTCTACGAGGATCAACGCCAGCGCACGACACACAACGGTTTCCCGGTGTTCGTCGAGCCGAACTCGATCGCAGAGACGCTCAGCGCGCCGGACGGATCGTTCGCGTTGTCCGTTCGCGGTGTCGAGCGATTCCACGTGCGCGCCGAGGCCTCCGGTCACGCAGCCGGGATGGTCGGTCCCATCACGGTCGGTCACGGCGCCGTCGACGTCTTCGTTGCACGCGGTGGTTCGATCGAGGGCCGCGTCATTCCCGCGCCGGGGCAGAGCGCCGCGGGAGTGATCGTCGGCTTCTCTCGAGGCGATGCGCACGCGTTCACGCGGCGCGTCGGTCCCGAAGGCGAGTATCGCGTCGACGGGCTGACACCGGGCCGATGGATGGTGGAGCGCGCGGAGCATGAGATCTTCGGGCGCTCGCTACGCTCGGAGATGCGTTCAGGACGCTGGGACGAGATCCCGAGCAACTGCGACGTCGAGGACGGACGCACGACGTACTTCGATTTGGATCTCAGCGGCGGAGCGGGCTCATCGATGCTGATCGGCGAGCTGCGCGTCGATGGCGGTGCGCCCGGTGTATGGAACGTCGTCGCGGCACCAGACCGCGATCGGGGAACGTCGGACCCCAGGACCGTTGTTGGCGACGGCGGACAATTCCGAATGCGTGTCAGAGCGAACGACAGGTACCGCCTCCTCTTGGTTTGCGTGTCGGGAGAACTGGAGGGGATGCAACTCAGCGCGAGCGTGCTCGTCGAGGGTCCCGAGACGAATTGGTCGTTCGATCTGACGACTGCAAAGCTCGAACTGGACGGACGCGCGAGCGAACTCTCGGACAACGAATACTTTGTCTACATGGTGTCGGAGATCCCGCCCCTATTCGCGGCGATGCGACCGCTGCCGAGCGGCGAAGGTCGAATCACACTCGCGGTTCCGGCGGGCAAGGGTGCGCTCGTGCGCATGCACAACGAGACCGGACCGATCCCGACTTCAGAGCTCCCGTCGTTCGAGCTGCGCGCGGGCGAGACGGCGAGCTGTCGGCGCCCTTAGCCGCTCACCCCGTCGCGCACGACCCCTGCCCGCGCGGGTCGCCGCACGAGAACTCGACTTCGACGAGCCGCCCGGAGCAGGGCGCGAAATCGAGCCGACCGCTCGGCGGCACGCGCAGCGGAGATCAGTCGCCCATCGAACTCACGGATACCAGACGACGGCCACCCCGTTCGTGCGATTGAACGGCTCGCCCGAGCAGAAGCTCGGATTCGTGCTGCGGTAGACGGCCTGGTAGTAGCGCGTCGCTCCGCCTGGTGGAACCTGTCCTTTCACAGAAATCGGAGCGTCGATCGGCGACGGATTCGTCGCTGCACCGCCGACGGTCGCGTACGAGCCCACACGGAGCAGCGACCCCGAAAGGCAGTGCTTGCCGTCACCGATCAATTCGTCCGCGTAATCCGCGCCCTGTACGAACCAGCAGAACGAGCCCGACATCAAGCTCGCGTGCAGCGCGAGCGTGTCCGCGGATACGCGCGGTGAACCCGTCGCCGCGAGAAGAGCTCCCGATGGAAAGCTCGTGTTCGGACAACCGTGACCGCTCGCTCCGGGCCCGCACGGACAAGGCGTGCCCGACTGGGACTGTCCACCGCAATACGGTGACGGCGGGAACGGCTCGGGCCCGCGCACGAAGACGTCGATGTCGTTGTTGGAATCCACCGGCACGAGGTTAGGGCTGATGCTCGCGTAGGCGACGTACTTGCCGTTCGGGGAGATCGACGCATACACGCTCTCCCCGCCGAATGGGCCCACACCCGGCTCATCCAGCGAGCTCACGTTGACGCGCGAGGTGACTCCGGTCGAGCGATCGTGCAGGAAGATGTCACGTGTGTTGAAGGGATCGCCGGTCACGAAGCCAGGCGAATCGCTGTCGAACGCAACCCATCGACCGTCCGCGCTGATCGAGGGGCGCACGCTCTCGCCCGCGTAGGCCTGACTCCCGTTCGAAGCGACGCTGACGCGAGTCGTGGTGCTTGTCGAGCGGTCGTGCACGAACACGTCCGTTCGCATGTTGGTGTCCCCGGCCACGAGGTTGTTCGCGAAGCTCTCGAACGCCACGAAACGACCGTCCGCGGAGATTCTGTTGCCGAAGCAATTGGCGTTGGACTGGGTGCCGTTCGAGTGGACGCTGGCGCGCGTGAGCGCACCGGTCGTCCGGTCGCGCAGGAACACGTCCTGCGCGCCGTTGGAATCGCCAGCGACAAAATTGCTCGCCACGGAAAGGAAGGAAAGGACGCGACCATCCGCCGAGATCCTCGCCATCCCGCCCGCGCCGTTCGCTTGGCCGCCCGCGACGTCCACGCTCTCGCGCGTGGTCGTGCCGGTGGATCGATCGTGAACGAAGACGTCACGTACGCCGTTGGTGTCGCCGGCCACTAGATTCGAGGCTTCGCTAGTGAACGCGACGTAGCGACCATCGGCGGTGATCGAAGCGCCTCCGATCGAGCTGCCGTTGGCCTCCGCACCGGTCGAATCGACGCTCACTCGTGTCGTCGCGCCGCTGACCCGATCGTGCACGAACGTGTCCCGCAGTCCGTTGAGATCCGCAGGCACGAGGTTGCTGGCGATGGACGTGAACACGGCGTAGCGGCCGTCCCAGCTGATGCCTTCGAGGCCGGAATCCCCGTTCGCCTCGTTCCCGGCGGAGTCGACGCTGACACGCTCGGTCGTTCCGAGCACGCGATCGCGGACGAATACATCGAGCGCGACGTTCGAATCGCCGGCGACGAGGTTGTCGGCGAAGCTGTGGAACGCGATGTACCTACCGTCGCTCGAGAACCAGGGGTAGTTGCTCTGCTGGTTCCCTTGCACCCCGTCCGTGCGGACACTGACAAGCGTCGTGCTCTGCCCGTGGGCCATCGCGACCGAACACGCTAGTGCGAGGGCGATCAGGCACGCGCGCTCGAGCTTCATCGGTCCGATCTCACCCCGTCGCGCACGACCCCTGCCCGCGGGGATCGCCGCACGTCCCGCACGGACCCGGCGGCTGGTAGGTCGCCGCGTCGTTGTTGCTCGTCGCGAAGAGCGAGAACTGCTTCTCGAGGCTGGTGCCCATGCACGACGGACACTGCGGTTTTTCGTCGCCCAGAACGAGCGCTTCGAACGGGTGTCGGCACTCCTTGCAGACGTACTCGTAGAGGGGCATGGAGGGATCGTAGCACGCGACTTCGGACTGCGGGGCGGTGACCGTTCGCCGAACTCCACGGACGATGTGCGGGCAGGACATGCGCATCCGGATCGATCCCCGTCCTTCTCCTTTATATGGGCATCGCGCTGCGTACACTCTCCGCCCTCCAACCTTCCCAGAGGACCACTTGACCCAGCCGCTCATCCGCATCGACCGCGATTCCTGCCTACAACTCGAGCGCTCGATGACCCGCGAGTCTCTCGAGACCGACAGCCGCGGCGGGTACGCCTCGTCGACGATCCTGATGTGCGCCACGCGGCGCTACCACGGGCTCCTCGTCGCGCCGCCGCCCGGCAACGTCAAACGGCACGTTTTCCTCGGCCGTTTCGACGAGAGCTTCCACGGTGGCGGGAAGTCGTGCTCGATCTCGATGGTGCGCTACCCGGGACTGTGGGCGCCGCTCGGGCATCAGGGCATCGATCATTTCGACCTCGTGCCGTTCCCCTCGACGCTCTATCTCTTCGGTCGATCGGAGCTCGAGCGCGACGTGATGATGGTGCGCGGGCAGCACACCGTGCTCGTGCGCTACCGCGTCAGCGGACAGCAGAACAAGGTCGAGCTTCGGCTGCGCCCGTTCTTGCCGTACCGCGAGGCCGACAAGCTCACGTTCGAGAACTTCGAGATCGACAAGCGCGTTCAGCGACTCGCCGCCGGCATCGTCGCGCGGCCGTACCCCGGCCTTCCGCCGATCGCGATCACCGTCAGCACGAGCGCACACTTCGAAGTCGATCCCGTGTGGCACAAGCAGATCGAATACCAGACCGATCTCGCGCGCGGCTACGACGGCCACGAGGACAACTTCAGCCCGGGCGTCTTCCATGTGCCGCTCGAACCCGGTCAGGACGTGATCGTCGCCGCGACGATCGAGACTGCGATCGAAGATCCGGCGGCGCTGTGGAAGAGCGAGAGTGCGCGTCGACGTGCGCAGATTGCGACGCCGCGCGAGACCGTGCAGGCGAAGCTCGACCTCGAGGCGGACGACTTTCTGTACCGAACCGATCAAGGACGCGTCGGCGTGATCGCGGGCTATCCGTGGTTCGGTGAATGGGGGCGCGACACGTTCATCAGCTTGCCGGGCCTCACGCTGTCGCGCGGGAAAACGGAAGAGTGCGGGGAGGCGCTCGACGGCGCGCTCCCGTTCCTGCGGCGCGGCCTGCTGCCGAACATCTTCGGCACAGGTCCCGATGACAGCGATTACGGCTCGGCGGACGCGAGCTTGTGGTTCGTGCGTGCGGTGCGACTCTACGATCAAGCCGCGGGAGTCGAGAAGCTCGTCGGCGATCGTTTTCTCCCGGCGCTGACGGAGATCGCGGAGAGCTACGCGCGGGGTACGGAGCTCGGCATCGCCGCCGACGCGGACGGGCTCCTCGTCGCGGGGCGCGGCGATCTCAATGCGACGTGGATGGACGCGCGCACGGCCGAGGGGCCGGTCACGCCGCGTGACACTTCGCCGGTCGAGATCAACGCGCTCTGGTATTTCCTGCTCGCGTACCTCGAGAAGATCCATCTCGAGCGCGGCGACAGCGAGCGCGCGCGCGAATGGGGCGCGAAAAAGCGTCAAGCCGGGAAGAGCTTCCTCGAGCGCTTCTGGCTCGCCGACGAAAACTATCTCGCCGACACGTGGAAGGATGGCGTCGCTGATCGCTCGGTGCGGCCCAACATGGTGATCGCCGCCGCGCTCGAGCTGTCGCCGCTGTCGCGTGAAATGCGCACCGACGTAGTCAAACGCGCGCTCGCCGAGCTCCTGACGCCGTTCGGCCTGCGCACGCTCGAGCCGCGCAATCCGGCGTACAAGGGCCGGTACGCCGGCAATCAAACGGACCGCGACAAGGCGTACCACCAAGGCACGGTGTGGCCGTGGCTGCTCGGATTCTTGTGCGAGGCGTACCTGCGCGTCTACGGCTCGCAGCCCAAGCGCGTCGAGTACTTGCGCACGCTGCTCGACGGATTCGACGAGCAGCTCTCGAAGTACGGCCTGCACCACGTGTCGGAGGTGCTCGACGGGGATCCGCCGTATCGCCCGGGCGGCTCGATCGCGCAGGCGTGGAACACCGCCGAGATCTTGCGCGCGTACCGCCTGTTGGAATCACCGCCGCGATGAAAGTGCTGATGCTCGGCTGGGAGTTTCCGCCGCACATCTCGGGCGGCCTTGGCACGGCGTGCTTCGGACTGACGCAGGGACTCGCGCACCACGGTGTCGAGGTGCTGTTCGTCGTGCCGCGAGCGCGCGGTGACGAGGACCAGCGCTACGTGCGCGTACTCGGTGCAAACCAAGTTCCGATCTTCGAGAGCGTTCCTGTGGAGTCGCCGCGCGAGTCGCGCGTCGAGACGAAGGTTGTGAACAAGAGGAAGCGCGCGACGCACCCTGCGTCGGCACCGGCCCTGGACGTCCACGATCCCGTGCGCAAACGGCTCTCCGAGACGATGGAGATCCTCGAGATCGACAGCCTGCTCACGCCGTACCTGACCGAGAAGAGCTACCTCGAACGGCTGGCGGAACGCGAGCTCGAAGAATCGACGCCGCGATCCGAGGCCCTGAGCGTGCGCGCCGATTCTCAAGCGGCGGCCGCGGTCGCGGAGTTGAGGCGCATCCTCGATGTGCAGGGCGCGACGGCTGCGACGGGCACGGCCACGACGCTCGAGTTCTCCGGCGTGTACGGTCCGGACTTGATGGCCGAGGTCGCGCGTTTCGCGCTTGCGGTCAGCCAAGTCGCGCGCACGGAATCGTTCGACGTGATCCACGCGCACGACTGGATGACCGTGCCGGCCGGGTTCGTCGCGGCGCGCCTTTCGAAGAAACCGCTCGTCGTGCACGTGCACGCCTGTGAGTACGACCGCAGCGGCGAGCACGTCAACGAGCGTGTGCGCGACATCGAGCAGCTCGGACTCGACGGCGCCGACCGCATCGTGTGCGTCAGCCACTACACGGCCGGGATCCTGCAGCGCCGTTACCGCGTCGATCCCAAGAAGCTGCGCGTCGTGCACAACGCGGTGACGCAGCGCGAGCAGAAGGAGATCCTGCACGAGACGAAGCACATGCCGGAGCCGATCGTGCTCTTCCTCGGGCGCGTCACGTTCCAAAAGGGCCCGGATTATTTCCTCGAGGCCGCGGCGCGCGTCGTCAAGATCGAGCCGCGCGTCAAGTTCGTGATGAGCGGCAGCGGCGACATGCTGCCCGTGATGATCGAGCGTTCGGCGCGACTCGGCCTCGCGCGCCACATGCACTTCACCGGCTTCTTGAAAGGCGCCGAGGTCGAGCGCATGTACGCGCTGGCCGACATCTACGTGATGCCGTCGGTGTCCGAGCCTTTCGGCATCTCGCCGCTCGAAGCGATGGCGCTCGACACGCCGGTCATCATGTCGCGCCAGAGCGGCGTGTCCGAGATCTTGCGCAGCGCGCTCAAGGTCGACTTCTGGGACGTGGACGACATGGCCAACAAGATCTTGGGCCTCATCCGATATCCCGCGCTCGCCGAGCAGCTCGTCGAGGACGGCCGCGAGGAAGTGCAGAACATCCGCTGGGACTATCCCGCGGGACTCGTGCGGGACATCTACCGCGAGGTCGTCGCGTGACTGACGTCGTCTTCTACTTCCAAGTGCACCAGCCGTTCCGGCTGCGGCGCTACACGTTCTTCGACATCGGCGTCCACGATCACTACTTCGACGACACCGAAAACGCGCGCATCGTGCGTCGCGTCGCCGAGAAGTGCTACCTGCCGATGAACGCGCTGATGCTGCACCTCCTCGAATCGAACGAGGGCCGCTTCCGCATCGCGTACTCGCTGTCGGGCACCGTCATCGACCAGATGGAGCGCTGGACGCCCGAGACGCTCGAGAGCTTCGTGCGTCTCGCGCGCACCGGTTGCGTCGAGTTCCTGTGCGAGACGTCGCACCACTCGCTGGCGGGGCTGTTCGATCCGACGGAGTTCGAGCTGCAGGTGAAATCGCACGCGGCGCGCATCGAGAAGCTCTTCGGCCGTGCACCGAAGACGTTCCGCAACACCGAGCTCGTCATCGACGACCGGATCGCGAAGATGGTCGAGAACATGGGCTTCCAGAGCCTGCTCGGCGAAGGCGCCGATCACCTGCTCGGTTGGCGTAGCCCGCACCGCGTGTACCGGCCCGAGAGCTGCGACAGGCTCAAGCTCCTCCTGCGTTCGTACAAGCTGTCCGACGACATCGCGTTCCGGTTCAGCAATCGGCAGTGGAACGAATGGCCGCTCCTCGCCGAGAAGTTCGCGAGCTGGGTGCACCAAGTGCCCGAGGAGGACTCGTTCATCGGCCTCTTCATGGACTACGAAACGTTCGGCGAGCACCAGTGGTCCGACACGGGCATCTTCAAGTTCATGGAGCATCTGCCGCGCGCCATCCTGAAGAACCCGCGCTTTCGCTTCCGCACGCCGAGCGAGGTCGCGGCCGAGAGTGACCCGGTCGCGCGCCTCGCGATCCCGCACCCGACGTCCTGGGCCGATGCCGAGCGCGACCTGACGGCTTGGCTTGGGAACCCGATGCAGCGTTCGGCGAACGAAGCGCTTTACTCCTTGGCGGCGGCGGTCCGAAAAGCACCAGAGCCCCTGCTAGCCCACTGGCAGAGGCTGTCGACGTCCGACCACCTCTACTACATGTGTACGAAGTGGTTCTCGGACGGCGACGTGCACAAGTATTTCAGCCCGTACGCGAGTCCCCACGACGCGTTCATCGCCTTTATGAACGTCATCGACGACCTGTCGCGTCGCGTCGCGAGCTCCACCGCCCCCGAAGAGAAGTCCGCGAGCATCGCCGCTCGCGAATAGAAGCCCGTGAGCGTCACCGCTCGCGAGTAGAAGTAGGAATCGATGCCGCAGGCACCGTACACCCTGTTCGAAGTCAGCTGGGAAGTCTGCAACAAGGTCGGCGGCATCCACACCGTCGTCTCGACCAAGGCCAAGACGCTCGTGCAGCGTTTCGGCGACGACTACCTGACGATCGGCCCGTGGCTGCTCGCCGGTGCGCAGTCGTCGGACACGTTCGAGCCCGAGGCCGGCTTCGAGGAGTTCAGCGAAGCGTGTCGGGCGATGGGCGTGCCGATTCGAGTCGGCCGGTGGAAGATCCCCGGACGGCCGCGCACGATCCTCGTCGAGTTCTCGGGCCTATTCGCGCGGAAGGACGAGATCCTCGCGAAGCTCTGGGAGAACGCGAAGGTCGACTCGCTCTTCGGTGACTGGGACTACGTGGAGCCGGTGCTCTTCGGTCACGCCGCGGGCCTCGTCATCGAGAAGTGGTACCAGGAGTACGTGACGCCGCAGCGCAAGCAGGCGGTCGCGCAGTTCCACGAGTGGATGGTCGGCTCGGGCATGCTCTATCTCGAGCACGAGCACCCCGAGATCGGCACGGTCTTCACGACGCACGCCACGATCCTCGGCCGTTCGATCTCCTCCAGCGGCATGTCGCCGGAAGCCGGCGTCCAGAATCGCACGCCCGACGAGGCCGCGGTCGCATTCGGCATCCGGTCGAAGCACTCGATCGAGAGCGCGTGCGCGCGCGAAGCGGACGTGTTCACGACCGTCAGCGACGTCACCGCGGGCGAGGCGGAGCTCTTCTTCAAGCGCCGCGCGAACCCGCTCTTGCCGAACGGCATCGATCTCGACGTGATCGACGAACTCGCCGGCAAGACGACGCGCGCCGAAGCCGACGCGTTGCTGCGCAACGTCGCGCACCGATTTCTCGGTGAAGCGGCGAGCGACGCCGCGCTCCTGTGCATCTCGGGTCGCTACGAGTACCACAACAAGGGCATCGATCTGCTCGTCGACACGCTCGCGCAGATGAACGGCCGGCCCGGCCGGAGCATCGTGTTGTTCGTCCTCGTTCCCGCGGGCAACTCGGGCCTGCGCGGTGAACTGCTGGAGCGATTGAAGGCTCCGCTCGACTCGATTCACGGCCCGATGGGCCTCTCGACGCACAACTTGTTCGATTTCGAGCACGACCCGCTGCACCAACATTGCCAGCGCGTGGGACTCAGGAACGACCTCGGCTCGCGCGTGAAGGTCGTGCAGATCCCGATCTACTTCAATCGCAACGACGGCCTGCTCAACCTGCCGTACGAAGCCATCCTGCGCGCGATGGACCTCTCGTGCTTCCCGTCGTTCTACGAGCCGTGGGGCTACACGCCCGAGGAGAGCCTCGCGGTCGGCGTGCCGACCGTGACGACCGACTGCGCCGGTTTCGGGCGCTGGGCGCGCGACGAAGGCCTCGGCCCCGAGGACGGCGTGTTCGTGTTGCCGCGCGTCGACGTCGCCTACCAGGAATCGACGGACCGTTTGGCGAAGCTGCTCGAAGGCTTCGTCGGCGAGAAGCGCGACCGCGACGCGTACACGCAGGTGTGCCGCAAGACCGCGCGCATGACCGCTTGGTCGGATCTCGTGCAGCGTTACTACGAAGCGTTCGACACGGCCCTCGGCCTGTGCCGCGAGCGCGCGCGCGCGGCCGGTCCGGGCACGTTCCGTACGAAGAGCCCGGTCGCGCTCGTGCCCACGCCGCAAGCCCACCGCCCGCGGCTGATGCGGTTCGACGTCGCCGCACTGGTCCCGGATGCGCTCAAGGGCCTAGAGCGGCTCGCGCGCAACTACTGGTGGTCGTGGGATCCCGAGGCCACGTCGCTCTTCCGGCAGCTGTTCCCGGCGAAGTGGGACTCGAGCTCGCACAACGCGACGAGCTTCCTGCGCGACATCTATCCCGAGGACCTCAAGAAGCACGCGGCCGACAAGGACTACGTCCAGCGCTTGAAACGTGTCGTCGAGCGCTTCGACGACTACATGGCGCGCCCGATCGACATCCCGCTCGAGGGCGGCGGCGCGCTTTGCGCGAAGCATCCGGTGGCGTACTTCTGCGCCGAGTTCGGTCTGCACGAATCGCTGCGGATCTACAGCGGCGGCCTGGGCATCTTGGCCGGCGACCACCTCAAGTCGGCGAGCGACATCGGGCTGCCGCTCGTCGGCGTCGGACTCTTCTACCGCAACGGCTACTTGCGGCAGCGGATGAGCTCGCACGGCGATCAGATCGCGAGCGAAGTCGAGAACGAGCCGAGCAACCTGCCGGTCGAGGCGGTGCTCGACGAGAGCGGCAAGCCGCTCGAGATCACGCTGCAGATGCCGAGCTCGAGCCTCGTCTTGCGCAGCTGGCGCGTGCGCGTCGGTCGCGTGGATCTCTACCTGCTCGATTCGAACGTCCCCGAGAATCGCCCCGAGGATCGCGAGATCACGCGGCAGCTCTACGGCGGTGATCACGAGACGCGCCTTCGTCAGGAGATCGTGCTCGGCCGCGGCGGCGCGCGCCTCCTCGAACGACTCGGTCTCGAACCAGCCGTGTTCCACATCAACGAAGGGCACGCGGCGTTCCTCGCGCTCGAGCGCGTCGGGCGCCTGGTCCGTGAGCAAGGCCTGACGTTCGATGAAGCGCGCGAGCTCGTGCGTGCGACGACGGTGTTCACGACGCACACGCCCGTGCCCGCCGGACACGATCGCTTCGGCGAGGACCTGATCCGTCGCTATTTCTCGGATGCGCCCACCTGGGTCGGCGTCCCGTGGGACCGATTTTTCGCGCTCGGCCAGGGCGAGGACGACGTCGGTGCGTTCAACATGACGTACCTGGCGATGAACTTCGCCGGGTTCACGAACGGCGTGAGCAAGCTGCACGGCACCGTGAGCAAGAAGCTCCTGCATCCGTTCTGGCCGCGCCTTCTCGAAGGCGAGATCCCGGTGAACTCGGTCACGAACGGCATTCACCTGCCGACGTGGACCGATCCACAGATCAAGCGCCTCTTCTCGAACTCCGAGCAGCCGATCCAGGGCAAAGACTTCGAGCAGGCATCGAAGCTCAACGCCGGCGCGTTCTGGCAGGTCAAGCAGAAGACGAAGAAGCGCATGCTCGACGAGCTGCGCAGCGAGCTCGAGCGTAGCTTCGTCGACCGGCACGACAGCCCGTCGCTTCTCCATCGCATGCTCGACGGACTCGACGAGAACGCGCTCTGGATCGGTTTCGCACGCCGGTTCGCGCCGTACAAGCGCGCGGAGCTCCTGTTCCGCGACCTGGCGCGGCTCAAGGCGCTCATCTCGGTGACCGGTAAACCTGTCCGTTTCGTTTTCGCGGGCAAGGCGCACCCCAATGACAAGCTCGGCCAAGAGGTGCTGAAGCACGTCGTCGAGTTCACGCGCAGCGACGACTTCATCGGCAAGGTGTTCTTCATCGAGGACTACGACATCGAGCTCGCGCGCACGCTCGTGCAGGGCGTCGACGTGTGGCTCAACAACCCGGTGCGTCCGCTCGAGGCGAGCGGCACGTCCGGCATGAAGGTGTCCGCGAACGGCGGGCTCAACCTGTCCGTGCTCGACGGTTGGTGGGTCGAAGCCTACGACGGCAAGAACGGCTGGGCGATCGGCGGCGGACGCGCGTATCCGAACCCGGAGATGCAAGACGAGCTCGACAACAACCACTTGATGCGCCTGCTCGAGGACGAGGTCGTGCCGCTCTTCTTCGACCGCGGCAGCGTGGACTACCCGGCGGCGTGGATCGAACGCGTCAAGCACAACTTCGCGACGATTCCGTCGTGGTTCAACACCGACCGCATGGTCGCGGAGTATCGCGACAAGGCGTACTTGCGCCTCGGCGCGAGCTACTTCGCGCTGTCCGCCGATCGCAACGCGTCGACGCGTGCGCTGGCGCAACGCCACGCACAAGTGCGCAAGGGCTTCTCCGACGTGCGCATCGTGTCGGCTCACGTCGCCGATCTCTCGGGCATCCTCGTCGGCGATCTCGTCGACGTGCACGTCGAAATCGAGCTCGGACCGCTCTCGCCCGACGACGTCACGGTCGAGCTCGTGCTCGGACACACGAACGGCGGTCGCGACTTGCACAACCGCGTGGTCGTGGCGCTCGATCCAGCGCTCGCCGGGCCCGTCTCCTCGGGTGCGTCAGCGCGATCGTCTTTGCACGTCTTCGAAGGCAGCCACCGCGTCGAGCGCTCGGGCAGCTTCGGTTACGGCATCCGTGTGAGCGCGCGTGCGGCGAACGACCTCGACCTCGCGCTCAAAGACCTGGTTCTCTGGGCGTGACCGAGGGCGAGGCCAAGGTGCAGACGAGCGCGTTCGGCGCGCTCGGAAGGATGAGCATCGGCGGCGTCGCGCTGTCGCAGTTCGTGATCGTGCTCGCGCTGTGCGCGTTCGCGGGTCTCGTTGCGCTCGCCGCGCTTTCCGCGACCGCGCGCGTCTTCTGGATGGGCGAGCTCGCGGCGAACCTACGCTGGCAACAGGGCCTCGCCTGCGCGCTCGTCGCGTTCGTGCTGTTCGGATTGCGACGTCTCCGGCTGGGAGCCATCGCGCTCGTGCTGAGCGCCATTCACGTCGTTCCCGCGCTGTCGCTCCAGCTTCCGCCGGACGAGATCCCGAAGCCGCGCGGTCCCGAGCTCGTCGTCGCTTCCTCGAACCTGTGGTACTGCAACCGCGACGAGGAGCGGCTGCGCGCGTGGCTCGAGTCGGACGCGCCCGACGTGATCGCGTTCTCCGAGGTCAGCGGCTTCTGGACGCAGGCACTGATCCGTCAACTCGATCTCTATCCGCACCAAGTCATCTCGCCTTCGCCGGACCTCGGCCCCGCCGTCGCCGCTTTGCGCGCCGAGCTCGAGCGCGAGTCGCCGGAGATCCTATCGCCGCACGAATCGAAGTGGGGGCTCGCCTTGCTCTCGCGCTACCCGCTCGACGAAGTGCGCGTGCACGACGAGCCTGGCTGCCCCGACGCGTACATCGAAGCCGACGTGCTCGTGAAGGGCGCGCGCGTGCAGGTGATCGCGATGCACCCCGAGCGCCCGGGCTATCCGCCGCGCACGGAACGTCGCAATGCCGCGCTCGAATGGGTCGCGACGCGAACGGAGTGGCGCGAGGACGCGATCGTGCTCGGCGATCTGAACGTCACCGTCTACTCACCGGCGTACGCGGATTTCATCGAGCGCGCGGGCCTCGCCGACTCGAGGCAAGGCTTCGGACGCCTGCCGACGTGGAACCCGCCGCTCGAGCTGCCGGGACGCTGGCTCGACATCGATCACATCTTCGTGCGGCCGGGGATCGCGGTGCTCGATCGCTGGGTGGGGCCGGACATCGGCAGCGACCATCTGCCCGTGGTGGCGCGCGTGCGCGTGAAGCGCGATCCGGTCGTGCGGTGAAAATCGCGACGGACAGCGCAGAGCACTCAAAACCGAAAGCGCATCTGGAACGACGCGAGCCACGCGTCATCGGCGTCTGGGAACGCCGCGCCGGGGTCGAACCAGCCCAGCACGAACTCGAAATCCAGCGGCTTCCAGGCCTTCGTTCCGACCACTAGGTCGAACTCCTGGCCCAGATGCTCGTGCGTGCCGTCCGGATCGTCACTGAGATCGGAGTCGCGCAGGAAATCGACCGCGTCGACCTGGTCGTAGTAGTGGTACACGAGGTCGATGGACGACTTGCGCGCGATGCGCGTTCCGATCCCCGCGGTCCAGATCGCCAGATTGCTGAGCTCGGGATCGACGATCTCGCCGTAGTAGCGGAACGACGTCACGCCCGCGAACTTGGCGTTGTTGTCTTGCAGGCCCGTTTGCCGGAACGCTTCGTCCGTGCCGTCGTTCGGGTCATCGTCACCGGATCCGTACGCGAATCCGAGCGTCGCCGACACCGGATCCGAAAAACCCGGCGACCAGGTCGTGCCTAGATCGAATCCATGACCCTCGAGATTCGTGTTGTCGGAGAAACCGCGCAGCATGCTGGCTTCGACCCAGCTCTTGTTGTCCGGCAAGAACTCTCCGATCGCGCGAACGCCGAAGTGGATCGGATAGTCGCGCGGACTGCGGTCGTCGCGGCGATCGACGACGTAGGCCGCCAAGTGTCGCTTCGAATCGTTGTTCGAGAGATAGGCGATCAGGTTCTCAGTGTGCTCGTCGCGATCGCTGCCGTCCTCGTAACGCGTGCTCGCGGAGAGCTCGAGCCGCAGTTGCTCGCGGCGCAGCACGAACCGGATGGCATCCAGGTTCTCGTCGTACACCCATTCCCGCAGATCGTCGAAGTCCTGCCGTCCGGCGCGCAGGTCGATTCCCGTGTGGGCGATGTCGCGCCACGCGACCCACGCTTCGTTCACCCCGAAGTCGGAGAGATGATCGTGCGCCGATCCCTCTTCGTGCTGATCCTGGAACTCGTAGCGCCCGCTGAACAGCGCGTTGAATTGGTCGGACGGAGTCCAAAAAAGCTGCGCGCGCAACGTGACACGGTGGTCGTTCTGGTCCCTCTGTCTCGCGTCGTCGAGATCGTAGTTATCCTCGTGAGTTCCCTTGTACTCGAACAGTCCGCCCAGGGTCAGTGTGTCGGACAGCACGATCGAGCCCGGGATGTAGTCGTCGTCGTCGTCGGGCCGGATGCCGCTGGCTGACTCGAACTCCACCTCGGGCGCAAGCGCGATCGAGTCGAACGCGGTCTCGTTCTCCAGCTTCACGTCGGCCGCCATCTGGATCGTGAAGCCCATGATGCGTGCTTCGACGAGATCTCCGCGCGTGGTCAACTGGTCGATCCGGCCGACGATGCGGTCACGACCCTCTCCGCGCGACGCGACCTGGCGCGCGGAGAATTTTTCCGGACCGCGGTAGTGCCCCTCGACCTTCACGCGCCGGCCCTCGATGTCGCTCAACGACACGTCCTTGAACTCGGTCTTCTCGCTGACGCTCACGGTCAAGCCCAAGAGCTCGAACTGCTCGTCGGCGCGCGCCACATCGGTCACGGTACCGATCAGCGCCTCTTGATCGCTGGGAGGCAGCACCTCGAGTGCGGAGGCGCGAAAGGTGCTGACACCGACGAGCTCGCCCTTGACCTCGACCCAGTGTCCGATTCGAAGCGCATCGCGGCTCTGAGCGGCGCTCGTGCGCGCGACGAGGCAGACGGCGAGGAACGCTCCGACGAAGGCCAAGGGTCGCACGCTACGCGTCCTTCCAGAAGAGACTCGAAATCGACACGAGCGGTTCCGCGAGGTCGGACCAGCGCGGCCGGATGCCGTACACGAGCGCGAGTCGCAACGCGGTCGCGCTCTTGTAGCGCGCCAGCGCGCTTGGAGAGCGCGAGCCCCCGGCGGCGGCGTAGCCCGCGAGCAACGCATCCTCCGCCGCCTGTGCTGCGGCGCCGGGCAAGCAGCGCGTGCGTTTGAGCTCGCACAGATGCAGGTGTGCGCAGAGGTTGCCCAGATCGAGGGTGGGTTCCGCACGCCGTGCCAAATCCAGGTCGATCAACGCCAACCCGCGTTCGCCGACGAGGATTTGTGCGTCGTGCAGATCGCCGTGTGCGCACGTCATGGGGAGAGCACTGGTCGGCGCAGCACCGCGCAATCGATCGAACTGAGCGCTCCACCCGGCAGGGAGTTCGCCCACGTCGGTCTGCCACGCCTCCGCGATTCGCGCGAGTGCGGCGATCTCGTCCTCCCACGCGTGCGCCGGAAAGTGATCGGGTACTGCGCTGCGCTGGAAGTGCGCCAGCCGCTGGCCTGCGTCGACGAGCTCCGAGCGAGCCCCGAGCGGATCGAGCGCCCGGCCGGCGAAGAACTCGAAACGTATCAACTCGAGTTTCGCGTCCTCGGACAAGAGCGCCGGCACGATGAACGCATCGCGCGAGCTGCTCGCCGCGATCGCACGGTGCTTCTGCGCTGCCTTGAGCGCGCGTCCGCGTCGATAGCCCTTGGCGATCTCGGTACCGCGTGCGTCCTTCGTGCGCGCGACGACGCGCCGGCCGGGGCGCCATGAAACAACTTCGGCAGTGCCCTCGCGCGCGCAACCGGACAGCCAGCGCGCGCACGAAAGCTCGCGATCGTCGGCGAGATCGAGCTCACGCAGCGTTTCGCCGTGGATCTCGCACCAGCGCGTGCCGGTCGCGAACTCCAGCGTGCAAACCCACGCGCCGCTCGGCGATCGGTCGCAGCGCTCTGCGAATCCGCGCGCGCTTCCGGGCCCGAAGCGGCGGTCGATGGCCGGCGCGACGCTCGCGAAGGGGGTCATCACGTGGAGTTCGCGGTGGGTTGGAGGAGCGTTCGCGCGGCATCGAGTAGCGCGCGCGCGCGCGGGATCGCGTGGGCTTCGATACGCCGGAGTCCGGCCGCCGCGCGTCGCGTGAGTTCGGTTCCCACGTGCGCCCGCAAGCGGGCGTCGGATGGAACTTCACCCCCCGCGCGTGCGTACGCCGTGAGCAACGGACGGCCCGCGCGCGCCAAGTCGCGCGTCGGATCCGCGGCGATCTCGTCGGCGATCCAGGTCGCGAGGTCCTCGACGGGCTGCCCGGGACGCAGCGCGTCCCAGTCGAGCAGGGCGCGTGCGCCAGCCGGGGTGCACAGCAGTTGATCGGGATGAAAGTCGCCGTGGATCCACGTGATCGGCGCAGCGCTCTGCTCGAGGGGCAGCTCGGCGAAGCGTTTTTCCAGCTCCGCGTCCACCGCGAAGAGCGCGGCGAGCTCGGCGCGCGAGTTCGCTCGCGCTTCGACCGCCTGCGCAGGCAGCGGGCTCCGATGGAGCTGAGCGAGCAGTGTCCCGGCGGCTTCGACCTCGCTGAAATCACCCGAGCGACCACTCTCTCCGTCGAGCCACTCCTCGAACAAGAGCCCGGTGCGCTCTTCGGTCGTGACGAGACGCGGCGCGAGCACCGGCGTTGGCGACGACATGTACGCATTGCGCGCGGCCACGACACGCGCGCCGGCTTCCGGAGCGAGGACGCGCACAGCGATGCGATGCCCAGCCCGCGTGCCGTCCTTGTGTACGGTCGCAAGATCGAGTCGGAGCACGGCGCGGTGCTCGGGCTTGTACCGAACGAGCTCCGCGCGCGAGTCGCGTGCACGCACGGACTCCCCGGGCCAGAGCTCGGCCGCGTTCAGGTGTCGCGCCGTGCGCCGCAGGTTGAGCGCACGCGCCAGTCCCGGGAGCTCGCGATCGGTCGGGAAGCCGTACAAGCACAGGCCGTCCGCCGCCTCTGCCGCGAACGCGGCCAAGCGCGTCGCGTGCGCCTCTGCGCGTCGGTCGGGCGCATACGAGAGACCGATCTCGCGCGCCTTGCCGTCGGCGTACTTCTTCCACGTGACGTACGACGAAGCGCCTTCGTCGAATTCGATCCGGTACAGCGCCGTGAGCGAAACGTGGGGTTTCCAGCGTGCGTACGTCATGCGAGCCGCGACGGGCCGCGGTCCGCCCTGCAGCGCGAGGTGCCGCACGACGCGCGCGAGGAGCACTTCGTCCGAGTCGGGGCACAGCAGCGCGTCTCCGGCACGAGCCGGCAGCGAGGGATCGCGAGCGAGTTCGGGTCGACCGTTCATGAGCTCACCGGCGGACTGGCGCGTGTGATGCGGCGGTAGAGCGCGTTGCGCGACAACAGGTCCTCGTGGCGGCCGCGGTCGATCACCTGCCCCTCGGCCACGAACAGGATCTCGTCGAAGGCCTCGAGGTATTCGAGGTCGTGTGCGATGACGAGCACGACGTGATCGCGGGCTAGCGCGGCCAACGTTGCGCGCACGCGGTCGACCGACGGGGTATCGAGGCCCGCGAAAGGCTCGTCGACGATCAGCACGGGAGCGTCGCGCAGGAACGTGCGGGCCAGCACCAAGCGCCGCCGCTCTCCACCCGACAGACCCGTCCCGGACGAGCCCAGCTCGGTATCGAGGCCCGTGGGAAGCTGCGCGACGAATCCGTCCGCGGCGGCCGCGCGGCAAGCGTCCCACAGCTCCGCGTCCGTCGCGGCCGGCCGACCGAGCAGCAGGTTTTCGCGGATCGTGTCTCCGAACAACACGGCATCTTGCATGCACAAACCGAAGCGGTCGCGCAGTGACGACAGCTCGAACCGTCGCAGGTCGACGCCGTCGAGCGTGACGCGCCCGCGGTCCGGGTCGTACAGGCGCAGCGCCAGGGCCGCGAACGTCGACTTGCCCGAGCCGCTCTTGCCGAAGACGCCGTACAGCTTCCCGCTCTCGAATTCGGCGGAGACACCGCGCAACGCGTCGTCCGTCTCGCCGTAGCCGAAGTGCACGTCTTCGAACGCAAGGCGTCGTGGGTGCGCGGGAGCCGGAACCGCATCGGGCGGTGAACGGATCTCGATCGGTGCGTCGAGGATCGCGAGCAGTCGCTCGGCGCACGCGACGCCGCGACTGATGCGCACCGAGTGCTTGCCGGTCGTGCGCGCCGGTTTGAGCAGGCTGCGCACGTATGAAAGGAAGGCGAGCAGCTCCCCCGGCGACAGATGTCCGGCGAGCACGCGCCAGGTTCCAAGCCCCAGCGCGACGACCGTCGCGAGACCGAACAGGGTCTCGACCGTCGCGGACAGCCGCGCGGACAACGCCGCGGCTTTGAGCTCCGCCCGTGCCTGCGAGCGATTGCTCTTGGAAAAGCGATCGACGATGTGCTGCGCCCGTCCCAGGCTCTGGATCACGGCCGTCGCGCTGATCGCTTCCTGGATGTAGTCGGCCAGGCGACCTTCCCGCTTGCGCTGCTTGCGGGCGACGTCGGTCATCTGCCGCGAGAGCGAGCTCGCCACGAGCAGGAACGCCGGAACGATCACCAGCATCGCGGTGGTGAGGAACCAGTCCATCCAGAACATGACGCCGAGCGTGCCCGCCACCATGAAGGCGCGGGTGGCGAGGGCGACGCTCGAGTCGACGAGCATCGTCCGCACCATGGGGACGTCGCCCATCAAGCGCACGAGCAGATCACCGGACTTCTGGCGCGCGTGGAAACCGGGCGAGAGCTCGGCGAGGTGGCTGAACACGCGGTAGCGGAGCCCGCGTGCGACGGCCTGGCCGACTCGATTGGTCTTGATCGCGCACACGTAGTCGAACATCGAGCGCAGGGTCGTGATCCCGATCGCGGCGGCGAGTCCCGTCCAGAGCACGAACGAGACGTCGTGCTGGGCGTGCGCAGAGTCGCGGATCAGCGCGTTGTCGAAGATCCACTGGATCGGCCACGGACGGAGCAGCTCGGTCGCGATCGACATGGCCGACAGCGCCATGATCCCGGCGATCGGCAGCTTGTGCGGCGCGAGGTCGACGACGAATCGCCGCGCCACGGAGAGCGTTCGCACGAGCGAGCCGAGGCTCTTGCTCTTCAACCGGTCGAGTGTGGAAGTCATGGTCGAGTCGCGCGCGCGAAATCGAGGATCTCCTGGGCGACGTCGCGCCAAGAATGCCGCTCCGCATAGGCGCGCGCACCCTCGCCGAGACGCCGTCGAAGCGCAGGATCGTGGATCAACGTGGCCACCGACGCCGCCAGGCTCTCCGCGTCGCCAGGAACGTACACGAGCCCGCGCTCGCGGTGGGCGACGACGTCGGGAAGCGTCGAAATTCGCGGAACGATGGGGACCGCCTTGACCGCCATGCCTTCGAGCAGCTTGAGCGGTGAGAAATAGAATGGACGATCTGTCGCGTACGAAAGCGGCAATGCGTCGAAGCACGAGACGACGCGCGCAGCCTGCTCGTGCGGCTGCCAGCCCACGGACGTCACGCGATCCCGAGGCACGCGGTCCGTCAGCAGCTCCTCGAACTGGCCCTCGCCGAGCAGGACGAGATGGACCGGCTCGCGCTGTCGGAGCAGGATCGCGAACGCGTCGACGAGGAGCCCGAAGTTGTGCCACGGCCGCAGACGGCCGTGGAAACCCAACGCGAAACGGCCCTCGGGCACGAGCTCGGCGCGCAGTGGATCTCCGACATCGCGCGGGAGGAATACGTCGGGGTCGACCGCGTTGGCGCACACGACCACGCGGCTTGGATCCGCACCCTGTTCGACGGCGTAGCGCGCCACCTCGGGCGAGACCGCGAGCACGCGCGTGGCGCCGGCGAAGACCGCGCGTTCGCAATCTGCCGGCACACCCTCGGCGGCGGCGCGATACAGCTCGTCCTCGAGCGCCAGTGGCGCGTTGACTTCCAGCACGAACGGTAGATGGTGTTCGTGAGCGAACTCGAAGCCCGTCGTCGCACCGCGCGAGTATCGTTCGTAGACCAAGCCGAATGCTGCACGCGCGTGCTCGCCGGAGAGCGCATCGCCGAGGCGCTCGCGTTCGTGGACGTCCAGCGCCACCACTTCGGCACCGCACTGTCGAAAGGCGCGGCGCATCACTTCGAGATGGACCGCCGCCCCCTTCTTTCTGTGTGGTGCGATGCCGCGGTCCTGGTTGACGTGCGCGACTTTCATCTGGTTTGCGGCTGCGCCAGGCAGTTCTCGAACCATTCACGCAGCGTGCGCGCGCTGTTCTCCGCGTCGAACAAGTGCTCGGCGTGAGCGCGACCCGCGGTCGCGAATCGTTCGCGCTGGCTGCGATCTTCGAACAGCGACTGGATGGCATCCGCCGTCGCGGCCGGATCGTTCTCCGGAACGAGCAGCCCGACTTTGCCGCCGGCCAGGATCTCCGGAATACCAGTCACCGGAGTCGAAATGCAGGGCAGTCCGCACGCGATGGACTCGAGCAGCGACGTGGGCAACGCGTCGCGGTTGCCGTCGTCGCCGATGACGCACGGTAGGCACATCACCGTCGCGCGGCCCATTTCGACGCGCACCGCGTCCTGGTCGAGAGCGCCGGTCAAGCGGATCTGCGCTGCCAAGCCGACCGCTGCGATCCTGTCCTCGATGCGCTTCCGATCTTCGCCCTCGCCGACGAACGTCGCGCGGAACGGAACGCCGCGCTCGCGCAGGATCGCGAGCGCATCGACGAGCACGGGGAAACCCTTCTTCTCCACGAGCCGACCGACGCTGAGCACGTGGCCCTCGTCGCGCGGAGTCGCGCTCGGCCGGAAGCGGACGAGGTCGATCCCGTTGTACAGCCGGCGCACATGCGCCATGGCGTCCTTGGAGAGAGTCTCGCTCAAGTGGCGGACGTTGGCGTCGCAGACGGTCACCGTGAACTCGGAGCGCGCGACGATGCGCGAGAGCAACTGCGCATTCACCGTGGTTCGATAGATGTCCTTGGCGTGCGCGGTGAGGCTGTACGTCGGACCACCCAGGTCGCGCACCAACATCGCGGTCAACGCCGAATCCGTCGCGAAGTGCACGTGCACGTGTTCGATGCCCAGCTCACGGCAGCGAGCGAGCAAGTACAAGGCTTCGGCGAAGAGCGCCGGCAGGCGCGGATGCGCGGAGCTCGAAAGCTCGCGCACGAGCCCGCCGAAGCGCTCGAGAAGCTGGCGCTGCTCCGGCCGCGGACCGAACATGGCGAGCCACGGCTCGAGACTCTGTTGGAGTGAGAGGTACTCGACCGTCGCGCGCAGGTCCGCGAGCTGCGGATGACGAGGCTCCGGGTCGGGAGGTCGCCGCGAGAAGATGTGCACGGGCAGGCCGCTCCGCTCCTGCATCAGGATCTCGTTGAGGACGAACGTCTCCGAGAGGCGCGGGAACTTCTTGAGCAAGTAGGCGATACGAGGGGAGCTCATCGGTTTGGCTTCGTTGGGTGGAGAGCGGGGCTAGCGGACATATCCCAAGCCGCGCAGTGCCTGCATGGTTTCGGACGAAAGCACCGCGCGGTCGTTGGCGCTCCAGATTCGGTTGCGAGCGAGTCGTGCGGCGAACGCATCGAGCTGGGTGCCGAGAAGGGACGTGCGCTGTACATCCGCGCTCGGCGCCATCTCGTGTGGGTCAGCTGCGAGGTCGAAAAGGCGAGTCTCGACGCGGTAGCCGAGCCGTGCAGCCTCTTCAGCCCCGAGCTCGGCGATCGTCGCGATGTCTTCGCGCGAGAGCGTCGGTACTTGCGCATCGATCCGGCTCGACCATGTCGTCGCGGCATTCCATCCGATCCAAATCGTTCCGATGCGCAGTCGTCCTCGTTCGCGCGTGCCCTCCGCCGCCGTGACGGCGCCTCGGATGGCGCACTCGATTCTTTCTTCGGGGCCGTAGAGCTTCATCCGTTGCGCGGTGAATCCATCGGCGCTGGGGGTCGCGAGGACCTTGACCATCGTTCTTTCGAGGGGGACTCCGTCCTCCCACCGCGCGGCCTGGCCGTCTCGCTTCGGGAGGTCGCCGTACAGCTCCGTCTCGGGGGTGACATGCACCTCGACGCCTGCGACACGCAGTTTTCCGCTCTCGCGCCGTTCGACCAGGCCTTTCAGCTCGAACGGGTCGGACGCCGCATCACCTCGCGGCGCGAGCTGAATCGCCACCGGATGCTCCGTGGAAGTCGCGTCGATCGTGGCCTCGAAGCGCGATCCCACGCTCGGTAGCTCGAATTCTGCGGGTGCTGCCCGGCCCGCGGCGGGGGGCTCGAATCTGCGGATCAACTTCCAGGAACCTTCACGCCAGGATTGCAGATAGGCGTCAGGGTCCTTGTGCTCGGCGAACAGCGGCGTCGGAACGAACGGTTTCGAGAGTCGATTGACGCCGCGTCCCGGAGGAGGAGCTTCGAGGCCCGCAGCAGCGAGCAGCGTCGGATACAGATCGACGAGACTCACGGCTTCATCGACCTGCTCCGCAGCATGGCCCGGAGCGCGGAGCAACCACGGCACCCGCAACAGGTTCTCGTAGAGGTCGTGTCCGTGGCCGATCCGGTTGTGCTCGAGGAACTCCTCGCCGTGATCGGCGATCACGGACACGACGAGCTCGCGTGTGCGCTCGCGTCGCTCGAGGAATGCGAGGAGACGGCCGAATTGATCGTCGATGTAGCGGATCGCGCCGTCGTAGAGCGCCTCGAGAGAATCGCGTTCGTCCTTGCTCAGAGTCCGTCGACCGTCGTTCACGTCATCTCGGACGCCTCTCCACGAGTCGCCCCGAAACAGCGCGAGGTCCGCGCCCGCGGCGAACATCCGCGCGAAATCATCAGGCACCGGACACGGGAAGTGCGCGTCGAGGATATGGACGTACAGGAAGAACGGCCGGTCGTCGGATCGTTCGTCGATCCAGTCCTGCGCGCGCCAACGCAGCTCGCGCGCGTCGAAGTCGCCTTCCTCGTACTGCTCGAACCCCTGCTCGAGACCGTTGCCGCGCTTGAGATGTGAGTTGTGGACGAAGGCCGCCGTGGCGTAACCGGAGAGTGCGAACGTCTCCGCGAGTGTCCGTGCGCTCTCCGGGAGGATGTCCGTGACATCGCCTTGCTGGGTGCGCGCGCTCCCTTCGTAGACGCCGTGCTCGAGCGGCCAGGTTCCGGTCAGAAAGGAGGGAACGGAAGGCTTGGTCCAGCTTGCGGCGGCGGAGGCGTCCGCGAAGCGAATGGAGCGGGCGGCGAGGGCGTCGAGATGCGGGGACGTGGGACGACCGTAGGCGTAGCAGCCCAGGTGGTCGGCTCGCACGGTATCGAGGCAGACGAGGAGCACATCGGGAGATCGATCCGCGCCGCTCCCGCACCCGCACTCAGCAACGCCAAGTATGATTGCGAGGAGCGCAGCTCGGCCCGAGCACCAGCTCCGCAGGGCGAATCCGGACACGTTTGATGGACGCCCTCCGGCGCGTGCTTCAACGCGAGTGGTCACGGGTGGCCAATGTAGCCGGGGAATCTTCCCATGGCCCTTAGGACATCGTGTCACAAGACTACGCGGCTGTACGTAGTTTTCCGAACATCGGGCCCGGTTAGAACGTCAAGAACCAGCCACACACACGAGAGATCGGGATGGAGTGCAGCGTGTCCGTCGGAAAGAACTCGGAAGTCGGGCGCTACAGCGCGTGGTGCCCACGCAACCGCTCACAGCCATTTCGCTCGTCGCCAAACTCACTCTTCGCCCAGCCAACCCCCGCTGCCCATGCCCATATCAACAACAAGAATCGTCGCACTCGCGGTCGTCCCCTTCCTTCTGCCGGCAATGGCCCGCGCTGATTTTCTCGACGGCCGCGCCGTGAACCACCTCGGCCAAGGCGTGGCGGGCGTCAACATCGACGCCAAGAACCTGGGCGGTGGGGGTGATCCGACGCTGATCAACGATGGGACCGATGCGAACGGCTTCTTCCATGTGACGATTCCGAGCGGCACGTACCGGATCATCTTCAATCCGCCGGCCCCTCCCGCGAGCACGGACCTCGTCACGACGGTCGAGCCCGTCGTCGTCAGCGGCACGCTGAACATGGGGAACGTCGCGCTGACGCAAGGGGTTTCGGTCTCCGGTCAACTGCGCAACCCGAGTGCAGTGGGAGTCGCCGGTGTGAACATCGACGTCATCGACGCGGGCGGGAACAACATCGATCTCGTCGGCGACTCGAGCAACGCGCTGGGCAACTTCAACTTGGCCGTGCCGCTGGGGCCGATCGAGCTGCGTTTCGACACGACCACCGTCGTCGGGCAGACGTTGGCGCCCAAG
>JANOFY010000500.1:0-3821 GCA_031413895.1 Planctomycetota bacterium | reverse complement strand
TCTCGGCGTAGCTCTTCGCCTTGGTTCCCATCTTGTGGGCCGAGCGCGCTGCCAGGGCCGCCGTCAGCGTGCTCTTCCCGTGGTCGATGTGGCCAATCGAGCCGACGTTCACGTGCGGCTTGGTCCGCTGGAAGACTTCCTTAGCCATGGATGGATTGTGTTGCTTTGGCGGGCCTGTGCCCGGGTGATGGATGGAGTGAGCGTCGCGACGAGCGACGCCCATGCATCGATGAGTTGTTGAGAAAAGAACCGTGTTGTGAGGTGGAGCTGCTGCTGGGGCTTGAACCCAGGACCTCTTCCTTACCAAGGAAGTGCTCTACCACTGAGCTACAGCAGCGAGAGGTCGCGGGCCGGCGAACTCGGGAGCCGAGGAGCTGCGGCCACGCGCGTGGAGCGGGCGAAGGGAATCGAACCCTCGTGTGCAGCTTGGAAGGCTGCCGTTCTACCATTGAACTACGCCCGCCTCCGGCGGAACTACACCCACCAGCGACTGCGACTGACGCGCGCCGCAGGGGCGATGAGACCGGGTCAAGGGCCCGCTCACCACCTCGCGGACCTGCGTCCGAATGGCCGTGTTGGCGACGAATCACGGCGGTGCGTTGGAATGGTGGGGAGAGGCGGATTCGAACCGCCGAAGGCTGTGCCACCAGATTTACAGTCTGGTCCATTTGGCCGCTCTGGTATCTCCCCGGGGTTCGACATCGAAGTCGCGCGAAGAAACCCTCGCGCGCGCTCGATAACTGGGATGTTCGGTCCAAACGCAGGCGCCCCGACGCGCTCGCTCGCTGCACGTCGCTCGCGACGCACACGTCGTTCGCGACGCCAACGATGAACGAGGTCCGCGGACGCACCGCTCCCTGAATCATCTGCCTTGGTCTCGTTGTGAGGGAACAGCTTCTCCGTCTGGGGTCGCCAGCGGCACCTGAGCAGCGTCGTCGACTGAATGCTCCGCGCGGGAGCCAGCGGTGGGACTCGAACCCACGACCGCCTGATTACAAATCAGGAGCTCTACCAACTGAGCTACGCTGGCGGATGCCGCGCAGCCCGTGGGCAGTCCAGATCGACGCCATGCAAAGGGCCCGGTGGACACTCCGGACGGCGAAGTGAGCGCGGTATGGTACGGCCCGAGCGCCCCGCGTCAAGCGGGGCGCGAGAATTCCTGCGCGCCGGCCCCGCTCACAGGAGCGCGTTCGATTGCCGGAACGAGTGCCAGGCGCGTTCGATCTCCGGCAGGGAATCGCCGCCGAACTTGGCCAGGAACGCGCGCGCGAGCTCGAGCGCGACCATCGCCTCCCCCACGACGCTCGCCGCCGGAACCGAAGTGACGTCCGAGCGCTGGTAAGTCGCAGCCACCGTCTCGAGCGTCTCGAAATCGACCGTCGAGACGCCCCGGCGTAGGGTCGGGATCGGTTTCATCGCGACGCGGACGACGAGCGGCTCGCCGGTGCTCATGCCGCCTTCCAGCCCGCCGGCTCGATTCGTCGCCCGGCGGTAGCGTCCGCCGGCCGGTCCGTCCTCGTGCGACGCAGCCACGATGGCGTCGTGCACCTGCGAGCCCGGACGGCGCGCCGATTCGAAACCCAGGCCGAACTCGACGCCCTTCATCGCCGGGATCGAGAGCAGCGCGCCACCGATGCGCGAAGTGAGCCGCTCGGGCCCGCTGGCGTAGCTGCCCAGTCCGGGCGGCAGACCCAGCGCGCGGATCTCGAACACGCCGCCGAGCGTGTCGCCAGCGGACTTCGCCGCGTCGATGCGCGCGCACATTTCCGCTTCGGCGGCGGTGTCCAGCGCATAGAGCTCGCTTGCGTCGCGGATGCGCTCGCGCTCCGCGCGCGGGAGCTCGCACGCGGCCTCGATGCGCTCGTCCGAGGCGGCCACTCCGCCCAGTTCGCGAACGAACGCGAACACCTCGATTCCGAAGTGCTCGAGGATCTGCCGGGCGATCGCCGCGAGCGCGACGCGTGCCGCGGTCTCGCGCGCGCTGGCGCGCTCGAGCACTGCGCGCGGATCGCGCATCCCGAGCTTCTGACAACCCGCCAGGTCGGCGTGGCCTGGCCGCGCATTGGTCGGAACCGAGAGCTTGTCGATCGACGCGTCGCGGTTGGCGATCGTGAACGCGATCGGGGAGCCGATCGTCACGCCCAACCGAGTCCCCGAGAGCAGCTCGATCGTGTCGCGCTCGATCTTCATGCGACCGCCCCGCCCGTAGCCCCCTTGGCGTCGCGCGAGCTCATGGTCTACACGCGCCGTCGAGAGCTCGAGGCCCGCCGGAAAGCCTTCGAGCGTCCCCACCAGAGCGCGTCCATGGGACTCCCCTGCCGTCGTCCACGTCAGCGCGCTCATTCGGTTCGCTCTCCGTCCGGTCGCGCGGATGAATCGCGGCCGCCGGACGAGTCGCGATCGAACGGCGCATGCGAGCGCGCGGGCAGCGGCGCGCGCGGCTGGTCGTGTGTCTTTGCGCCGGCGGAGCCGCAGATCTCGAGACAACTTTGGATGCGTGCCTCGAGCTCGGCCATTCCGACGGGTTTCGCGATCACGCCGACGATGCCGGGCATCGTCGCGAAGAGCCGGGCCAGCTCGCGGTCGAGATACCCGGACACGACGAGCGTCGGCGGGAGCATCTTTTCGCGCGCGAGCGCGGGCAGCTCCTCGCGGCCATGCTCGAACCCGAGGTCGATGTCGGAGAGCATCAGGTCCGGAGCCTGCTCGCGAATTCGCTCGCGCGCCTGTGCAAACGAGGTCGCGGTGCGCACGTGGTGGCCGCGCTTGGTGAGGAACCACGCGATCAGCTCGACGATGCGCGGATCGTTGTCGACGAGGAGCAACTCGGCCATCGCCGTAGAGCCTAGGGAATCGAGGGTCGCGATTGGAGTGTGCACGCGCAACTCCTGAATCGGGACACTAGAGCGATTCGTATTCCGTGACTTCGTCGATCGACACCTTGAGCCGCATCTTGCCGAGCTGCACCGTGACCTCGCGACTCGCGCGGTCGACCTTGTGCACGACGAGGCGCTGCCGGTAGCGCGGCAGGTAGACGAAGCTGCCTTTCTTCAAGACGTCGAGGAACGCCTGACGACGGTCGGACAGCGCGGTGCCCGAGAGCTCGCGCCCCAGTTCATCGAGCACCTCGTCGAGCGCCTTGCGCGCGGCCGGGGGCAGCTGTGCGAGCAGGCTCTTGCCACGCTCGACGAGGCGCCGAGCTTCGCGGACACGCCCCTCGATCCCGCGCTGGGCCTCGGCTTCGAGCATCTCGCCGCGCCGCGAGAGCACCTGCCGTTCCTCTTCGAGCTCGCGCGTCGTGCGCGACGCGTCCGCCAGGCGCGACTCGGCTTGCGTGCGCACGCGTTCCGCTTGCGTGCGCGCGTTGCGGACGTCGGCCATCAGCCCCGCCACCTCCGCGTCGCGTTTGACGAGTCGCTCCTGCGCGCGGTCGACGAGCTTCGGCGGCAGGCCGAGTCGACGCGCGATCACGAGAGCGCCCGACTCGCCCGGCGTGCCCATCAAGATGTGGTAGAGCGGCTGGAGCGTCTTCACGTCGAACTCGACGCAGGCGTTCTCCGCGCGTGCATTACGGAACGCGAACTCCTTGAGCTTGCCGATGTGCGTGCTGACGATGGTCGGGCTCGCGCGCGCGAGGAGCTGCTCGAGGATCGCTTCGGAGAGCGCCGCGCCTTCGTCGGGGTCCGTGCCTCCGCCGAGCTCGTCGAGCAGGACCAGCGTGTTCTTGTCCGCGCGCTCCAGCCCCGCCTTGATCCGCATCATGTGCGACGAAAACGTCGACAGACTCTGGCGGATCTCCTGTTCGTCGCCGATGTCGGCAA
>JANOFY010000499.1:0-11574 GCA_031413895.1 Planctomycetota bacterium | reverse complement strand
GGCCGATCCACCGTCCCGCGCCGCGCTACGACGAGCAGGAGGCGATCTCCGAGGTCTTCGAGACCGGCCTGAAGGTCGTCGACCTGCTGTGTCCCTTCGCCAAGGGCGGCAAGATCGGCCTGTTCGGCGGTGCTGGCGTCGGCAAGACGGTGCTGATCCAAGAGCTGATCCGCATCACGGCCGTCGAGAAGGGCGGTTTCAGCGTGTTCTGCGGTGTCGGCGAGCGCACGCGCGAGGGCAACGACCTGTGGCTCGAGATGAGCGAGGCCAAGTACAAGAAGCCCGACGGCGGCGAGGCCAGCGTGATCGACAACGCCGTGCTCGTCTTCGGCCAGATGAACGAGCCGCCCGGCGCGCGCCTGCGTGTCGCGCTCTCGGGCCTGACGATGGCCGAGTACTTCCGCGACGTGAAGAACCAGGACGTGCTGCTCTTCGTCGACAACATCTTCCGCTTCGTGCAAGCGGGATCCGAGGTGTCGGCGCTCCTCGGCCGCATGCCGAGCGCGGTGGGTTACCAGCCGACGATGGCGAGCGAGATGGGCGCGTTGCAGGAGCGCATCACCTCGACCAAGAAGGGTTCCGTGACCTCGATGCAGGCCGTCTATGTTCCTGCCGACGACATCACCGACCCCGCGCCCGTCGCAACCTTCGCGCACCTCGACTCGACGATCATCCTCGATCGCGCGATCGCCGAGCTCGGCATCTACCCGGCCGTCGATCCGCTCAAGTCGACCTCGCGCATGCTCGACCCGCAGGTCGTCGGTGACGAACACTACACCGTCGCCCGTGACGCGCAGCGCATCCTGCAGCGCTACGCCGACCTGAAGGACATCATCGCCATCCTAGGCATCGAGGAGCTCCCGGAAGACGACAAGCGACTCGTCGCGCGCGCGCGACGCATTCAGCGCTTCCTCTCGCAGCCGTTCTTCGTCGCCGAGCAATTCACCGGCACGCCGGGAGTCTTCGTTCCGCGCGCGGAGACGGTGCGGGGCTTCAAGGAGATCATCGAGGGCAAGCACGACGACGTCCCCGAGGGCGCGTTCATGTACCAGGGCGGCATCGACGCGGTCGTCGCGCGCGCCAAGCAGATGCAGGGCGAGCAGACGAAGCGGGACCAGCCGCAGGGCGAGCAACCCAAGGCGAACCAGCCGCAGGGCGAGCAGTCCAAGGCGGCCAAGCCGAAGGGCGGTTGATCGATGTCCGGTGCTCTCACCCTGCGCGTGATCACGCCCGACCGCATCGCGCTCGACACGCAGGTGCAGTCCGTGCGCGTGCCCGGCGCCGACGGCCAGATCGGCATCCTGCCGCGGCACGCGGCGATGGTCGCCGAGCTCGACCCGGGCGTCTTGCGTTACCGCGCCGAGGGCCAGGAGCAGGTGCTCTTCATCTCCGGCGGCTTCGCGGAGGTGCGCGGAGAGACCGTGCGCGTCGTGACCGAGGCCGGCGAGCGGGCGGAGGAAATCGACGAGACCCGCGCGCGCGCGGCCGAAGCCCGCGCGCGCGAGCGCCTGGTCGCTGGACGCGCGGCGAGTGGCGAGCCGATCGACGAGCTGCGCGCCGAAGCGGCGCTGCGCCGCGCCATGATGAGGCTCAGCGCGGTCGAGATGAGGGGGATATGAGCATGTCGATTCCGACCCAGACGCTCGAACGCAAGCTCGACTGGCGCCGCACGCACACGTGCGGCGAGCTGCGCCGCGAGCACGTCGGGAAGTCCGTCACCCTCAACGGTTGGGTGCACGCTCGCCGCGACCACGGCGGCATCTACTTCGTCGACTTGCGCGATCGCTACGGTCTGACGCAGATCGTGCTCGGACCGGAGATCTCGGACGCGGTCAAGCTCGGGCCGGAGTTCACGGTCTCCGTTCACGGCAAGGTCATCGCGCGCGATGCGACGAACGTGAACCCGGATCGACCGACCGGCGAGGTCGAGCTCATCGCGGATCACCTCGAGATCCTCTCCCGATCCAAGACACCTCCGTTCGAGATCGACAGCGACACCGAGACCGCGCTCGAAACCCGCCTGCGCTACCGCTACATCGACCTGCGCCGCAGCGTGATGCAGCGCAACTTGATCCATCGCTCACGCTTTATCAACGCGATGCGCCGCGCGTTCGAGCGCCAGCAATTCATCGAGGTCGAGACGCCGATCCTGACGCGCGCGACGCCCGAGGGCGCGCGCGACTACCTCGTGCCGAGCCGCGTGCACCCGGGCGAGTTTTACGCGCTCCCGCAGTCGCCACAGCTCTTCAAGCAGATCCTGATGGTGGCCGGGCTCGACCGTTACTTCCAGGTCGCGCGCTGCTTCCGCGACGAGGACCTGCGCGCCGATCGTCAACCCGAGTTCACGCAGCTCGACATGGAGATGTCGTTCGTCGAGGAAGAGGACATCTTTCGCACGTGGGAGACCGTGCTGAAGGAGACGTTCCACGAAGCGATGGGACTCGACATACCGATCCCGTTCCAACGCATGTCGTGGAAGGACGCGATGGAGCGCTTCGGCGTCGACAAGCCCGACTTGCGCTTCGGCTTGGAGCTCGTCTGCGCCCGCGCGTGGGCCGAGCGCTGCTCGTTCGCCGTGTTCTCCGAAACGATCGCGCGCGGCGATCGCGTCATGGGCCTCGTCGTTCCCAAGGCGCACGAGATTTCGCGCAAAGACATCACGGCGCTCGAAGACGTCGCGAAGAGCTTTGGCGCGAAGGGGCTCGCGTGGTGGAAGGCCGGTGCCGACGGTGGTGTCGGTCCGCTGGCACGCTTCGCCGCGGGCGAACAAGCCGCGAGCCTGATGCGCGTGATGAAGGCCGAGGCCGGTGACTTGTGCCTCTTCGTCGCCGACCGTGAGCCGATCACGTGGCGCGTTCTCGGCGAGCTGCGCAATCATCTCGGCCGAAAGCTGGGCCTCATTCAGAGCGGGCAGTGGCGCTTCACGTGGGTGACCACGTTCCCGATGTTCGAGTACGACGAAGCATCGCAGCGCTGGTTCTCCGCGCACCACCCGTTCACCGCGCCCGTCGACTGGAACATGGGCGGCGAAGACCCCGACCTGAGCAAGCTCGCGTCGCGGGCCTACGACCTGGTCTTGAACGGTTGGGAGCTAGGTTCCGGGTCGGTCCGCATCCACCGCAGCGACGTGCAGCAGCGGATCTTCTCGATCCTCGGCATCGAACCGGACGAACAACAGCAGAAGTTCGGGTTCCTGCTCGAAGCGCTCTCGTACGGCGCGCCCCCGCACGCCGGCTTCGCCATCGGACTCGACCGGCTGACCGCGATGTCGCTCGGTCTCGACAACATCCGGGACATGGTCGCGTTCCCGAAGACGACCTCGGCGTCCGACCTCATGTGCCAGGCGCCGTCGATCGTGTCACCGGAGCAGCTCGTCGAGGTCCATATCCGGACTGTGACCACGCCCGCCGTGCGTTCGACGTGAGCGATCACGCCTCTACTGGCGGGGGCCAGCCGTTCGACCTATTCTTCAGTCGTGGGCACGCGTTGCCCAACACCCTCGATCCGTAACCCGTCCGAAGGAGATCAGTGGCAGCAACCGAATACCGAGTCAACCGTCAGATCCGGATCCCAGAGATCCGACTCATCGATGAAAAGGGCGAGCAGATCGGCGTCGTGCCGACCCAAGACGCCTTGAAACGCGCCGACGATGCCGGCCTGGACCTCGTCGAAGTCTCACCGACCGCGCGTCCTCCCGTCTGCCGCATCATGGACTTCGGCAAGTTCAAGTATGCGCAGCGGAAGAAGGAGAAGGGCTCGCACCGCACGAGCTCGCAGCTGAAGGAGCTGCGCGTGCGCCCGGCGATCGACCCGCACGACTTGGAGTATCGCCTCGATTCAGGCCGGCGTTTCCTCGAGCAAGGTCACAAGGTGCAGGTGGTGTGCATCTTCCGTGGCCGACAGATGGCGCACCCGGAGCACGGCTATGCGGTGATGAAGCGCGTGGCCGAGACGCTCGGCGACATCTGCAAGGTCGAAGTGCCCGCCAAGCTCATGGGGCGGCGCATGACCATGCTCCTCGCGCACAAGTAGCGCGTCGGCGCGGCTCACTTGCGCACAGTACGCGCGAGCACCTGGACCCCGGCGGGCAGGTGCTCGCGGATGAACTGAGCGAGCGCTTCGAGATCGCCGGCGCGCGGATGCGTGCGTCGCCACGCGAGCGCCATGCGGCGCGCTGGCGCGGGCGACGCGAAGGGCACGGCGACCGTGCGCGATCCGCTCCGCTCCGGTTCTCCGACCGCGAGTGCAGGGAGTAGCGTCGAGCCCATCCCGGCCGCGACCATGTGTCGCAGCGTTTCGACGCTCGTGGCGCGAAAGTCCGCGGGGACAGGCTCGACGTGCGCCTCGGCCTCGCGGCAGATCGCGAGCGCCTGCTCGCGCAGACAGTGCCCCTCGTCGAGCAGCAGCACGCGCTCGCCGGACAGGTCCGACTCCGTGAGCTGCTGCTTGCGCGCCAACCGATGATCGCGAGGCGCGAGCAACCAGAACGGTTCCTCGAACAGCGCCGAGGTGCTGAGCCCGGTTCCAGGCATGGGGAGTGCGAGGATTCCGGCGTCGAGTCGACGCTGGGAGAGCTCGTCGAGCACGGCGGACGTCTTGAGCTCGCGGAACACCAGTTCCAGCCGCGGATACGTGGCTCGGAGCGGCGGCACGAGCCAGGGGAGGAGATACGGCGCTAGCGTCGGGATCACGCCCAGCGAGAGCGGCCCCGAAAGGGGCTCACGACGCGCCGCTACGAGCTCGGCGATTTTCTCGGTCGCATCGAGGACACTCCGCGCCTGCTCGATGATCTCCTCGCCCACGGGCGTCAGATGGACGCCCTTGCTCGAGCGCTCGAACAGCTTCACGCCGAGCGTCTTCTCGAGCTTCAGGATCTGCGCCGACAGCGTCGGCTGCGTCACGTGGCAGACCGCTGCGGCGCGGCCGAAGTGTCGCGCGTCCGCGGTCGCGACGGCGTAGCGCAGCTCGGTCAGGCTGACGTTCGTGATGTCGATAGACATGTTCGATCGAGAGAATACAGAGTCTCGATTTCGAACGCGCGTGCGTATGGACGAGACTCTGCTCGACCGCAACCACCTCGTTCAAGGAGTCAGGATCCATGTTGACCGTCGGAGATCGTCTACCCACTTTCCGCTTGCATTCCGTCGTTTCCACGGACGCCGGGCAGGAGTTCAGCCTGATCACGGACCAGACGTACAAGGGGCGCTGGCAGGTGCTGTACTTCTGGCCGATGGACTTCACGTTCGTCTGTCCGACCGAGATCGCCGCCTTCGGCCAGGCCGCGCGCGACTTCGAGGATCGCGACGCGCAGATCCTCGGCGCGAGCACGGACACGCAGTTCGTCCACCTCGCGTGGCGCAAATCGCATCCTGATCTCAAAGATCTGCCGTATCCGATGCTGGCGGACACGAAACGCGAGCTCTCGAGCGCGCTGGGTGTGCTGCACAAGGCGGAAGGCGTGCCGCTGCGCGCGACATTCATCGTCGACCCCGACGGTGTGATTCGCTGGGCGTGCGTCAACGACCTCAAGGTCGGGCGGAGCGTCGACGAAGTGCTGCGTGTTCTCGACGCGCTTCAAACAGACGAGCTGTGTCCGTGCAACTGGAAATCCGGCGAGAAAACGCTACAGGTAGCCTGATGGAGGCACTGAAGGCTCTCGCGGAATGCTGGCCGGATTCGGCACGCGACATCCGGCTCAACTTGCAGGTCGTCTTGCAGGAGGGGGCGCTCACGCCGCGTCTTCGATTCGGCATCGCGCTCGCTTCGGCGCTCGCGAGCCGGCAAGGCGAGCTGCGCGAGGCCATCCTGCGCGACGGCCGCACGCATCTCGACGAGGCGATGGTGGACGACGCACAGGCGGCCGCCGCGCTGATGTCGATGAACAACGTCTACTACCGGTTTCGCCACATGATCGGGAAGGAGTCGTACCAGCAGTTGCCGGCGCGCCTGCGGATGAATCGCATCGCGAGCCCGAAGACGGATAAGGGCAGCTTCGAGCTCCTGTGCCTGGCGGTAAGCGCCATCCACGGTTGCGAGACGTGCGTCAAGTCGCACGAGCAAGCGGTGCTGGCGAACGGCATCACCGAGGCCCAAGTGAACGACGCGGTGCGGATCGCGGCGGTCATCCATGCGGCGGCGGTGACCCTGGAGTCGGTGCCGGCCGATCGCGCCGAGTTCTAGTTCGAATTCACGACGTCGCGCGCGGGACGGCGGCAGGCCGGCCCGCGCGCGGCATTTTCGCGGGCTCGGCTCGCGAGTCGGGCCCCCTCGGAGACCGAAAGGGAGCTCTCCGTGCTGCCCCCTTGCGATCCGCTTGACGGACCTTAACCTGTTGCGCTCCAAGTCCGGGTTGCGCAGCAGCCCGACCCCTGCAAGCGGTACGGCATGCCAGCGAGCGGGGAATTGTGAACTGCCACAAGGAAGTCCTATGCCCAAGATGAAATCCAAGGGCGCGGTCAAGAAGCGCTTCAAGATCACCAAGAGCGGCAAAGCCGTGTGTAGCAAGCCGGGCCGCGGCCACATGCACGCGAGCTTCAACGGCAAGGTCAAGCGCGGCCTGCGCCGTCGCATGGTGCTCAACAAGACCTGGTCGAACCTGATCCGCCGGATGACGGAGGCCTGATCCATGGTACGCGTCACGATGGGCGCACCGCGCCGTCAGAAGAAGGTTCGCTACTTCAAGCAAGCCAAGGGTTTCCGCGGAGGTCGTTCGAAGCTGTGGCGCACCGTCCGCGAGACGTTGCTCCGCGCGTGGGCGTACTCGACGCGCGACCGCCGCGCGAAGAAGCGCCAGTTCCGCCGCTTGTGGATCGTGCGCGTCAACGCCGCCGCGCGCATGCGCGGGGTCTCCTACTCGGTGTTCATCGACGGCCTGAAGAAGGCCAACATCGAATTGAACCGCAAGCAACTGTCCGAGATCGCGATCCACGATCCGGCGGCTTTCGACGCGCTGGTGAACGAAGCCCGCTCCGCGCGAACCTGAGACACCACCTCTCGCTTGTCGGGCGTCGCAATCGACGCCCGACAAGGGGCCTGGTTTGTTGCATTCACATGCTGTCGAGTGAAGACATCATCAGGATTCACCGGGAGGCCGAGACGCTCGATGCCCGACTCGCGGAATTGCCCAGCGCGCAAGCGCCGCGAGTTGTCGCTGTCCGCGACCTATTGAAGAAGCGCTTCCGCCTCCAAGAGGCCGAGTACCTTCTCTTCACTGCAAAAGAGCTGCTGGCGGCCATTCCGCAGATTCCGCCCAGCATGCGGCGAGAGTTCGGACTGCTTGCGAACTCTTGGAAGCAGCCGGCAGAACAGGAAATCGCGCGCGAGAAGCAGTTCACGGCCGAAGCGACCCTTGAAGCTCAACGCAAAGCGACGGGCTTCGATCCGACGCTTCCAGCGGCGAGAGCCGAACGCGGCTCGCTGCATCCCGTGACGCAAGTCACGCGCGAGCTCGAGGACCTCTTCACGAGCATGGGCTACCTCGTGCTCGACGGGCCCGAGGTCGAGCTCGACTGGTACAACTTCGAAGCGCTCAACATCCCGCGCGATCACCCCGCGCGCGACATGCAGGACACGTTTCGCTGCGACCCCGAGGGCAAGCTCGTGCTGCGCACGCACACGTCGCCCGTCCAAGTGCGCGCGATGGAGCGGATGAAGCCGCCGTTCCGCGCGATCGTTCCAGGCAAAGTCTTCCGCCAAGAGACGACCGATGCTTCGCACGAGCACACCTTCCACCAGATGGAAGGCCTCGTCGTCGGCGAGGACATCTCGGTGGGGCATCTCATCGGCGCCATGAAGACGCTTCTGCGCGGCGTGTTCGATCGCGACATCGAGGTGCGGCTGCGTCCGGGTTACTTCCCGTTCGTCGAGCCGGGCTTCGAGCTCGATGCGCGCTGTCCGTTCTGCAAGTCGGGCTGCAGCGTGTGCAAGCAGTCGACGTGGATCGAGCTCCTCCCGTGCGGGATGGTGCACCCGAACGTGCTGCGTTCCGGCGGCATCGACCCCGAGGTATGGAGCGGCTTCGCGTTCGGCCTCGGGCTTTCACGTCTCGTGATGCTCCGACACGGCATCGACGACGTGCGCTCGCTCCTCTCCGGCGATCTGCGCTTCCTCGAACAGTTCTAGAGAGACCATGCACATCTCCTATCGCTGGCTCGCAAGGCACGTCGATCTCCACGGCATCTCGCCGCAGCGCGTCGCCGAAGACCTGACGCTGTCGACGGCGGAAGTGGAAGGACTGGCGCGCGTTCTGCCGCAACTCTCCGACGTCGTCGTCGGGCACGTGGTCAAGCGCGAGAAGCATCCGGACGCGGAGAAGCTTTCGTACTGCCAAGTCGACGTCGGCGGACCCGAGACGCTCGGCATCGTGTGCGGTGCGCCGAACGTCGCCGCCGGACAACGCGTCGCCGTGGCGATGATCGGCACGACGCTCCCGGGCGACTTCAAGATCAAGAAGTCGAAGATTCGCGGCGTCGAGTCGTGCGGCATGATCTGCTCGGAACGCGAGCTCGGCCTCGGCGACGAGCACGGCGGGATCTGGGTGCTGCCGCCCGATGCTCCGGTCGGACGTCCCGTCGCGGAAGCGCTCGGCGCGGAAGACTGGGTGATCGAGATCGACAACAAGTCGCTCACGCACCGTCCGGATCTCTGGGGACATCGCGGTATCGCGGGCGAGATCGCGGCGATGCACATGCGGCCGCTCAAAGCGCTGCGACTCGAGCTTCCGCCGGCGTTAAATGGCGCGCCGTTCCCCGTGCGCATCGAGTCGAAGGGCTGCTCGCGCTACATCGCGGTGCCGATCGACGGCGTGACGTCCGGCCGTTCGCCGGATTGGCTGCGGATGTTGCTCCTCGCGGTCGGACAACGGCCGATCGATCTCGTCGTCGACCTTTCGAACTTCGTGATGCTCGACCTCGGGCAACCGAACCACGCGTTCGACCGCACGCGGCTGTCGCCCGAAGGCATCGTCGTGCGCAACGCGTGCGCAGGGGAGACGCTGCGCACGCTCGACGGCGCCCCGCGCACGCTCACCGCCGACGACATGCTGATCTGCTCGGGCGACGAGCCGGTGGCGCTCGCGGGCGTGATGGGCGGCGAGGGTTCGAAGGTCGCGTCGGGCACGAGCTCACTCCTGCTCGAGGTCGCGACGTTCCAACCCGCCGTGGTGCGCCGCACGGCACAGCGACTCGCGCTGCGCACGGATTCGTCGGCGCGTTTCGAGAAGAACCTCGACCCGACGCTGCCCATGAAGGCCGCGGCGCATTTCGTTCGACTGCTCAGCGAGATCCGGCCCGGGCTCGTGCTGCCGTCCGCGGCGACCGACGAAGGCACGTGGACCGATCCGGCGCGAACCGTGCGTCTGCGCGGCGATCGCGTGCGCGCGCGCCTCGGCGTCGACATCTCCGACATCGAGATCGCCGACATCCTGAAGCGCCTTCAATTCGGCGTGGAGCGCAGCCACGGCGAGATGCACGTGCGCGTGCCGTCCGCGCGCGCGACGAAGGACATCGCGATCGAAGAGGACCTTGTCGAAGAGGTCGGTCGGATCCACCGGTACGGCAACATCGCGGAGCGAGCGCTCGAGTCGAAGATCGCGCCGCCGCCGCGCGACGATGCGTGGAAGCGCCGGATGCTCGTGCGCTCCCTCCAGGATCGATTGGCGGGCGGCGCGCGCTTCCACGAGACGCTTTCGTACTCGTTCGTGCCCGACGAGATGCTCGCGCACCTGCGGCTCGGTTCCGTGCCTCATGTTGCCGTCGTCAACCCCGTCGCCGAAGGCTTGTCGAAGCTCCGTCGCAGCGTGCTTCCGAGCCTTCTCGTTTCGCTGCAAGGCAACCGGCGCCAGCGCGCGGACGTTCGGCTGTTCGAGATCGGGAAGGGCTACCGTCCGGAGCAAGCGAACGCGCGCGGCGAACCGCTCGAAGTTCACGAGCTCGCGATCCTTTGGGCCGCGACGACCCCCGCGAAGAACGCGCGCTTCGATGCGTCGCGCTTCTCGGCCTTGCAGGGCGTGATCGAGGATCTCGTCCACGCGTCGGGCCGCGAATCCATCCAATGGTCGGCGTGCGACGAAGGCGGCGTTCCGACGTGGGCGCATCCAGGTCGTTCTCTCGTGGGACGCATCGACGCAGGCGGTCCCGACGTCGCGACCTTGGCGGTTCTCGAGCCGGCACTCGTTCGCTCGCTCGGACTCGTGGACGAGCTTGCGGGCGACGTCGCGTGCGCGGAGATCTCCATCGACGCGCTGCTCGCGACGCCGCTGCGCAAGCCGGGCTACAAGCCCGTCCCGAAGTTTCCGGGCGTGAAGGTCGACGTCGCTGCTGCGGTGCCGCAGGAACGGATGGCCGCCGAGCTCACGTCGGCGATTTCTCGCGCCGGCAAGGGTCTCGTCGAATCGACCGAGCTGTTCGACGTCTACTCCGGTCCGAACCTCGGCGCGGGCAAGAAGTCGCTCGCGTTCCACGTGTTGCTGCAGTCCGAGAGCCGCACGCTCACCGACAACGACGTGGCGAAGTTCCTCGAGCGTTTGGGTCGCGAGATCGAGAGCCTCGGCGGCGAGCTGCGTAAAGAGTAAGCGTCGCGCGCATACGGATCGCGACTGCCGCCGCGGGCGAGCACGCCTCCTGGAAGAACGTTCGGCTCGCGGGCGCGTGGCGCGCGCCCCGAGTAGACTGCACTGCTGGATCGTCACGACACCCCTCGCGAGAAGTGCCGGCGTGGCCGATCATCTGACTCCGCCTTGAAGATCGTTCTCGTCAACCCGCCCAGCCCACCGGAATTCCGCGTCTGCCGCGGCTTGATGGGGGGCTTCGGCATGGCGGTGAACTCAGGCCTCCTGTATCCGCCGATCGAGCTCGCGCACGTGGCCTCGGTTCTCGAAGCGGCCGGTCACGAGGTCGCGATCCACGACAGCGATGCGCGGGGGCTCGACGTCGAGGGCGCGTGCGCGTCGATCGTCGCGGAGAAGCCCGGCCTCGTGTGCGTCGATTCGAGCAGCACGTCGCTCGATCAGGATCTGCGACTCTGCCGCGAAGTGCGCGCACGGGCGCGCTGTCCGGTGGCGATCCTCGGCAGTCAGGTCACCTACACGCCGGGCGACATCTTCGCGCACGACAACGTCGACGTCGTCGTGCGCGGCGAGCCGGAGTACACAGTGCGCGAGATCGCCGAGCGCGTCGCCGGTGGCCAGAGCCTCGAAGGCGTGGCCGGCACGAGCTGGCGGCGTGGAGCGCTCGGCGGCGAAGTCGTGCATGAGCCCGAGCGCGACAAGATCGGGACGCTCGACGACCTCCCGATCCCGGCGCGGCATTTGATCGACAACAAGGCCTACCACTTCCCGGGAATCGACGGACCGGTCACGACGATCAAGAGCTCGCGCGGCTGTCCGCTCGACTGCTCGTTCTGCGGCTACACGCTGGCGCAGGGCCTGCGCTTCCGTTTTCGCAGTCCTGAACATGTCTTGTCGGAGCTGCGCGACATCGCGAAGCGCTGGAAGGTCGCGCACGTCGTGTTCCGCGACCCGATCTTCACGACGCGCAAGGATCGAGTGCACGCGATCTGCGACGGCATCCTGCGCGA
>JANOFY010000498.1:0-3528 GCA_031413895.1 Planctomycetota bacterium | reverse complement strand
TCGACGCCGCAGCGCGAACGCTGACGTTGCGGAGAACGGTGGCTTTTTCAACGGGCTGCTAGGCGCGACGAACGGCGTGCGTTCGTTCACGTCGAAAAGCGCTCCAGCAAGTCCATCTGCGCGCAGCGCGGCTTCTGATTGCCGGGCTTCGCGCGCTTGTACTTGCCGTCGCTCGCGAGGATCCACGCCTGCGTGTTGTCCACGAGGTACACCTCGAGCCCCTCGGCGATCACGCGCTGCCGCAGGCGCTCGTCCTCGATCGGAAAAGCGGTCTCCACGCGCGCGAAGAAGTTGCGCTGCATCCAGTCCGCGCTCGCGCCGAGGCACAGGCCGTCTCCTCCCGCGTGGAAGTGGAACACGCGCGCGTGCTCGAGGAACCGCCCGATGATCGAACGAACGCGGATGTTCTCCGAGATTCCGGGAACTCCGGGACGTAAGCAACAGATGCCGCGCACGATGAGGTCGACCTGCACGCCGGCCTGGGACGCGCGGTACAGCGCCTGAATGATCTTGGGCTCGGACAGCGCGTTCATTTTCGCCACGATGCGCGCCGGTTGGCCGCGCTTCGCTGCGCTCGTCTCGTTGTCGATCAGCGCGATGAGGCTGCGCTGGAGGTTGAACGGCGCCTGCCGGATCTTCTTGAGGCGCGCCACGCGCCCGAGGCCCGTGAGCTGCATGAACAACTTGTGGACGTCCTCGCCGATGTCGCGATCGCACGTCAGAAGGCTGAAGTCCGTGTACACGCGCGTCGTGCCCGTGTGGTAGTTGCCGGTGCCGAGGTGCACGTAGTGCCGCAGCCTGCGTCCTTCGCGGCGAATGACGAGCAGCATCTTCGCGTGCGCCTTGTAGCCCACGATGCCGTACACGACCTTCGCTCCGGCTTCTTGCAGCCGCGTCGCGAGGTTGATGTTCGCAGCTTCGTCGAAGCGCGCGCGTAGCTCCACGACGACAGTGACTTCCTTGCCGTTGCGCGCCGCTTGGATCAACGTCTCGACGAGCGGCGAGTCGTCCCCGGTGCGGTACAACGTCTGCTTGATCGCGAGCACGCTCGGATCGACGGACGCGACGCGCAAGAACTCGAGCACGGGCGAGAACGACTCGAACGGGTGGTGGAGCAGGACGTCGCCGCGCTTCAGGACCGCGAACGGATCGGGATCCTGTGAGAGCCGCTTCGGAAGTCGCGGAAGGAACGGCGGATACTTCAGGTCCGCGCGACCGACGAGTTCGTGGATCGCCACCAGCCGGTGAACGTTCACGGGCCCCTTCACGCGGTAGAGATCCGTCGGCGCGAGATCGAACTTGTCGAGCAGCATCTGCGCCATCTCTGCGCTGCAGTCTTCCGCGATCTCGAGGCGCACGGCTTCGCCGTAGTGACGGGCGGAGAGCTCGCCCTTGATGGCGTGGAGCAGATCGTCGACCGCTTCCTCGTCCACCCACATATCGCTGTTGCGCGTGACGCGGAACTGATGGCAGCTCGTCACTTGCATCCCCGGGAACAAGTCCGCGACTTGCGCGTGCACGACCGACGAGAGCAGCACGAAGTCGTGCGGCATCGACGAAGCCTCGCGCGGCAGCGCGATCAGGCGTGGCAGCGACCGCGGCACCTGCACGACCGCGATGCCGCTGCTGCGGCCGAACGCGTCGTAACCGTCGAGCGACAGGATGAAGTTGAGGCTCTTGTTGAGCACCTTGGGGAACGGATGGGCCGGATCGAGGCCCATGGGCGTCAGCACCGGCAGCACTTCCTGATTGAAGTAGCGCTTGATCCAGCGCTGTTGTCGCGCGGTCCACGCGAAACGCTTGACCACGCGGATCCCCTCGGCTTCGAGCGCCGGCAGGAGCACGTCGTTCAGTAGGGCGTATTGTTCCGCGACGAGCGCGTGCGCGAGGACGCTGACGCGCTCCAACGTCTCTGACGGCGTCAGGCCGTCCGCGCCGGCTTGCGTCACGTCGAATGCGACCTGCTGCTTCAAGCCCGCGACGCGGATCTCGAAGAACTCGTCGAGGTTCGTGCTGCAGATCGTGAGGAACCGCAGACGTTCGAGCAGCGGCGTCGACGGATCCTTGGCCTGCTCGAGCACGCGCGCGTTGAACTCGAGCTGCGCGAGCTCGCGATTCAGATACAGCCGCGGATCGCGCAGATCGCTCGCGGCCTCATCACGAGCGGGAGCGGGCTCAGGTCGACCGCGGGGAACGAGCATCTCTGGGGTCGAGCGCGGTGCGCGGACGTCGATCCGTGCGCACTGCAGGGCGGGAGATGTTCGCAGAGCCAACGCGGCTGCGCCAGACCAGTGCCGCGGTGCGCTCCACGACCGCGCCTTCATCGGATCTTGACGAAGCACTTCTTGCGGAGCCTCGCTGGTTTCCGATGCGGGATCCGCACTGCAGAGGCCGTGCTCGTCGGTCGGTCCTCGATCTGTCGTCCGCGGCCCGCGTTTCGAGGCACGGGGTAAACTTGTGGATTGGGACCGACCGCACGGCTCGCACCATGATCTCCCCCAGCGCCTGGCTGGAGCTCCTCCAGGAGGAGCTCGACGTCGCGCGAACCGGCGACGATCCCGGAAGCGTGCACCGCATGCGCGTCGCGGCGGGGCGACTGCGCGTCTGGCTCGAGCTCGGCGACCGGCGCGCACTGATCGACGATCTGCGTTGGTTGCGCCGCAGCGCGGGCGAAGTGCGCGATCTCGACGTGCTGATCGCCGAGACCACGGATCCCGAGTGCGCGAGCTGGCTTGTGGAGAGGCGCGTCGCAGCGCAGCGACAACTGATCGACGCGCTTGCCGACGAGCGCGTCGGGGCACTCCTCGCGGCGCTGGCATGGATGCCCCCGCTGCCGCGCGCGCACGCGCGCCGGAACGTCGCGCGACTCCTGAAGCGCGCGCTGCGTGCGGGCACGAGGATCGAGCGCGCGCCGACCGACGTCAGCGCCTGGCATCGGCTGCGTCGATCGTTGCGCCGCTTGCGTTACGCGCGTGAGTGGCTCGACGAGAACACCGACGAGCTCCGCGATTTCCTCGACGTCCTCGGTGATCTGAACAACCGCGTCGTCGAGTCGCGCGAGCTGGCCGAGTGTCCTGCGAACGGGGCAGCAGCGGCCCGCACCGCCGCGGACCGCAAGATCGAAACGCAGTGCGAGGCGGCCGCAGTCGCTTGGACCAAGCTGCGCGCGAAGTTGGAGGCCGGCTGATCATGCGGCTGTTCCTGATCCGTCACGCGCAGGCCAAGGAGAGGTCCGAACAGCTCGCTGACGCGCAACGGCCGCTCACGAAACGGGGCCGCGTCCAGTTCCAGCGCGTGGTACGCCGCCTCGATCGCGCCGACGTGCAGTTCGATCGCGTGTACCACAGCCCATTGCTGCGCGCGGTCGAGACGGCGGACCTGCTCGAGCCGCTCGTCCACGGAGAGACCCTCGTGACACCACGCTTGGCGGAGCGGGCCGACTTTGACCTCTTGGCCTCGATCGGGGGCGAGTCGGTCGCGCTCGTCGGCCACGAACCGTGGCTCTCCGACTTGCTGTTCTGGCTCGTG
>JANOFY010000497.1:0-1635 GCA_031413895.1 Planctomycetota bacterium | reverse complement strand
AAAGTGTCTGACACCGTATTTCACCGTATTTCATCGACACCGTATTTCATCCGGACACCGGACTAGAACCCCCGTCGCGCTAACGACCCGAGTTCCGCAGCAGCGCTTCGAGGTGCTGTTTCCATACGGCAGCGAGCGTGTGCGTTCCGTGACCGCGCGTCTCCAGCCCCGCCGGAATCACGACGCCCAGACCTTTAGCAACTCGCTTAGCCTCCACGGAGAGGATGCCGAGTTCCGGTGGGTTGATGAGATCGTCTGCGAAATTGACCGCGAAGAGTGGCGCACGGATCTTCTCCAGATCGGCGCCCGGGTCGTAGTCGCGCGACGCCTCGACCTGATACAGCACGTCGTTGGCGTCCGAGGTCTGCATTGCTTTGGCGATCATTGCATCCAACACGCGGTCGCTCTCCGCGAGCGTCGGCATCTGCTCCTGGCGCACGACGGGATTGCTGACCATGAAGAAGAGCATCTCGTGCGCGGTGCGCAGGCTCTGAGGTTGCTCGGTGTAGTCGCCGCCGCGCCACTCGGGATCGTTGCGGATCGCATCGATGATGATCCGGCGCCACACGCGATTGCGACCTGAGATCTGCGTCGGCAGGCTCGCGAGCGGCATGAGCGCGTCCATGAAGTCCGGCCACTGCTCGCCCCACAGCCACGTGTGCATGCCGCCCATCGACGTGCCCATCACGAGGCGGAGGTGATTCACGCCGAGGCCTTCCGTCACGAGCCGGTACTGCGCCTCCACCATGTCGCGATAGCCGTAGCGCGGAAAGCGAGCGCGCAGTCCGTCGCTCGGCTTGCTCGACGCGCCGTGACCGATCGCATCCGGGAGGATCACGTAGGTGCGCGCGACATCGAGCAGCTCACCGGGGCCGAAGAGCTCGCCGGCGAAGGACTCATTGAGGAACTGCGCGCCGCTGCCCGTCGTTCCGTGCAGGATGAGCACGGCGTTTTGCACCATGCCTTGCGCGTCGCGCTCGGGCTTTCCGAGCGTCCGGTAGTGCAAGCGCAACTCGGGAAGCGTCTCCCCTGTCGCGAAGCGGAACTCCTTCAGGACGAAGTCGCCTTCGACGGGAGTCGGCACGACGAAGTCTCGCTTCGCAGGCGTCGGAACCTGCGCTGCGAGCTCGCCGACGAAGAGCACCACGGCCACCAGCACACACGACAACTTCGACATCCGCTTCCTCCTCGCGCACGCTCCGAGTGTTCGGAACGGAGACGGATCGTCTCACGGCGCGCCTAGATTCCAAGGCTCCACGCCAGGAAGAACGTGAAGTCCGGGCCCGCCGCCGCGATCGCATCCTCTTGGAAGCCGAACGTCAGCCGCGAGCCGTCGAGATCCCACGCGACCCCCATGTCGATCATCAAGAGCTGGCTGTCGAGCTCCTCGATGCTGACGTCGTGCGTCACGGTCGACGAGAACACGGCGCCCGTCACGAGCGACACGTCGTCGTTCCAGCGGTACTCCACGCCGAGTTGCGCGTCGAAGATATCGAGCGCCTCGACGTCGTTTTCCTCGAACGCCGACGGATCGCCCGTCAGCACGTAGTCGATCGCGGCGGTGCCCGTCCATCGACTCCACGACTTCTGCGCCAAGATCCCGGCGCCGGCGTCGATCTCGCCGTTGCCGAATCC
>JANOFY010000496.1:0-2289 GCA_031413895.1 Planctomycetota bacterium | reverse complement strand
CGCACGGCGGACAGAACGTGATGGAGCCTGCCGCCCAAGGCAAGCCCGTGCTCCACGGCCCGTTCGTGCAGAACTTCGCGCAGGAGGTGCTGCTCCTCGAGCGCGCGGGCGCGAGCCGGCAAGTCGCCGATACGCATTCTCTTGCCGCGGCCGTGTCGGAGCTGCTCGCCGACCCCGGGCTCCGCCGGCGCATGTCGGACGCGGGGCGGCAAGCGGTCCAGTCGCAAAAAGGCGCGACGGCTCGAACCCTGGCCGCGCTTTCCTCGTGCTGCCTGCGTCCAAATGGCGGAGATCACGCCACGCGGTAAGCTTCGGCCGCCGTCACGGCCTCGCGGCCCTCTCTGGTATCCTGAGTCGCTCGAAATTCCACCTCATTCGCCTCCAGAACCCCATGTCACGACAACTCTTCACCTCCGAATCCGTCTCCATGGGCCACCCCGACAAGGTGGCCGACCAGGTCTCCGACGCCATCCTCGACGCGCTCCTCGCGCAGGACCCGATGAGCCGCGTCGCGTGCGAGACGATGGTCACGACCGGAGTGTGCATCGTCGCCGGCGAGATCACGACGAAGGCGACGGTCGACTACGCGCAGGTCGCGCGGAACACGATCAAGCGCATCGGCTACACCGACGACAAGTTCGGCATCAACGGCGACACGTGCGCCGTGATGGTCTGCATCGATCGTCAATCGCCCGACATCAGCCAAGGCGTGACCGAAGGGGAAGGCCTGCACAAGGAGCAAGGCGCGGGCGACCAAGGCCTGATGTTCGGTTTCGCGTGCAACGAGACGCCGACGCTCATGCCCTTCCCGATCCACTACGCGCACCGGCTCGTCGAGAAGCAGGCCGAGCTGCGCCAGAAGGGCGTGCTCCCGTGGCTGCGTCCCGACGCGAAGAGCCAAGTGACGGTCGAGTACGAAGGTCACAAGCCGGTGCGCGTTCACACGGTCGTGATCTCGACGCAGCACGCCCCCGAGGTCTCGCACGAAACGATCAAGAGCGAGGTCATCGAGAAGATCGTCAAGGCCGTCATCCCGGCGCAGTTCCTCGACGCGAAGACCGTCTACCACATCAACCCGACGGGACGTTTCGTCGTGGGTGGCCCGCACGGCGACTGCGGGCTCACGGGTCGCAAGATCATCGTCGACACGTACGGCGGCATGGGCCGTCACGGCGGCGGCGCGTTCTCCGGCAAGGATCCGACGAAAGTCGACCGCTCGGCGGCGTACGCAGCGCGCTGGGTCGCGAAGAACGTCGTCGCGGCGGGTCTCGCCGAACGCGCGGAGATCCAAGTGTCGTACGCGATCGGGGTCGCGAAGCCTCTGTCGATCCGCGTCGACACGTTCGGGACCGGGAAGGTCGCCGACGACGAGCTGACGCGCGCCGTCGAGTCGATCTTCGACCTGCGGCCGGCTGCGTTGATCGCGCAGTTCAACCTGCGCCGCCCGATCTACGAGAAGACTGCCTACCACGGCCACTTCGGGCGCGACGGCTTCCCCTGGGAGGCCACCGACAAGACCGCGGCGCTGAACGAGGCCGTCGCGGCCAAGACGCGCAAGTAGCTCGGGCGCGTGACTGCGACGGGGGGCTCGGGTAGAAGGACGCCGGAGCACACCCCCTTATGTCGAACGCCAATCACACGACGGGCACGCGGATCGCTCGAGCGGGATTCACGCTCATCGAGCTGCTCGCCGTCATCCTGATCATCTCGATCTTGATGTTCTTCCTGTTGCCGAAGATCCCCGAGGCGATCGACGCTGCCAAGGTGACCGCCTGCAAGGCCAACCTGCAGGAAATCCACAAGGGGCTGATGATCTACAACACGAAGTACCAGCGCGTGCCGGATCAGAGCGGCGTGCGTTTCTTCGCGACGCTCATCAGCCGAGGTGTGTGGGAGAACTCCAAGCCCAGCGGGCTGAAGCTGACGTGCCCGAGCGTCGACATTGGCGCGCTCGCGATCGGAAGCATCGAGAACACCGACGAGTGGTTCGGCAACTTGGACGTCATCGACGGCGACTATTCGTCGTACGCCGGTCGCGACTGCAAGCAGTTCCCGCTCCGCAGGTATCCCGGTAGCGACAAGGAACCCGTCGTCGCCGACGACAATGTGGGCGACGAGACCGAGGGCAACCATCGCACGACCACGTGCGTGCTCTACGCCTCCGGCTCCGTCGGCACCTTCGAGCTCTTCGAGCTCCAAGAGAAGGGCGTCATCGACAAGGAGACGAAGGTCCTCGTCGTCGGCCCCGATTCGCCGATCGAAGAGCTGCGCAAGCTCAGCCTCGACTGA
>JANOFY010000495.1:0-11663 GCA_031413895.1 Planctomycetota bacterium | reverse complement strand
GCGCATCGGCATCAGCGGCTGGAGCTACGGCGGCTTCATGACCGCGTACGCGATGACGCACAGCATGAGCTTCGCAATGGGGATCGCGGGCGGCTCGGTGACGGACTGGCGCGAGTACGACTCGATCTACACCGAGCGCCTGATGAAGCTCCCGAAGAACAACCCCGACGGCTACGCGCGCACGTCCGTGACGGCCGCGGCGAAGAATCTCTCCGGCAAGCTGCTCCTTCTCCATGGCGCAATGGACGACAACGTGCACCCGCAGAACACGTGGCAGTTGGTCGACGCGCTGCAGCGCGCGGGCAAGCCGTTCGAGCTGATGCTGTATCCCAAAGCGCGGCACGGCGTCACGAATCCGAAGCAGGTGAAGCACCTGCGCATGACGATGCTCGACTTCATCGAGCGGACGCTGCTCGGCCACGAACTCATCCCGTGCAGGAATCCGGCGCTCGCTCCAACGCCGTAAGCGCCGGTGCGGATCAACGACGCGGCGTCGATCCGATGCCGCCGTCGCGAGCGCGCTCGAGGATCGACGTCGTCGACTTGCCCGGCACGAGCGGCGCGAGCACGACTTGGCCGCCGTGTGCCTCGACCCACTCGCGACCGACGACGCCTTTCTCGGCCCAATCCTGGCCTTTCACGAGCACATGTGGCGACACGCGCTCGATGATCTTCGCGGGCGTGTCCTCGGAGAACGACGTCACGGCGTCGACCATCTCGAGCGCGGCGAGCACGCCCATTCGATCCGCGAGCGGGTTCACCGGCCGGCTCTCGCCCTTCAACCGGCGCACGCTTGCGTCGTCGTTCGCTCCGACGAGCAGCACGTCGCCGTGCGCTCGCGCGAAGCGCAGGTATTCGATGTGGCCGACGTGCAGCACGTCGAAGCAGCCGTTCGTGAAGACGATGCGCCGCCCTTCCTTCCGCCACGCGGCGAGGAACAGGTCGAGCTCCCCAGGCTGCACCACCTTGCCTTCGTGAGGCCGCGCTTCGCGCAGGCGCGCGACGAGCTCCTTGCGCGTCACCGCGTGCGTTCCGAGACGGCCGACGACGATTCCCGCGGCTTGATTGGCGAGCGCGACGGCTTCACGCAGTGACTTCTTCGCCGCGAGATAGATCGCGAGCTGCGCGACGACCGTGTCGCCTGCGCCGGTGACGTCGAACACTGCGCGCGCTTGCGCCGTCACGTGTCCCCCACTCCCCCTCTTCTCCTTGAAGTAGATGCCGTCGGGACCGAGCGTGATCACCGCGGCGTCGAGCTCCGCGTTCTTCATCAAGTCGTCGGCGGCCTGCGGCAAGAGATCGAGCGAGCCGAGCGCACGGCCGAGCGCTTGCTCCGCTTCCTTGCGATTGGGCGTCACCAGCGTCGCGCCGCGGTAGCGCGTGAAGTCCGAGCCCTTCGGATCGACGAGCACGGGGACGCCCGCGGCTCGCGCGGTGTCGATCACGGTGCGCAGCACCGCGGGGGTCAGCACGCCCTTGCCGTAGTCGGAGAGCACGACGGCCTGAGCGGCCTTCACGCGCGCCGGGAGCAGCGCGAGCATCGCCTCGGACGCCTGACCGCTCACCGGCCGGCTGTCCTCGTAATCGACGCGCAGCATCTGATGCGAGCCGCTCATCATGCGCGTCTTCTGAATCGTGGGACGCGAGGCATCGACGACGCAGCCGCTCGTGTCGATCCCCTGCGCTTCGATCAACGCGCGCAGCGCGCGTCCCCAACCGTCGTCGCCGAGGACCCCGACGACGTCGACCTTGGCCTCCATGCCGACCAAGTTCGCCGCGACGTTGCCCGCACCGCCGAGACGCTCCTCGGACGAGCGCGCGGTCAAGATCGGGATCGGCGCCTCGGGCGAGATGCGCGTGACGTCGCCGGACACGTAACGATCGAGGATCAGGTCGCCGACGATCAGCACGCGCGGATGGCCGAGCTGCTCGACCAGGCTCTGGAGCTCGCGGGTGTTCATGAGCGTTTCTTGCGCGAAGGCTTGGACACCGCGCGCGCTTCGGCGAGCTTGGAAAGCACGGCCATGCGCAGCAAGGGCAGCATCAACTCGTGCTGTCCGAGGATCGAAATGCCGCGCCCTGGCGGCCGCTGCACGACGTTCGTCTCGGCGCGGTACTGGCGCAGCATGTCGAGGTTCGCGGTCGTCATGTGATCGAGCTTGGCGCCGAGGTTGATGGCGACGCTGACCGCCTTCAAGAACACCTCGGGCAACACGACCGCGCACCCGATGTTGATCCACACACCGCCGTCGAGGCCGTGCACGAAACGACACACGTGTCGAAAATCGGCCATCGAGGCCGCGCCGATCGCCGCGCCGTCCGCGTCGGGATGCATGTGCACGATGTCGGCACCGAGGCACGCGTGCACCGTGACACCGAGTTTGAGCCGGACGGCTTCCGCCGACACGGAGAGCTCGCGGTGCGGCGCCTTGCGTTCGATGAGCATGCGGCCCAGCGCGCGCCCGAATCCGAGCTCGTCGCCGCGCTTCGGCTCCGCGCCGCGGCGCGCCGCCTCGGCCAGACCCGCGCCGGTCTCGTCCGCGAAACCGAACTGCCCTTTGGGGAGCTGCGTGCCCACGTCCTCCGAAGTCTTGCCCGCCGTCGCGATCTCGAAGTCGTGGATCGCGCCCGCGCTGTTCATCGCGATGTGATCGATGACGCCGCGGCGCATCATGTCGATCAGCAGCGGCGCGAGGCCGACTTTGAGCACGTGCGCACCGAGCGCCACGGCCACCGGCCGTCCCGCGACCTTCGCTGCGACGATCCGCTCGACGAGCTCCTTGAAGTGCTTGCCGGCGTAGATGTCGGGCAGCGCGTCGACGAAGCTCGAGAAACCGGGCAGCGGCTCGGGAACTTGGCAGAAGTCGCAGAGGTGCACGAGGCTCTCGCGCTTCGCCAGCGGATACAGCGCAACTGTGCGCATCGCCGGGAACGGATCGCCGTGGGACGGCTGGGTCGGCTGGGGCGTCATGGAGGCGGCGAGCGCGCGATCATACGCTCCGCGGCCCCTAATCGAAGAGCGGGTTCAGCGTCCGGCGCTGTCCGTCGGACAGCGCTCACCAGCCGCTGCTCACGCGCTCGGAGAACCGAGGTAGCGATCGTGGAGCCACAGGTACTGATCGGGATGGGCGCGGATCATGCCCTCGATCTCGGCGTTGACCCGGCCCGCGATCTGTTCGGGACTCTGGTGCGCGACGTCCTCGGGCCAGAGCACCGCCGGGAACACGACCTCGTAGTGATACGGCCGCGAGGTCAGATAGGAGGCCGCGAACACGACCGGACAGGCCAGGCGCCGCAGCAGCACGCCCGCGCTCCGATCGCAGCGCGCGAGTCGACCGAAGAGCGGAGCGAACACCGGCTTCGTGCGTGCGCGCTGGTCGAGCATCATCACGAGCGTCCCACCGGCTTCGACGACCGCGGACGCGTAGCGCATCGATCCGCGTCGCGGGAGGAGCCGCAGGCCGCGCGCTTCGCGTTGCCGTTGCGCATAGACCGAGAATGGTCGATTGCGCGGCGGCTTCGAGATCGCGTACAGCGGATCGAAACCGAGCCACGGGAAGATCGCTCCTCCGGCTTCCCAGTCGCCGACGTGCGCCGTGATGACCACACAGCCGCCCTTGCGCGCGAGTACGGCACGCACGTCGCCCGTCATGTGAACGTCGAAGTGATCGCGGATCGACGCAAGCGGCACGCGGCGCGGGAGCGCGGCGCTCGAGATCGTCACCGCAAGGAGATGCCGCCAAGCTTGAAGCACGCGCTCCTCGAGCTCGGCGCCCTCCATCGACGGACCGAAGGCCTGGCGCAGGTACGAGCGCGCCGCGTCGCTGTGCCGCCTGTCGAATCGACGCGCGAGGCGCGCCGTGGCAGCGATGACGACGCGCTGCGCGCTCTCCGGAAGTCGCGCGAGCGTGGCGGTCAGCGCGCGATACGCGACCAGCTCGGCCTCCGCGATCACGCCGCTGCGCGTTCCCAGGACCGCCGTGCGCGGTACGGGCCACGCACCGGAGAGTCCGGCCGGCAACCGCGGCGCACCGAGCGCCGCTTCGCTCTGAACTTGCGCGAGCGGCGCGGCATCCTGCTCCGACTCGTCACGCTCAGCCATTGAGCCCCGCGTGTAGCGCCTGTTCCTCGCGCCGGCGCTGTCCGATAGGAAGCGCGTCGAGCAGTGCCTCGATCACCGCATGGCCCGCGAGGATCTCGAGCTCGATCTCGAACGCGAAGAAGCGCGCGTCGATCGCCTCGAGCTTCACGGCATCCTTCGCGGTCGTCACGAGCCAGACACCGTCAGCGCCCAGTCCCGCGACGTCTTCCGGCGCATAGGCATGGTGATCCTCGAACACGCGGTGCTCGCGGATCTTCGCACCGGCGGCCGTGACGCTCGCTTCGAAGGCTTCGGGGTTGCCGATCGCGCTGACCAGGTCGACGGTCCGGCCGGCGAGCTCGCCGAGCGGATGCCGAGTTCCGCGCTCGTCGCAAAGGCTCCGCGGACGATGATCCGCGCGCAGGATCGGACGGCCGGGAGCGAGATCCTGGATGCGCGCCTCGAGCGCGGCGACGGAACGCTCGCCGGCACGGTTGATGGCGCGCGTGATCACGATCGCGTCCGCGCGCGCGAGCGAACGCGGAGACTCGCGCAAGAAGCCTCGCGGAAGCAGCGCGCACAGCGGCTCGCCACCGGATTCCGCGGCGGGCAGACCCCACGGGCGCGTCGCGTCGACGAGCACGAGATCGAGGTCGCGCTGCAGCCGCCGGTGTTGGAAGCCGTCGTCGAGCACGATCGCGCCAGCACCTTTGGCCACGAGCTCGCGCGCGCCGCGCGCACGATCCTTGTCCTGCACTTGCAGCACGCCCGGACACAGGCGCGCGAGCAGACGTCCCTCGTCATTGAGATCGCGACCGGGTTCACTCCGGTAGCCGCGCGAGCAGATCCCCGGCCGGAGTCCGCGCGCGTCGAGCTCGCGGACGAGCCACGCGCAGAACGGCGTCTTGCCGGTACCGCCGGTCGACAGGTTCCCGACGCTGATGACCGGCACGTCGACGCGGTCCGCCCGCGCGAGGCCGGAGTCGTACGCGGCGCGGCGCAGCGCGACGGCGGCGCCGAACATCGCCGCGGGAATCCGAAGCAGCTCCACCGATCCACCGCGGCGGGCCAGCCGGGATTCCCAGCGGCGTGCGGTACGCGAGTTCCGCGGAGGAGGCACCATGGAGCCCGGACGTGCGGGCAGATCGCTACAGCGGGACGGAACCTTCTTCGTCGGGGATCAGCTCGATGAGCCCGCGCTCCATCTCGAGGAACGCGATCTTGATCGGATTGACTTCGCGAGTCTCGATCAAAGGCGCGGCGCCGCGAATCAGTTCGCGAACGCGCTTTTGCAGCAGCGCAGTCTTGTGGAAGGATCCGGAGACGGACTTCTGAAGGCGCTGCGGCAAGGAGGATTCCATAAGCGGTTCCGAAGACCCCGAAATCGGGGCAATGGCTCGTGAGCGGGCGGTCTCCTGGGCGTTTTCGGGCGCCGGAGACGACGGTGCAATCGGGCACGATAGCAGAAGCGCGCCCGAGCGGGCAAGCGGAGCCTTCTGGTGGCCGGCCCCCACTTGGACCCAACGTTCGATTCCCTCCGCGCATTAAGGCCGACGCCCCCCTCAGGGACGGTCCCGCATTGCTCGTCGGCGGCGCCGGGCGGAGAATGGACGAGGTCACGAAAGGAGCCCTTTTATGAGATCACTTCCGTCGATCGGAGCGATCGCATTCCTGACGTCCGTCGCTGCCGCGCAGAGCGTCTACATCGACTTCGGCTTCAACACCCCTCCGAGCCCGAGCTACGCGGCCGCAGCCGGTGAGCCCGGTCACTGGAACGAGGTCGTGATGCCGACGTCGCTCGCCCCGCTCGTCGGGTTACAGGGCCAGGCGACCGCGATGTTCCTGAGCTCGTTCAACTGCGACACGAACTCGGACTTCGAGAACCAATTCCCGTACACGATTGGCGACGACGGGGCGCTGCTCGACGATTGGTTCTACGGCGACTGCGCCTTCGCGCAGGAGCGGGTGGAGATCCACGGCGTCGCACCGGGTGCGTACGTCATGTACGTGTACGCCAAGGCGAACGGCGGCGGCGTCCACTTCATCTCTGTCACGTTCTCGACGTCGGGCAATGGGGCGCTGCCCCAGCAAACTCAGTTTCCAGGGACGTACACAGGTTGGCAAGTCGAGTACTTCCAGCTGAACGTCCCACAGCCGAATTCGACCGTGACGATCAGGTACGAGTCGTCTTCCAGCCAGGGTCTCAGCGGCGCTCAGCTCGTGCGCGTCGGCGACGTGCCGTGGACCGGGTCCATGTACTGCTTCGGCGACGGATCGACGCAGGTCGAATGTCCGTGCAACAACCAAGGCATCTCGGGCCAGGGGTGCGCCAATTTGATCTACCCGCGCGGCGCACAGCTTTCGGCGACTGGCACCTCAAGCGTTTCTGCGGACACGGTCGTCCTCCAAGCCAGCGGCATGTCGGGCGCGCAGTCGTGGTTCTTCCAGTCGACGGAGCAAACCGCGCAGCCGTGGGGCTACGGCCTCTTGTGCATGTCGGGCTCGCTGCTGCGCGTAGGTCAGAAGGCGCTCGTCAATGGGAGCTCGACCAATCCGTCGGCCACCGACCTCCCGTTGTCCGTCAAGGGTGCGATCCCGCCGTCGGGCGGAACGCGGCACTACCAAGTGTCGTATCGCCAAGCGAACCCGCCGTGCACGCCGCCTCCGACATCGAACACGAACCGGACGAACGGATTGACGATCGTCTGGACGCCGTAGCGCGCGACTACTCCGGCCCGAGCGCGTTCTCCGCTTCGAGTACCGCGTCCGCGAGTTCGCGCGGACTGCAGACCTCGTCGAACGCGCGCTGCGACGGCAGCGCGTGCCGACGCACGCGGAGCACGCTTTCCGGGCCGGACGCGCGCGCATCACGACCCGCCACGCGGCGCAGACTCTGCGGGTCCGTCACGTCGAGGTGAATCACCTTCGCGAGCAGCGGTCGCAGTTTCGGGTGCAGTAGGAACGGCCCCTGCAGTACGAGCGCGGCGTTCGCCGGCACTAAGATGCGCTTCCCGCCGCGCGTCCGTTCGACGTCCTCGCCGCGGGCGTGCGGCTCGAGCACGCCCTGCACGAGCTCGTCGACGTCGAACCCGGCGCCGAGGTGATCGAGGGGGCGATCGCGCGGCATGAACGCGGTCACGCTGAGGTCGACACCGGGCGGCAAAGGTCGCGCGAAGTCTTCGAGCGCGACGACCGCCGCGGGAACGTCGCGGAGCGTGAGCACGCGCGCGACGTCGCGAGCGAAGAGCGTCTTGCCGCTGCCCGAGTGGCCGGTGATCCCGAGCGTCCGCGGTCTTTCCTTCGCGAAGTAGCCGAGCTTCTCGAGCGTGCCTTCGATCCACGTCCCCCGCCGCGCCAGTCGCGGCGCGAGCTCCGTGAGATCGTCGATCTGCGCCTCGCACTGCACCTCTTCGCCGCCCGCCGCGGTGCCGGCTGCGTAGCGCGCGAACCCGCGCGTGACGTGCACGTGCGGCAGCCCGTTCTCCCATGCCGCGTCGCGGTCGCTCAGTCGGTCCCCCACCATGACCGCCGCGCGCGTTTGGAACGTCTCGAGCAGATCGGCGACCATGCCGCCCTTCGACTGCACGCGCGGCGAATCGAGGCAGCGCGCGGCCTCGATGTAGCGCGCGAGACCCAGCTCGTTCATCACCGTGTCGAGGTAGCTCTGCCCGCAATTGCTGGCAACGCCGAGACGGACGCCGCGCGCGCGCAGATCGGCCAGCGTCTCCGCGGCGCCGGGCATGAGCGCCGCCCGCCCGGCACGGAGCGCACGATTCTCCTCTTCGACGCAGCGAGCGAGCACGCGCGCGCGCTGATCCGGCGAGAGATCCGGGAACACGAGCTCGAACCCGAGCGCGAGCGGCAAGCCGACGACCATCATCCACTGCTCGGCGCTCGGCATCTCGCGCTCGAGCTTGAGCTCCTGGAACGCGCGCTTCGCGCCGGCGCGCGCCGCGTCCACCCAAAATTGGTCGGTGGCGACCAGAGTGCCGTCGAGGTCGAACACGACGGCGTCGAAGAGAAAGGGCGGATCCTGCATGGCGCGAGCTTTGGACCGGCGGAGAAGCCTAGCGCCGCGGTTCGAATTTCACAGGGCTTGCAGAACGTGCGCCGCTCGGAGCGAGCCACCACGCGCGGCACACTCTATCCTGGGGGGCGTGATGCATTGGAAGAGGAACGGCGAGCGCGTACTGGGCCTGCTCCTGGCGCTTGTCGCCGTACCAACCTGCGGCTTCGCCGCAACGGCGGCCAACGATCCCCCGCCTGCACGCGCACTCTTGCTCGAGCTGTGCGAATCGACGCGTCTCGCGGGCACGAGCGGCTCGCGCATCGGCGCGCGCATGGTGAGCCGGCATCTCGAGAAGGCCGGCTTCCAGGTCGAGCTCGACGAACGCGAAGTTCTCCTCACCTATCCGCGCCGAGTCGAGTTCTCGATCTACGCCGACGCTTGGAGCGAAGCGCCCGTGCGCGAGCGCATGGAGTGCTTCGATCCCGACGCGCGCCCGCCCGGTGACGTGCCGAAGTACAACGCCTGGTCGGCGAGCGGCACCGTGCGCGCGCTCGTCGTCGACGCGGGCTATGGACAACGCGCCGACTTCGAGCGCCTGAAGTCGCTGGGCGTCGACGTGCGCGGAGCGATCGCGCTCGTTCGCTACGGCAAGTGCTACCGCGGCGTCAAAGTCGACCTCGCCGCGCAGAACGGTTGCGCGGGCGTGCTCCTCTTCGATGAAGCGTCGAGCGACGGCAGCGAGCGCGGACCCGTGTGGCCCGCGGGAGCGTGGAAGCCCGATTGGGAAGCGCAGCGCGGCTCGATCTCGCCGATGGGACGCATCCCCGGCGATCCTTCGACACCGGGATGGCCTTCGCCGAAGCCCGGCCAATCCGGCGCGCGCCGCATCGCGGGCGAGGATCTCGCGTCGTCGCTGCCGCGCATCCCGTGTCTGCCGATCGGATCGCGTGAAGGGCAGATGCTGCTCGCGCGGCTCGCGGAGGTCGACGTCAAGGACAGCGACGGCAACGTCAAGCCGCAGAAGATCGGGCCCGGTCCGGTGCAAGTGCGACTCGCGCTCGACATGCCGCGTGAGCTGCGCACGATCGTCAGCGTCATCGGTCGTCTGCAAGGCGCGAGCGACGACGTCGTGATCGCCGGGGCGCACCGCGACGCGTGGGTGCGCGGAGCGAACGACGACGGCGCGGGCACCGTCGCCTTGCTGCGCGCGGCGGCGCATCTCGGCGAACGCGCGCGCGCCGGCGAACGCCCCGCGAACACGATCTTGCTCGGCTTCTGGGACGCCGAGGAGTTCGGCTTGATCGGCAGTACGGAGTGGGCGGAGGCGAACGCCGCTTGGCTGCGCGAACGCTGCGTCGCGTACGTCAACGCCGACGTCGGCGTGCACGGGACGAAGTTCCGCGGCGCGACGGGATCGCCGGGACTCTTCGGCACGCTCGAGCGCGTGTTGCGCGCGCTGCCCGCGGTACCGCGCGCGGCCGAACCCCAACCCGCGACCCTGTGGGACGAATGGGTCGAGGCCGCCGGTGAAACAGGTCCGCGCTTCTCGCTGCCCGGATCGGGCTCGGACTTCGCCGCGTTCGTCCATCACTTGAATCTGCCGATGCTCGAGGTCGGTTTCGGCGGCGCCGCGGGCGGGCAGTACCACACCACGTTCGACGATTTCGCGCATGTCGACCGGTACATCGATCCGGGCTTCGTCGGCCACGAAGCACTCGGTCGCGTGTTCGACGAGTTGCTCACCGAGCTCGCGCGCGCGGGCCGCTCGTCGTTCGACCCGAACGAAGCGGCACGCGAGCTCGCGCGACTGGCACGCGCCGCGGGCGCGGAAGTCGGCCCCGGCGAAGTCGGCGGTTGGCTCGGCGCCGAGCGCGCCGAGCGTTTGGCGACGAGCTTCGACGAGCTCGCGAACGCATCCGGCCCGATCGGCAGCGGACGGTTCTACGCGGCGCTTTCGGTGGAGGCCGGCGTTCCGAGCCGACCCTGGTACCGAAATCCCCTGTGGACGCCCGGTCTCGAGGACGGCTACGGATCGGAGACGTTCCCCACGCTGCGCGCGGCGGCGGTGCAAGGAACGGACGAACTCGACGCCGAACTCCTGCGGATGATCGAGTCGGTGCGCGCACTGCGTCCTAAAGACTGATCGCCGTGCGCCGACTGTGGAAGTTCTTCCGGCGCTTCCTGCGCCACAAGCGCCAGCTCATCCCGGGCTTTCTCTGCATCCCGCTGGCGCAGCTCGGCGACGTCGGCATCACGATCGTGATCGGCGATGCGCTCGACGACCTGCGGCAAGGATCCGGCGCCGAGATCCTGCCGAAAGCCTTCTGGATCGTGATCGGTCTCTCGGCGTTCAAGGGCGTGTTCCGCTTCTTGCAGCGCTGGTGGATCGTCGCGGTGTCGCGCTACGTCGAGAACGAGCTCAAGCAAGAGCTCTTCGACAAGCTCGTCTCGCTCTCGTTCGCGTACCACAACAAGAGCCGCTCGGGCGACGTCGTGTCGCGCGTCACGTCCGACGTCGAGAACATCCGCATGTTCCTCGGGCCGGGCGCGATGTACACACTCGGGGCCCTCGTGATGATTCCGGTGAGCATGGCGCTGCTCTTCTCGCTCAACGCGCCGCTCGCTGCCGCGATGGTGCTCCCGCTGGTCTTGATGGGTCTGGGCATGAAGGTGTTCACGCCGCGCTTGCACAAGTACAGCGAAGCCGTCCAGGAATCCTTGGCGGACATCAGCCATCGCGCGCAGGAGAACTTCTCCGGCATCCGCATCGTGAAGGGCTACGGCCGCGAAGAGCAGCAGGTGTCGAAGTTCGACGCGGCGTCGCAGCGGAACAGGGTCAACCAAGTGCAGCTCGGCCGCTCGCGCGGGCTGACGCACGCGCTGACGCACGCCGCGAACGACTTCACGTTCGTCGCGATCCTCGTGATCGGCGGCCTCGCGATGATCGACCGCACGCTGCCGGCCGGCGATCTCTTCAAGTTCATCGACCTCACGTTCAAGGTGTTCTGGCCGATCATCGCCGTCGGCTGGATCGCGGGCATGTATCCGCGCGCGCTCTCGAGCGCGAAACGCGTGGACGAGCTGCTCGATGCGCGTTCGGAGATCCAGGAGCCGGCCGTGCCCACTCCGCTCGCAGCGGTGCGCGGTCACTTGCAACTGCGGCACGTCCACTTCACGTACGAGGGCGCCGACAGACCCGCGCTCGACGACATCACGCTCGACATCCCGGCGGGAAGCGTCGTCGGCGTCGTCGGCCCGACAGGATCGGGCAAGACCACTCTCTTGCTGCTCCTGGGACGCCTGTTCGACTCGCAAGGTGAGATCGAACTCGACGGCGTGCCGATTCGCTCGCTCTCGCTCGCGACGCTGCGCGGCGCGCTCGGCTACGTGCCGCAGGACAGCTTCCTGTTCTCGGAGCCCTACCGCGACAACATCGCGTTCGGCGCGGAGGAGCCGCTCTCGGAGGAGCGCCTGCGTGAACTCGTCGACCTCGCGTGCATGACCGACGAGGTCGCGACGTTTCCGAACGGTCTCGATCAATTGATCGGCGAGCGCGGCGTGACGTTGTCGGGC